>NZ_BTTW01000002.1:1200000-1530149 GCF_036245865.1 Corallococcus caeni | reverse complement strand
CCACCCCGTCCCGCCCTTGCTGCCCCGTCCCGCCCTGCCCCGTCCTGCGTGCTACCCCGTCCCGCCCTGTTCCCCCTGAAGCAGTGCGGCTTCCCCCCCACCGACTCCGTCCCCCCCGCCGTGCTGCCCGTCCCTGCTGCCGGGGAGCATTAGCATTCGCCGTGCCGACGCCTCTCGCCGGGATATTCCCCTGCAATATCAGCAACTTGATTCATCCGACCTGGCGGAACGGGCACGGCTGTGGGCGCGGAGCCGGAAAAAACTCCTGACCCTTCCGGGCGTCGGCCTAACGTGTGACAGCCTTGTTGACGGGATGATGGAGGAACCCGTGCGCCTTCCGGTCGCCGCCGCACTGCTCAGCCTGGTCGCCTGCTCTGAATCGACCGAAGGCACCACCCCGAAGCTCGAGGGCCTCATCAATCCGCTGCAGCGGCTCGTCACCCCCGCGCGCGTCTGCAACGCCGGAGGCGGTTCGGCGGGATGGCGCCTGGAGCTCATCGGCAGCCGCTTCACCCCCGTGCCCCGCGACGCGCTCACCGACACGCCCTCCGTGGAGCTACCCCAGGTCTCGCTGAGCGGCCCGAGCGACTACACGCTCCCCGCCGACCACCTCTTCTTCGCGCGCACCGAGCTCATGCGGATGGACCTGCCCACCCGCGACAGCACCCCATCGAACGTGCTGCCCCCCGGCGCCTATACCGTCGCCGTGACGAACCCCCTCGGCGGAACTTCCGAACTCGAGGACGGCCTGCGCGTCGTGCCGCCGCCGGTCATCACGAACATCACCGCGCCCCAGGGCTTCCACTACAGCGCCGGCAGCCCCCTCGTCATCGAAGGCAGCGGCTTCCGCGCGGACGCGCTGCCGCTCATCGTCCTTCAGCGCGAAGGCGAAGAGGACCGGCCCCTCTTCACCCTCACCGTCGTCTCCGACACGCGCATCGAAGCCGAGGTGCCCCCCGCGACGCCGGAGGGCACCTACGCGCTCACCCTCACCAACCCCGAGGGCTGCGCCACCACCCGGCCCCAGGCCCTCACCGTCGCCTATCCGCGGCTGGGGACCCTCACCGTGGCGCCCCGCAGCGGGCCCGCCACCAGTGACACGACCATCACCCTGACCAACCCCGCGTCCAGCGGCTCGGCGCCCTTCACGCCCGGCGACCACGACGTGTACCTCGTCGCGCCCGTGAAGACGGATCCCGGCCAGACGGTGAACATCCCGCTGTACGACGTGACCTACGTCTCCGCGACGCAGCTCAAGGCCACCGTGCCCAGTTGCTCCGGCTTCGACACGCCGCCCGTCACGGGTCCCACGTGTCCCGGCGGCATCGTGCCCGGCACCTACGGGCTCATCGTCGCGGACCCCAGCGGCGCCTTCGGAACCATCCCCGCGTCCTCCGGCTTCACCGTCTCCCCATGAACGCCCTCGCCCTGCTCGCGGTCGCGGCGCTGGCCGCCGCTCCCTCCTCCAAGAAGGACAACGGAGGTCCCATCTTCATCGCGCCCAAGGTGGGCTTCATCAAGCCCGTCACGTCGCTCGGCGGCGACCTCTTCCTGGGCGGCGAGGTGGGCTACCTCACGCCCCTGCTCCAGCGGCGCCTCGCGCTGGTGCTGGAGGTGAACTACCACCGGCCCTCGACGTCGGGGACGCTGCGCGGGCCCCAGCTGGACAACCTGGGTCAGCCGATTGAGTCGCCGTACACGCTCGCCGAGCGCGAGGTGGCCATCCAGCTGTCCGCCGTGTTCCGCTTCCCGCGCGCGCTCGGGCCGCTCACGCCCTACGTGGGCGCGGGCCCCGGCCTGTACCTGCACCGCGCGACGGTGGAATCGTTCGACAGCACCGCGTCGGAGAGCGGCGGCGGGCTGGGGTTCCAGGCGCTCGCGGGCGCGGAGCTGCCGCTGGGTCCGGGCGGCGCCTTCCTGGAGGCGAAATACCACTTCGCCCCGGTGGACTTCCTCACCACCGGCGACGTGAACGCGGGCGCGGTGCTCGTAGCCGTGGGCTACCGGCTGCGCCTGTAATCACGGCAGCGCCTCAGGCCCGGCCCACCGGCGGGCGCAACATCCGCAGCAGGTGCTGGGCCAAGAGGTCGCGCGTGGCCTGGAGCACGGAGCCCATCAGGTGGTGCAGCGCCTCCGCGGTGTCGCCATGGGCTTCGCGCACGCGCTCGGAGCGGCCGTCGAAGATGCGCAGCCGGCCGGGCACCAGCGAGATGACCGGCAGCGACGGATGCCGCTTGCGCAAGAGCCCCAGGAACAGCGGGTGGTCCTCGTCCGGGCGGCGCAGGTCCACCACCACCAGCGCGGGCTTGTTCTCCTTGATGGAGGCGAAGGCGTCATCGGGCTCGCCCGTGGCGGACACCTCCACGTCCGGCTCCGCGTCCAGGAAGCGGCTGAGCAGCGCGCGGGACGCCGGATGCGGGCTGACGACCAGGACCCGCATCAGCGCGATGCCCGGAAGGACACGGGCCTCCAGCCGGCGGGCGGAACACGGCGAGCAGCGGCGGGGCAGGTCCAGGCCATGGGGTGAGCAGGTAACGCCCGGCCCCCCCTCAAAGCAATCCATCCCGCGTCCAGAAGGCACGCAGTGCCTCCAGGCAGCCAATCGTTCGCGCCCGTGGCTTCTTCCCGCCGTGCGGGCCACAGTGGCGGAGCGCCTTCCAACCCGCTACTTCCCTCCCCGCGCGAGTCTCCCCCCACGTCGGCTCCCCGAGTCCCGAGCGTCCGCCATCGAGCCCCTGCCCTCCCCCGCCACCGAGCTGCACTACGACAGCGGCACGCTGGTGGCCCCGACGCTGCCCGACGACGCGCGCCTGCACGCGCTCTTCCAGAAGGACGGGCGCACGGGCGTCTTCCGCGCGCCCGCGCTGCACTACCGCGACGTCGTCCTGCGCCTGCGCGAATGCGGGCTGCCCTACGAGGACCGGGCCAAGCGCTTCGAGCCGGTGGAGCTGCCCCTCACCGTCCCCATCGAGCCGTTCCCGCATCAGCGCGCGGCGCTGGAGGCCTGGACGCGCGCGGGGGGCCGGGGGCTGGTGGAGCTGCCCACGGGCGCGGGCAAGACGCTGCTGGCGGTGCTGGCCATCGCGTGGGTGAAGCGGCCCACGCTGGTGGTGGTGCCCACGCTGGACTTGATGGCGCAGTGGCAGGGCGTGCTCGCGAAGCACTTCTCCGGCCCGGTGGGCATGGTGGGCGGCGGCGTCAACGACCGCCAGACGCTCACGGTGACGACGTACGACTCCGCGGCCATGCAGATGGAGTTCACGGGCAACCGCTTCGGCCTGCTCATCTGCGACGAGTGCCACCACCTGCCCGCGCCCAGCTACCGCTTCATCGCGGAGGGGACGCTCGCGCCCTACCGGCTGGGGCTCACCGCGACGCTGGAGCGCGCGGACGGCGGCGAGCGCGTGTGCGAGGAACTCCTGGGCCCGCTGGTGCACCGCACGGGCATCGACGAGCTCCAAGGGCAATACCTGGCCCCCTACGAGGTCCGCCGCATCGAGGTGCCGCTGACGCCCGACGAGAAGACGCGCTACGACGAGGCGCGAGGCCGCTACCTCACGTTCGTGAGGAGGCTGGGCGTGCCGCTCGCGTCACCCGAAGGCTGGGCGCGCTTCCTGGCGCAGAGCCAGCGCAGCGACGAGGGGCGCGCGGCGTACCGGGGCTACCGGGAGCAGCGCCGCATCGCGCTCACCTCCAGCGGCAAGCTGGACGCGCTCTGGAAGATATTGCTGGAGCACCGCGAGGACCGCGTCATCGTCTTCACGGACGACAACGAGACGGTCTACACGCTGGCGCGCAAGCTGCTGCTGCCCGCGCTCACGCACCACACGCCGCTGCCGGAGCGCAAGGCGCTGCTGGCCGCGTTCGCCAGCGCGGAGCTGCCGGTGCTGCTCACCTCCCGGGTGCTCAACGAGGGCGTGGACGTGCCCGAGGCCCGCGTGGGCGTGGTGCTCAGCGGCAGCGGCAGCGTGCGCGAACACGTCCAGCGCCTGGGCCGCATCCTGCGAAAGCGCCCCGGCAAGCGCGCCCTCTTGTACGAGGTCTGCTCCGCGCAGACGGCGGAGAGCGGCATCAGCGAGCGGCGCAGACAGCACCGCGCCTACCAGGAACCGGAGGGCCCTCCCGATGCTGACGCGTGAGCTGCTCGCCTCGCGCGTGCGCGAAGGCATCCTGCGTCCGTCCTTCGTGAAGACGCACGACCCGTCCCTCCAGGCGCTCGCGAAGGAGCTGCTCGCGGACGCGGAGGCCTTTCGCGGCCAGAGCCGCGACGACGTGGAGGAGTCCTTCAGCCTCAAGGCCGGCGCGTTCAGCCGCCCCAAGGTCGCGCGCGGGCTGGTGAAGCTGCTGCTCGACCGGCTCCTCTTCGACGAGGCCGGTGAAGGCGCCACGGAGGCGCGCTGGCGCACGCTGCTGGTGGGCGCGAAGGTGCTGCGGACCCTCACTCCGGACACGACCCTGGAGGCCTACGAAGCGCGCCTCACGGAGGCCCTGGGCGCACCGCTCCCCGACACCCGCGAGGCGCTGTACTCGGACCTGCCCGGCAACCGGAAGCTGCTCGGCTGGGACGGGGAGGCGCTCACGCCACAGGGCCTGCTGGACCGCTACAACCTGGCGCTCGCGCAGGGGCCGCTGCTCAACGCCCGGCGCCTCACCCTGCGCGCCCGGTCGCCGGAGCTCCTGCGCGTGCGCAAGCTCTTGCGCTGGCTGAAGTTCTGCCGCCTGGTGGCGGAGGTCCGGCGCGACGGCGAGGACTGGTCCCTGGAGGTCGAGGGCCCCGGCGCGATGCTGTCCCTGCAGAAGAAGTACGGCCTGCAGCTGGCGAGCTTCCTCTCCGTGGTCCCCGTCCTGGAGCGCTGGGAGCTGTCCGCGGTGCTGGAGGACGCGCGCAAGAAGTCCACGCTCCAGCTCTCCCACGAGGATCCGCTGGTGTCCCCGCTGCCCGCCGCGCTGGGGCACGTGCCCCCGGAGGTGGCCGCGCTGGCGGAGGGCTTCGAGGATGACGCCTGGGGGCTGGACCTGACGCCCCTGCCCCGCCACACCGGCGCCGCCGGCCTGTGCGTGCCCGACCTCACCTTCCGCCACAAGAAGACGGGCCAGCAGGTCGCGCTGGAGCTGTTCCACCCGTGGCACGCGGCGCCGCTGTCACGTCGGCTGGCGGAGCTGCGCGCGCGCCCCGACCCGGGGCTGCTGCTGGGCGTGGACCGCGCGCTGGCGAAGGAGGCGGCGGAGCGGCAGGTGCTGGAGGATCACCCGCAGGTGGTGCTCTTCAACGGCTTTCCCTCCGTCCGGAAGCTGCGGGAGCGGCTGTCGCGCTGGGACGGCGCGGCGGAGGCCGGATGAGCGCCGGAGCGCCTTCAGCTGCGCGGTTTGAACTGCGAGGCCAGCACGCTGAGGATGCGGATGGAGCCCCGGTCCAGCTGCTTCGCGCGGCGCAACAGCCGGCGCAATTCCGCGGACTCGCCGTAGTCGGACGGAGGCTCCGCGGCCCACTTCACGTCCTGCGACGGCTTCAGACCCAACGCCTCGTCCGCGGAGATGGACAGCACCACGCACAACCGACGGAAGGTCTGGATGCTGGGCAGCATGTGCCCGCGCTCCAGACGCCCATAGACTTCACTCGCGATGCCAATGCGCTCCGCCACGTCCGCCTGGGTCAGGTTCAGGCGGGTGCGGGCGACGCGGGCCGCACCTCCGAGCCGGGATGCGAGGGTCTTTTCCATGGGGTCGTTAACCTACCGGGTTCGCCCATGTCGATATGACTTGAGAGGTTGGCTTCCAAGAACTTCCGGGGTAGGCTTTTCGCGACACAACCTCTTGCGTCAAGCCTGTCCGCACCACCCACTGCCTTCATGCGAGAGCCCTCCAACCCTCCCAGCTTCCTGTTCGTGGACGCGGATCCACGCGCGCTCGCGGCGCTGCGGCGGCTGGCCAGGTATCTGCCCGGCGACAAGCGCTTCGCCCAGGGCGTGCGCGAAGCGGAGCGGCTGATGGGGGAAGCGCCGCCGTCCGTGGTGGTGAGCGGCCAGGGCCTGCCGGATGGCGACGGGCTGTGCCTGCTCACGTGCGTGCGCGCCCGGCATCCGCGCGCCGCCTGCGCGCTGCACACCTCGCAGCCGCCGTCGCGCGGGCTGCGGGAGAAGGGCATCACCTGGATGGACCGCGCCGCGCCGCCGCAGCAGGTGCTGGCGCTCCTGGCGTCGTTGGGTTGACGGCCGGGGCTGACGGCCGGCTGTTCCCATGGCGTGCGCGGCCGTGCGCGTTAAGGTAGGGCCTTCCCCACGCACGCCATGAAGCTCTACGCCATCAGCGACCTGCACCTGCGGCACAAGGAGAACCACGAGGCGCTGGCGGCACTCGCGCCGCGCCCGGACGACTGGCTCATCGTCGGCGGAGACGTGGGCGAGACGCTCGCGGACATGGAACTGATGCTGCGCACGCTCACCGCGCGCTTCCGCCAGGTCGTCTGGGTACCGGGCAACCACGAGCTGTGGACCATGCCCTCCGAACAGCCGCCGCTGAAGGGCGAGGCGCGCTACCTGCGCATGGTGGACCTGTGCCACCGCTACGGCGCGCTCACGCCGGAGGACCCGTATCCGCGCTGGCCGGGCGAGGGCCCGCACCGCGTCGTCGTCCCCATGTTCCTGGGCTACGACTACACCTTCCGCCCGGACACCGTGCCCGCGGACAAGGCGCTGGAGTGGGCCTGGGAGGACGACCTGATGTGCACGGACGAGGTGCTGCTCCACCCGGAGCCGTACCCCACCCGTCAGGCCTGGTGCCACGCGCGCGTGGAGCGCACCCGCGCGCGGCTGGAGCGGCTGCCGCCCGGGTGCTCCACCATCCTCATCAACCACTACCCGCTGCGCTACGAACACGTGCGCCTGCCGCGCATCCCGCGCTTCTCCATCTGGTGCGGCACGCGCCTCACGGAGGACTGGCACACGCGCTACCGCGCGGAGGTGGTGGTGACGGGGCACCTGCACATGCCCTCCACGCTGTGGCGCGACGGCGTGCGCTTCGAGGAGGTCTCCCTGGGCTACCCCATGCAGTGGCGCCACCGGGGCGGCCTGGAGCGCTGCCTGCGCGAGGTTCTGCCCGGTCCGGAGAAATCCATCCCGCCGCTGTGACGTCGCGAGTCACGGGCGCAATGCGGGCCGCGTCCCACCGCGGGCGTTTGACGGTGCGGAGCACGCGGGCGTGTAGTGGCGCCCCATGCCCGAGCCCTCCTCCGTCGGTCCCGTCGAAGCCTCCGAGCGCGTGCACCTGCTGGACGCCCTGCGCGGCTTCGCACTGCTGGGTGTCTTCGTCTCCAACAGCCTGAGCTGGTTCAGCGGCCGTTCCTTGCTGCCGCGCGAACAGGCGAAGGCGCTGACGGCGTCCACCCTGGAGACGGTGGTCAACTCGCTCTACGCCTTCTTCGTGGACCAGAAGTTCATCACCCTCTTCTCCCTCCTCTTCGGCATGGGCTTCGCGCTGCAGATGACGCGCGCGGAAGGAAGGGGCGCGTCCATCGTGCCGGTGTACCGGCGCCGGTTGCTGGTGCTGCTGGGCCTGGGCCTGGTGCACATGTTCGCGCTGTGGGTGGGGGACATCCTCAGCACCTACGCGCTGGTGGGCTTCGTGCTGCTCCTGTTCCGCAAGCGCTCCGACAAGACGGTGCTCACCTGGGTGGCGGTGCTCTTCGTGGTGCTGCCGCTCACGCTGTCCATCGCGCAGCGCTACGGCCCGGAGCTGTTGCACGGCAAGGAGGCCGCGGAGGCCGCCGCCAAGGCCACGCGCGAGGTGGAGGCCGCGCACCGCACGGCGTTCTTCACCGGCCTGTCCAGCCACTCGGTGGTGGCGTCGCAGCAGGCCAACGCCGTCTTCGCCTGGCAGAACCTGCCCAACCCGGGCCGCCCCATCTGGCTGTGCATCATCCTGGGCCGCTTCCTGCTGGGCCTGTGGGCCGGGCGCCACCGGGTGCTGGAGGAGGTGGAGCGCCACCGCAAGCTGCTCGTCCGGGTGATGGCGTGGGGGCTGGCCGTGGGCAGCGCCGTCGCCACCCTGTCGCTGGTGCTCAACCTGATGTACCGGAATGCTCCCGGCGGCGGGCCCCTGGGGCTGCTCAGCCCGCCGGCGTGGATGGTGGGCATGCGCACCCTGCGGGAGGTGGGCTACCTCTTCATGGGCACGGGCTACGCAGCCGCCTTCGCGCTGCTCTTCCAGAAGGAGCGCTGGCGCAAGGTGCTGGGCGTGCTCACGCCCGTGGGGCGCATGGCGCTGACGCTCTACCTCCTGCAGTCCGCGGTGAGCGTGTGGCTGTACGACGGCTGGGGGCTGGGGCTCGTGGGCCAGACGCCGCCGTCGCGCACGGTGCTGCTGTGCCTGGGCGTCTTCGCGGCGCAGGTCGCCTTCAGCCACTGGTGGCTGGCGCGCTTCCGCTTCGGTCCGGTGGAGTGGCTGTGGCGCTCACTCACCTATGGCCGCGCCCAGCCCATGCGCCTCCCCCCCGCCAGCCAGGCGCCCGCGGCGCACTGAAAGCCCGCGGTCCGGACAGGGGGCGCGTTTGACGCTGCCAAGGGCGCCAGCGTGTAGTCCGCGGCATGTCAGAAACACCCTCCGCAGGTCCCACCGAGCACTCCGAGCGCGTCCACGCCCTGGACGCCCTGCGCGGCTTCGCGCTGGTGGGCGTCTTCATCTCCAACAGCCTGACCTCGTTCAACGGCCGGATACTCCTTCCGCGCGAGCAGTCCCTGGCGCTGGGGGCCGCCCCGCTGGACGTCGCGGTCAACTCGCTCTTCGGCCTGCTCATCGACCAGAAGTTCGTCACCCTCTTCACCTTCCTCTTCGGGCTGGGGTTCGCGCTGCAGCTGACGCGCGCGGAAGGACGAGGGGTGTCCATCGTGCCGGTGTACCGGCGCCGGCTGGCCGTGCTGCTGGGCATCGGCCTGGTCCACATGTTCGGGGTGTGGGTGGGGGACATCCTCGCCACGTACGCGGTGGTGGGCTTCATGCTGCTGCCGTTCCGCAAGTGCTCCGACAAGGCGGTGCTCCGCTGGGCAGCGGTGCTCCTGTTCGCGTTTCCCATCACCTTCACCGTCGGACAGCGGGTGCTCCCGGCGGTGCTCCACGGCGCGGCGGAGGCGGAGCGCGCCCAGAAGGCCACGCGGGACGCGGAGGCGGCCCACCGCGCGGAGTTCCTCGCCGGCCTGTCCAGCGACTCCGTGCTGACCACCCAGTGGGCCAACGTGCGCTTCGGCTGGGCGGGGATGAACAACCCCAGCCGCCCGCTGCTGCTGTCCATCGTCCTGGGCCGCTTCCTGCTGGGCCTGTGGGCCGGACGCCGCGGGCTCATCCAGGACGTGGAGCGCCACCGCCCGCTGCTGCGGCGGCTGGCGGCCTGGGGGCTGGGGGTGGGCACCACCATCGGGCTGCTCGTGCTGGTGCTCAACCTCGTCTACCGGGGCGTGGCCAGCCCGCCGGGGTGGCTGGCGTGGCTGCGCACCCCGCGCGACGTGGGCTACCTCTTCATGGGCACGGGCTACGCGGCCGCCTTCGCGCTGCTCTTCCAGAGGGAGCGCTGGCGCAAGGTGCTGGGCGTGTTCGAGCCCGCGGGCCGCATGGCGCTGACCAGCTACCTCATGCAGTCCGTGATGAGCCTCTGCCTGTACGACGGCTGGGGCCTGGGGCTCATCGCCCGCACGCCGCCGTCGCGCACGGTGCTCTTCTGCGCGGTCCTCTTCGCGGGGCAGCTCGCCTTCAGCCACTGGTGGCTGGCGCGCTTCCGCTTCGGCCCGGTGGAGTGGCTGTGGCGCTCGCTCACCTACGGCCGTGTCCAGTCCATGCGCCTGACACCCGCGCGCGCGGCGGGCATGGCGCACTGAAGCGCCGTCGTTGGCCGTGACGGGACAAAAAAAGAACCCCGGGTCCCGCGAGGAAGCGGGAGCCCGGGGTCTCAGGAACGGAGCGCGGCACCTTCGCCGCGCCCCGCGCCTTCAGGCACTACGGGACCTTGTAGGAGGCCGCGAGCACGGTCTTGATGTAGCCGTTGACCGTGGTGTCCACCAGGCTCGGCACGCCGAACACGGTGATGTAGTACTTGCCCGCCGGGATGTTGCGCAGGATGCAGCTCTCCGTCGCGCTCTCCTTCACGCCACGGCAGTTGTACTCGAACTGCGTCGGGGCGGCGGCGGCGCGGACGTAGAGGTCCGCGTTGCCCTCACCCTCGCCCAGGGCGACGGACAGGGTGTTGATGCCGGAGTCCTTCTTGAACTCGGGCACGTCGATGATGAAGGTCTGCGCGGAGCCCGGCACGCCCGAGAGGTTCTCGATGCGGGTCTCGTTGCCGATGTCCACGAAGCCACCCTTCCAGGTCACGGACAGGCTGGTGTTCGCGTAGGACGTGAAGCCCTTGATCATCACGTACCAGATGCCCTTGGGGCCGGAGGTCGGGAAGGCGCAGACCTCGCTGTTGCCGGACTTGTACGGACGGCAGTCGTACAGGGAGTCCGTCGGGGCGTTGTTCTTGCGGACGTAGAGGTCCGCGTCACCCGTGCCACCGGACAGCGTGAAGGTCACGTCCGTGGCGCCCTCGGGGATCGTCACGGAGTAGTACACCTTGCTGCCGGAGGTGCCGGAGATGCCCGTCACGGGCACGCCCTTCTCGATCGGCGTGGTGACCGGAGGAGGCACGGGCACGCCCACGCCCACGGCCTTCCAGGCGTTGCCCACCGAGGCGATCTCCGCCGCGGTGAAGCCCAGCTGCGTCGCGGCCTGCTCGGAGGCCGTCTTGGCCGCCTCGAAGTTCGAGGACGCGACCAGGAGGTCGGCGTTGATCTTGTAGAAGACGCGGGCGGCCTTCTCGAAGCCGATGCCCGTGACGACCTGGGTCGTCTTGGCGCGCGGGTGCGTGCCACCCTCGGACATCAGGTAGAACGCCAGGTTGGAGATACCGGAGCTGTAGTGCACGTCCACGCCCGAGCCGTAGTCCGGGTAGTAGTCGAGCGAGTCCCCGTCCAGCGTGGGGTTCTTCATGTAGCGCAGGCCGTCACCCGGGATGCTCGGGGTCCAGACGTCGTCGCCGACGATCCAGGTGCCGTCGTCGATGACCTTGCCCTTGCCGTACCACTCGCAGACCGCGCCGAAGATGTCGGACAGGGACTCGTTGAGGCCGCCGGACTCACCGGAGTAGGTGAGGTTGGACTCGTTCTCCGTCACGGCGTGCGTCAGCTCGTGCGCCGTCACGTCCAGCGAGTTCGCCAGGTTGGAGGCGTTCACGCCGTCGCCATCGCCGTACACCATCTGGGTGCCGTCCCAGTAGGCGTTGACGTAGTTGTTGCTGTAGTGGACGAAGCTCTTCAGCGTCGCGCCCGCGTTGTTGATGGAGTCGCGGCCGAACAGGTTCTGGTAGCAGTCGTAGACCGTGCCCAGGTGGTTGTAGTTGTTGTTCACCACCGCGTCGGCGTGGGCCGGGTCACCCTCCCACCGGGCGCGCACGCCGCCCGTGGGGACGTTCGTGCGGTGCTGCATGTCGTTGACCTGGCGGTTCTTCGCCGAGTGGATGTGCGGAACGCGCTCGAAGACGTCGCCCGTCTTGGCGTTCACGTACACGGAGTCATCCACCGGGGTGCTGTCCTTCAGCTCGCCCTGGACGCGGACCACGTAGGACAGGATGAGCTCGTCACCCGAGCGGCGGTAGACCAGCTGGGGCTCCGCGTTGGAGGACGCGCGCTCCGGGGAGCCGCGATCACCGATGGCCGCCGCGATGGCCGCCTCGGACGCGATGGAGGCCTTGGCCTCCGCCTTCAGGTCGCCACGGGCGTTGGTGTTCACCGCGAACACGGAGCCGTTGCGGGCGTGCAGGCGGACTTCGGCGCCGTCCACGACGATGCCGTTCTTGGTCACGCCGTAACGGAAGTGGGTGTCACCGTCGAAGCCGACGTAGGCCTTCTTCAGGAACAGGTCGTTCGGGTCCAGGCGGAACAGCGGAGCCACGCCCGCGAGCACCGGCGCCAGCTGCTGCTGGGCCGCGATGCCCTGGATGGCCGAGGGAGCGGGAACGGAACCAAAGGAACCGGTGAGGAAGGTGGGGACCGCGTCGGAGTCCGCCGCGATGACCTTCTGGCCCGCCGCCAGGTTGGCGGAAGCCTTCTGGACGTTCGCGTCCTCCGTGTTCGAGGCCGGGGCGCCGTCAGTGCAAGCGCCAACCATCAGGGACAGGGCTGCGGCACCCAGGGCGCCGAATACTCGCTTCTCGTACATGTAATCCTCCTAAGGGGAAAGATTAGAAAACACTGTGCCACAAGAGAGGCGCGTATTTCAAGTACAGGCGAGAATTCTACCTTTACGTCGTTTCTCAGACTTCGAGATTATCTCGCAACTGCTTGAAATGACGGAGGGACTCACGCAACCCGGCGGAAACGGGGTGGATGCTTCAAACCGGTAAGGCGGTTACTTCATGGTTGAAGCACCTGTCGGCGGATGCGTGCAATGAGTGAACGACGGGGAGAAATTGCCGTCTCATTTATTCCCGACCCGGGTGGGTCCCGTGTCACCGGCGACACGGAGGGGCCCCCTTGGGGCGGGGCGGGCGGGCTAGCGTCCCGCCGAAGGGAGGCGACGCACATGCGCGCATTGCAGCTTCAGCGGCTGACGGGACCGGAGGGCCTGGAGATGGTGGACGTCCCGGAGCCGGAGGCCGGGGACGGAGTGCTCATTGATGTGGTGGCGGCCGGGGTGAGCTTCCCGGATCTGCTGCTCACCCACGGCCAGTACCAGCTGAAGCCGGAGGTGCCCTTCGTGCCGGGGGTGGAGGTGGCGGGCGTGGTGCGCGCCGCGCCGGCGGGGGCGCGGGTGAAGCCCGGCGACCGGGTGATGGGCTTCTCCTTCACGCTGGGCGGCTTCGCGGAGGCCTGCGTGGTGGCGCCGGAGCTGGCCTTCCCCATTCCGGAGGCGTGGAGCTTCGAGCAGGCGGCGGGCGTGGTGATGAACTACCACACGGCGCACTTCGCGCTGCACCGGCGCGGGCAGGTGCGCGCGGGGGAGACGGTGCTCGTGCACGGCGCGGCGGGCGGCGTGGGCACCGCGGCCGTGCAGGTGGCGAAGGGCGCCGGGGCGCGCGTGCTGGCGGTGGTGGGCGACGAGCGCAAGGCGGAGGTGGCGAGGCGCGCGGGCGCGGACGGCGTGCTCCTCTTGAAGGACTTCCAGGCCGGCGTGCGCGAGGCCACGGACGGCCGGGGCGCGGACGTGGTGTTGGACCCCGTGGGCGGCGACGTCTTCGACAAGAGCCTCAAGGTGCTGGCGCCGGAGGGACGGCTTCTGGTGGTGGGCTTCGCCAGCGGCCAGATTCCGTCCGTGGCCGTGAACCGGCTCTTGCTGCGCAACGTCTCCGTGGTGGGCGTGGCGTGGGGCTCCTTCCTGATGCAGGCGCCAGAGGTGACGGGCGCCATCGCGAAGGACCTGGAGGCGCTCGCGGCGCGCGGCGTCGTCAACCCGGTGGTGGGGCGCGTCTTCCCCTTCGAGGAGGGGGCACAGGCGCTGCGCGAGCTGGAGTCGCGCCAGGCCGTGGGCAAGGTCGTCCTGAAGGTGAAGGCGGGCTGAGGCCTCGCGTCACTCTTCTAAAGGAGGCAGGGGCGAGGGCGTCCCCGCCTCGCGCTCCAGGACGTCCGCGGCGCGGGCGTCCCGGGGCAGGCCGAAGCGGGCGCGCGAACACATGAGGAGCTGGCCCGCGTAGACGCTGTCCGCCAGCGCGTCCGCGTACCGGCCGTGGGCCTCGCACAGGCGGGCCCGCTCATCCACCAGCCGGGCGAGGATGCGCGCCTGCTCCGGGTGGGTGAAGAGGCTGACGACGGAGCGCGCGTCGAAGCGGGCGAGCGTGTCGTACTCCATGCCCAGCGTCGTGGTGCACGCCTCGCGGATCCGCTCCAGGCACGCGTCCCACGAGGCCCGCGTCCGGGCGATGTCCGGCACCGAGCGGCCAAGCTCGCGCACGGCGTTGAGCAGGAAGGCGTGTCGTAGCGAAGGCATCCGGTCCTCCACTACAGCCCAGCCCGCCTGAATCATCCAGCGCGCCAGGGGGTGCGGCGCCACCCCGACGAATCAGGTCGCACCCACCAGCGGCACACCCCCACGGGAAAAAGACAGACACCGTCACACCGGCGTGGTGATACGCGCCCGCGTCGTTCCAAAGATATATCCAGACAGGAATGACACACGCAGGGTGCGGACGTCCTCGGGGAGAGACGGGGGCGCGGATGACCCGAGCCCGTGTGTCGCAATCAAGACTCAGCGTGTATCACCGCGTGGTTCCCACGTATTGCGCGGGCGCTGCCAGTCTTTAGACTTTTCACGCGCGAGTCCCCCGCCGCGCGAGTGACTACATCCAAGGAATGCACCATGGCCCCCCCGTCCACGCTGCGTCTTCCCCCGACCGCGGAAATCGCCTTCGGAGCCACGGTGCTGAAACAGCCGGAGCTGCTGCGCCGGGCGTCCCGGGTGGCTCGCCGGCTGCGCACCGAGTGGAACGTGCAGCCCGGGGACCGCGTGGGGTTGATGGTGGTGCCCGGGCCGGAGGTCATCCCGGCCATCCTGGGCATCTGGATGGCGGGGGCGGCCTACGTGCCGTTGGATCCGTTCCTCCCGGACGAGCGGCTCCTGCGCATCCTGCGCGACGCGGGCCTGCGCGGCGTCGTCACCCAGCGCATGCACCGCGTCTCCGTGGGGCTCTTGGAAACATGGCTGGGCTCACCGCTGCCCTTCCTGGAGGCGGACGCGGCGGCAGTGGAAGAAGCGGAGGACGCGGAGGTCCCGGACGCCATCGACGCGCCGCCGGACCGGCCCGCCTACCTCATCTACACCTCCGGCAGCACCGGTGAGCCCAAGGGCGTGGTGTGCACCTTCCGGGGGCTTTCGAACCTGGTGCGCGGCGTGGCGCCGCTGCTGGGCCTGGGGCCGGACACGCGGCACCTCCAGTTCGCCAGCATCAACTTCGACGCGTCGGTGTGGGAGGTGTTCCCCACGCTGTTCGCGGGCGGCGCCGTGGTGCAGGGCACGCGCGAGGACCTGCTGCCCGGCCGGCGCATGGCGGAGTACCTGCGCCAGCAGCGCGTGACGCACCTGTGCCTGCCGCCGTCGGTGCTGGGGCAGCTGGGGCCGCACGTGGACACGCTGCCGGACGTGGCGTGCGTGGTGATGGCGGGCGAGCGCTGCCCGGCGCCGCTCGCGGAGCGGTGGCACGCGTCCGGCCGCCGCGTCTTCAACGCCTACGGGCCCACGGAGGGGACGGTCTGCGCGACGGCGTACCGGGTGAAGGGCGGCGAGTCCCCCGTACCCATCGGCCAGGCGCTGCCGGGCGTACGGCTGCGCGTGGTGGGGCCGGACGGGAGGGACGTCGCGGAGGGCGCGACGGGCGAGGTGTGGATTGGCGGCGAGGGCGTGGCGGAGGGCTACCGCAACCAGCCCGAGCGCACGCGGGAGCGCTTCCCCACGGACGCGGACGGCGCCCGGTGGTACCGCACCGGCGACGAGGCGGCGCGGCGGGCGGACGGGGCGCTCGTGTTCCTGGGCCGGATGGATCAACAGGTGAAGCTGCGCGGCTTCCGCATCGAGTTGGAGGCGATCGAACAGGCGCTGTACGCGTACCCCGGCGTCGCGCAGGCGGCGGTGACGGTCTTCGAGCACACGGACGCGCAGGGCCAGACGACGGGCCTGCTGGTGGCCTACCACAGCGTGCAGGAGGGCCACACGGTGGACCTGGACGCGCTGCGCGCGCACCTGGGCGTCGTGCTGCCGGACTACATGGTGCCGCACCGCTTCGTGGCGCTGCCGCGCCTGCCGCTCATGCCCCACCTGGGCAAGGTGGACCGGCAGGCCCTGCCGCCCCCCGCGGACTGGGTGGGCGCCACCGCGTCCGAGCCCCGCGCCGCGGCGTCCGAGCCTCGCGACACGGCCGCCGCGCCCATCGACCGGCTGTGCCGCGCCTTCGAGCGGGGCCTGCGCGCGGCCCCGGGCACCGTCACGCCCACCACGCACTTCTTCCAGGCGGGCGGCGACTCGCTGGGCGTGGCGCACGTGCTGGCGCAGGTGGAGGAGGACTTCGGCGTGTCACTGCCGTCGCGGCGCGTGTACTCGCACCCCACGCCCCAGTTGCTGCTGCCCTTCTGCGAGGCCGGCGCGGCCCCCGCCGAAGCGGGCCCCCAGGGCGTGCGCGCCACGCTGCTCACCGACGCGCGCTCCGCGGCCCTGCCCCTGCTCGCGGTGCCCGCGCTGGTGAAGCAGCCGCCGCGCACGCTGCTGCTCACGGGGGCGACGGGCTTCCTGGGCATCCACCTGCTGGCGGCGCTGGCCCCGCGCGTGGAGCGCATCCACTGCCTCGTGCGGGCCCGCGACGACGCGGAGGCCGGCGCGCGGCTTCGCGCCACCGCGCGCAAGTACGGCGTGCACCTGCCCTGGCGTGACGGGCGCATCCAGGCGGTGGCGGGCGACATCACCCGGACGCGGCTGGGCATGGAGGCGTCCGTGCATGACGCCCTCGCGCTCCAGTGCGACGCGGTGGTGCACTCGGCCGCGAGCATCAGCTACATCCTGCCGTACGCGGACGCGGGGCGGCCCAACGTCGCCGGCACGCAGCAGGTGCTGGCCTTCTGCGCGCACGGCCGCGCGAAGCCGCTGCACCACGTGTCCTCGCTCAGCGTCCACGGCGCGGTGGGCACGCTGCTGGGCCTGGAGGAGGTGGACGAGGACTTCGCGCTGGAGCGCTCGCTGGACCTGATGGTCTACGAGAACGGCTACACGCGGGCCAAGTGGGTCGCGGAGCGCATCGCCGTGGACGCGCGCGAGAGCGGCCTGCCCGTCAGCATCTACCGGCCGGGCTTCATCCAGGGCCACAGCCGCACGGGCATTGGCAACGCGGACGACATGCTGTGCCGGCTGCTGGTGGGCAACGCGCAGCTGGGCATGTCGCCGGACCTGCCGGACAAGTACTGGCTGCCGGTGCCGGTGGACTACGTGGCCAGCGCCACCGCGCACCTGGTCCTCACCCAGGCCCCGGGCGGCACGTACAACCTGGCGCCGGAGCGCGAGCAGGAGCCTTCCCACAACGCCCTCTTCGACATGCTGGGCGAGCACGGGCACCCGGTGCGCCGCGTGGCCCCGGCGGTGTGGCTGCGGGAGCTGGGACGGGTGGGGCCGGACAACGCCCTCTTCCCGCTGGTCGCGTTCCTGCGGGAGAAGGTCTACCACGGCACCCGCACGGTGCTGGAGCTGCACCACCGCACGCCGCGCGTGCGCACCGACCACACGCGCGCCGCGCTGGCGGGCACGGACCTCCAGTGCCCGGACATCGACGCGGCCCTGCTGGGCCGCTACGTGAAGGACCTGTTCGCGCGCCACCGCTGCGCGGCCATCGCCGCTTGAGCGGTGGCCGCGGCAGGTCAGTGGTGCGGCGGGGCCTTGGCCAGTCCGTCGGCGAAGCGGTAGTGGGCCACCACCGGCTGGTGGTCCGAGGACTCGGTGGAGCGGTCCACCTCGAAGAGGACGGGGACCAGCGTGCGCGTCGCGTAGAAGTTGTCGAAGCGCTTGCCCGTGGCGTGCACCACGCCGTGGCTGTCCGGGTGCGAGGTGAGCGTGGCGCAGTCCGCGATGTCCTGCAGCCGCCACCACGCGGGGCTGTGCTTGGGAATCTGGCCGGAGCTCAGCTCCGTGCGGGCGTGGTGCGGCGTCGTCAGCGAGTGGTCCGCCAGCCGCACGCGCACCGTCGCCGCGTGACACACCGTCTCCGGCAGGTCCTGCTCCAGCACGTGCAGTTCGTGGCGCAGGCGCGGATCCGCGATGTTGCCCACGCCGCGGTCGCCCACGGTGACGTTGTGCATGTCGTCGCCGTAGCGGAGCCGGAACTCCTCGATGGTGTCCGTGTCGTTGTCCTGCTTCGGGTGCAGCAGGTGCGCCACCAGCCACGAGCCGCCGCGCTTGATGGCGGTGTTGGCGTTGAAGTCGCCCAGCACGACGGCGGGGACGCCCTCGCGCCGGTGCAGGAGCGCGTTGAGCTGGCGCAGGTTGAGCGCGTTGATGGCCGGGTCTCCCAGCGCGTGGTGCAGGTTGTAGAGGTAGAGCGGGTGGCCCTCCACCTCCAGCTTCAACCAGAGCACGCCGCGGTCCTCCACCAGCTCGCCCGCGTAGCCCTGGCGCGCGATGGCTTCATTGCGCTCGGCGTCGGTGAGGACGTAGGTGAAGTGCGCGGCGTCCACGATGGGATGGCGGCTGAGCCACGCCTTGCCGTTCACCAGCCGCGTGCCGTCGTCGCCGTCGCTGCCCTGGTAGGCCAGGTGGAAGCCGAAGCGGGACGCGAGCAGCACCGCCATGGGGACGCCCGCCTCCTGCAGGCCGATGACGTCCGGCATGCGGTCCTGGGCCTCCAATTGGGTGAAGTACTCCAGCAGCGCCTCCTGGCGCTCGCCGCCCATGAGGATGTTGTAGCTCATCACCGTGAGGCCCGGTCCCCGGGGGGCGCGCGGCGACGGGTGGTGCACGATGAAGGTGCGGCCGTCTCCCAGCCGGCGCTCGCTGGCGGGCAGCGGCACGGCATGAAAATCCGGCAGGGTGAGGGTGGGGTCACGTCTGGGCAAGATGTCCTCCTGCCCGCCCGGCTTGCGGCCGAGCAGGTGTCCCACTGCGGGCAGATGCTCCAGCACTTCGGGCATCTTCATGACGCCCTCTCCTTGCTGGGGCGCCCGGCCCGCGGGGTGACATGAGCGAAGGGGAAGCGATGTCGGGCGTCATGCCGTCGCGCTGTTGATTCCACCGAGCCTCCATCAGAAGTCCTCCGCTCAAGTTCGTGGCGACAGGCCACGTCCGCCAGCGTCATGCAGGGGACGGGCGGCCGGCTGGATGGCTGCCCTGCGTGCGGTGGGCATGAATGAGGGCGTCGGACGGTGCACATCCGGCCCGTGTGGATTCGCCCCGGTCACGAGGCGCGGGTGGTTAGATGGACGGGCGATGAAGGAACTCGATGACCTCCTGCGGGCCTGCGGGCGCGCCTCCGGTCCGGTGGTGCTGGCGACGGTGGTGGCGGTGTCCGGTTCGTCCTACCGGCGCCCGGGTGCTCGCATGCTGATGGGCGCGGATGGATGGCTCGCGGGCGGGGTGAGCGGCGGGTGTCTGGAGGGCGACCTCGTGCGCAAGGCCTTCTTCTGGACGTCGGAGGGGCCGCGCGTGCTGCGCTACGACACCACCGGCGACACCGCGGAGGACGAAGGCGGCCTGTCGTTCGCGCTCGGGTGCAACGGCGTGGTGGACATCCTGCTGGAGCGCTGGGAGCCGGGCTCCGGTGACGCGCTCACCTTCGCGGCCGAGGCGCGCAAGCAGTCACTGCGCGCGGTGGTGGCCACGGTGTACCGGGGGCCCGCGGACGCGGTGGGCCTGCGGCTGATGCTGCGCGAGGACGGCGTGTCGGCGGGGAATCTCACGGGCGCGCTGGTCGAACCGGTGCGCGCGGCGGCGACGGAAGCGCTGGTGCGCGGCGTGCCCTGGAGCGGCGCGTGCGGAGGCGCGGAGGTGCTGGTGGAGGTGGTGGAGCCGGCGCCCCAGGTGGTGGTGTTCGGCAGCGGCTTCGACGTCGCGCCCGTGGTGGCGCGCGCGCAGGGACTGGGCTGGCACCTCACGGTGGTGGCGGACCGGCCGGTGGAGCTGCTGCGCCGCAGGTTCCCGCAGGCCCAGGCGCACGTCGCGTCCCGGGCCAGCGAGGTGCTGGAGAAGGTGCCACTGTCCGAGCGCAGCGTGGTGCTGGTGATGACGCACAGCCTGCCGCAGGACCGGGAGTTGCTGGAGCGGCTGGTGTCGCTGCCGGTGCGCTACCTGGGGGTGCTCGGGCCCCGTGCGAGGACGGACCGCATCCTGCGGGAGCTGACGCGCACGCCCACGGCGGCGCAGCTGGAGAAGCTGCACGCGCCCATGGGGTTGGACCTGGGCGCGGAGGGCGCGGATGAGATCGCGCTGTCCATCATCGCGGAGGTGCAGGCGGTGCTCGCCGGACGCGACGGGGGCAGGCTGCGCGAGCGGCAAGCCCCCATCCACGCGGATGCGGCGGCGCCGGAGCGCAGGTCGGCGTGACGGCCTGCGCTGCGCCGGTTCGCCCGCGGAGGCGCGCATGACCGTGGCCGTGGTGGTGCTCGCCGCGGGTGGTTCTTCGCGGCTGGGGCAGCCCAAGCAACTGCTTCGCCATGAGGGCACGTCGCTGGTGCGGCGCGCGGCACGGAACGCCCTGGACGCGAGTCCGGTGGTGGTCGTCGTGCTCGGTGCGCGGCGTGACGACGTCGCCTCGGAGCTGGACGGGCTCACCGTGCGGTGCGTGGACAATCCGGAGTGGGCGCTGGGTCAGGGCTCGTCCCTGCGCGTGGGCCTGCGGGCGCTGCCCCCGGACGTGGACGGCGCCGTCCTGATGCTCTGCGACCAGCTCCGCGTGGACGCGGCCCACCTGCGCTCGCTCATCTCCACGTTCGAGCGTACGCACGCGCCCATCGTCGCCTCCGCCTACGCGGGCACCCGGGGCGTCCCTGCCCTCTTCTCCCGCGCCCTCTTCCCCGAACTGGAGGCCCTCCCTCCCACGGGCGGCGCTCGCGGGCTCATTGCCCGGGACCCGTCGCGCGTCGTGGAGGTTGCGCTGCCCGGCGGCGAGGAGGACGTGGACACCGCCGAGGACGCCCTGCGCCTCACGCGCCCCGGACGCGGTGGGTGATGCCTTCGGGTCCGGCCACCACCAGGTCGGTGGCCAGGTTCAGGAACAGGCCGTGCGCCATCACCCCGGCGCGGGACTCCAGCTTCACGGCCAGCGCCGCCGGGTCAGCGATGGGACCGAAGTCACAGTCCAGCACCACGTTGCCCTGATCCGTGTGGTACGGCGCTCCGTCCAGCGCCAGCCTCGGCACCACGCGCGCGCCCAGCGACTCCAGGAACAGCGCCTGCGAACGCCAGCCGAAGGGCAGCACCTCCACCGGCACCGGCCACTTCGTGCCCAGCCGGGGCGACAGCTTGGGCGCGTCCACCACGATGATCTCCCGGCGGCTGGCCTGCGCCACCACCTTCTCGCGCAGGAGCGCCCCGCCGCCGCCCTTGATGAGCGACAGGTCCGGCGACACCTCGTCCGCGCCGTCGATGGTGAGATCCACCACCGGGTGCACGTCCAGCGTGGTGAGCGGCACACCCAGCGACGCGGCCAGGGCCTCGGTCGCGCGCGACGTGGGCACGCCCACCACGTCCTTCAGTGTCCCAGCGGAGAGCAGCGCGCCCAGCCGCCGCACCGCGTACGCGGCCGTGCTGCCCGTGCCCAGCCCCACCACCATGCCCGGCTGGATGAAGTCCACCGCGCGCTCCGCCGCGGCGCGCTTGAAGGAAGCCGAAACACTCTCGTCGGAAGTCATGAGGGGCTCGTGGAAGGGGTCCTGCTCAGTGCGGCGTCCCAGGATGCCCGGAGTCCGACGGGGGCGCACGCCGCGCTTCATTCCCCGGCGTCGCGAGTGGACCCGCCAACAGTGCCTCGTCCACGTTCCCCAGGCCCGAAGGCAGGGCCTTCGCGAGGCGATGCTCGCGCCGCCACATCTTGCGCCGCTCGCGCTGCACCTCCGTGAGCAACACCTGCCCCGCCGCCGCCGCCGGCACCGCGAGGATGACGCCCAGGAGCCCCGCGACGGTGCCGCCCACCAGCGCCACCAGGGAGATGAGCAACGGGTTCATCTTGATGGCCCGCCGCTGCACCAGCGGGCTCAGCAGGTGGGACTCGAGCTGCTGGTAGACCATGAACACCGCCAGCGCGATGATCGCGCGCTTCGACCCCACCGACGCCAGCGTCGTGACCGTCACCAGCAGCGCGGTGATGACGCTGCCGATGTACGGGATGAGCCCCAGCACCATCGCCACCAGGCCGAGCGGCAGGAAGTACGGCACGCCCAGCGCCAGGGACATGATGGCCGTGAAGGCACCGCCCACGCTGACGATGAGCAGCGTGCCGACGAGGTAGTTGCCCACCGCCTCGCGCATCCGGCCCACCACGCGGCGCACGCGAGCCCGGCTGCGGGGGCGCACCCAGCCCAGGATGCTCGCGTAGAGGTCCTGGCCGAAGAGCAGGCCGAACACGGCCAGCGCCAGCACGGTGATGCCCGCGCCCATCAACTCCACCGTGGACGACAGCACGGTGATGAGCGGCTTGGCCAGCACGCCGGGCTCCATGTTGAAGGCGTCCTGCGGGTGCGACAGCACGCCGAAGTGCTCATCCAGCTTCCGCACCCAGGGCGCCTGCGTCAGCTCCGTGAGGAAGCCCGGCGCCGCCTGCACCAGATGCTGGAGCTGCTCCACCAGCAGCGGCACCAGCGTGAGGATGAGCAGCCCGATGATGCCCAGCAGGGTCAGCGCGATGAGCGCCACGCCCAATCCGCGGCGCAGCCCCCAGGACTGCAAGCGCCGCACGACGGGCTCCGCCGCGAGCCCCAGCAGCAGCGCCACGGCCAGCAGCGTGAGCACGGGCCCAAGCCGTTGGAGGGCCGTGCCCAGCAGCACGAGCAACACCACCTGGGCCCCGACCGACCACACCGTCCGGGGCGGCACGTAGACGGGAACGCCCTTGCGCGAAGCCTTCATGTCCCCAAGGTAGGGAGTGCCCCCCAGGCAAGCGAAGGGCTCCCGGAGACGGGCGCCGGGATGTCAGGTGCGGAACGCCGCCCGCGCGGAGGGCAGGCGACCAGACAGCCGGTGGGTGGCTACCAGGAGTCGCTGCCGCCACCGCCGCCGGACGACCCGCCACCGCCACCCCAGTCCGACGAGGAGCTGGAGGAATCACTGCTGGAGGAAGACGACCAACTGGAGCTCGATGAGTCGTAGCTCGACGACGAGGCGCTGACGGTCCAATCCGACGACGAGGAGCTCCCGCCCGAGCCAGAGGAGCCCCAGTCCACCAGGGGACGTTGGTTCCGGAGCACCCGGTAGATTATCAGCCCGACGAACAGGACCGGGATGGAGGCGGGGACCGAGAGGAGGGAGCCCAACACGATCCACCGGAAGAAGTCCGACAGCTCGAGAAGGGGCTCATGGGACCGGAGCGGGCCGACCAGCGCGCTCCACATGGGGAGGATGAGCAGCAGCAGGCCCCACAGGGTCTGCTTCCGCTGGAGCAGGCTCCACCCGCAGAAGAACAGGCCCACCAGCGCGCCATACGCGACGAGGATGAACACCGGAGAGTGGGGGCCGGACCAGCCGATTGAGACGAGCGCGGCCGATGGCAGCGCCACCACCATCGCCGCCAGCACGGAGTTCTTCGCGTCCCGGAGACCCGAGACCTGGAGCTGGAGCAGCAGCCGCGCCACCACGTACGCCGTCACGAACAGGGCCAGGAGGAACATGCGCGACTCGAACCGCGTCCAGGACGTACTCGCGGCGCCGGGGCTCGGGAGGTTCTCCGGGGACACCTGCTCACGCACGCCCGCGATGATGGCGAGCAGCGCGGGTTCGAACCGTCCCTCGCGCAGCAGCGGGCCCTGCGCGTGCAGCAGGTCGGTGGCCTCGCCATCCGTCAGCGACGACTCCAGCCCGTAGCCCACCTCCAATCGTGAGCGCCGGTCTCCGCGCGCGATGACGAGCAGGAGGCCGTTGTCCCGGCCCGCCTCCCCGCCCTTCCATTCGCGGAAGACCGCCTCCGCGTAGTCCTCGATGGGCTGACCGTCGGTGGTGTCCACCAGCAGCACCGCCATCTGCACCTGCTTCTGGGCGCGCAGGTCCACCAGGGCGCGGGAGACGACTTCCGTCTCCTGAGGCGTCAACATCCCCTGTGGATCCATCACCGGCCGCGTGATGGAGGGAACGGCGGCCAGGACCAGCATGGGAACCAGCAACGTCAGCAGGACGGCCTTCACCATGGGGAGACCTCCGAGGACAGCGGAAGCACCGGGGGCAAGCCGCTCAGGCGCACCACCCAGCTCGTGGGAAAGGAGGCCGCGGAGGCGTTGTAGGCCGCGGCGCGTTCGTCGTAGCGGCGCTGCTCCACCGCCACGCGGTTGTCCGCGCCCGCCAGCTCCGCGTCGCGGTTCAGGCCTGGCGTGAGCTGATCCACTCGCGCGCGCAGGGACTCGCGGCGCTCCAGCACGTTGCGCACCTGGGCCCGCTTCTGCGCCACGTCCGCCAAGGTCGCGGTGAGGCCGTTGCGCACGACGAGCCCCGACACGGCCAGCACGCCCGCGAGCGCCACGCCCACCCACGCCCCCTGCCGGAGCCTCGTGCGGCGCTGACGTGACAGCCGTTCGCGGGCCTGGGCCTCGCGGACCTGCTCCTCGCGACGGCGGGCCAGCGCGTCCAGGGCCTGGTCCACGTAGCGCGCGGGGATGTCCAGCTCCTCGCCGATGCGCCGCAGATCGTCCGGGGTGAGCGTGTCCGGCGCGGCGTCCTTCTGCATCAGGCGCGTGGCGGTGGCGATGAGCTCGTTGACGTCGTCATAGGCCACGGTGCCAGGGGCCTGTCGCGTCCGTGTCACGTCACCCATGAGACCGTCCCCCTTGCGCTTCGGGCCGGCCCCAGCCCGATCCGGGCCCGATGATAGGTCATTCCGTCCCGGGCCCGATAATGGCCCCCACGCGAGCGTGGCGCCCCTCCAGCGCTCCGGGCAGACTGCCGCGCCCATGGACAAGCCCCAGACAATGCGGTCGTTCGTGAAGCTGCTGGTGACGGATGCCCAGGCCTCCGTGCGCTTCTATGAGGGCCTCGGCTTCGAACGCATCGCGTCGGAACCTCCCATCCTCCGCCTCCAGTGGGGCGGCGAGTCGGACGTGTACCTCGTGAGCCACCCTTCAAGCCTGAAACTGGAGGGACGAAAGGGCATGGGCGTGCTCGTGGGCTTCCGCGCGGGCTCGGACGGCGTGGACGCGGTGGCCGCGAAGGCGGCGGCGCTGGGGGCGCCGGTGGAAGGGCCGGCCACGCAGCCCTGGTACACCCGCGAAATCGTCGTCACGGACCCGGACGGCTACCGGCTCAACTTCATCGAGCCCGCCTGAGGCCCGGCCCCTTTCGCTCCACGCCCGGCCCCCTTAAGGGGCGTGGAACGAACGATGGACTCGACGCCGCTGCGCGGATCCGGGGACGCCGCCCCGCCACTTGATTGCCCTGGCGGCTTGCGCCAGCCTGTCGCGGCCTCCGTGAGCACACCCCGCTACTTCGTCCCCCACGCCGCCAGCCCGGTCGAAGCCGTGCCGTGCGATGCCTCGGAGGTCGTCCACGTCCTGGACGCGTTCCGCCTGGAGCCCGCGTTCCTCGGCGAGCCCGAGTGGTTCGTCTGCACCGACGTCGTGGGCCAGCTCCAGCTCATCCCCGGCAGCGAGCGCGCGCGGCTGCCCGCGTCCGTGCAGGCGCAGCTCGCGCACCACGAGGTCGCCGCCGGCCGTCCTCCGCGCCGCCTGGCCGCGGCGGAGCTGTTCTTCTTCTCCCCGGAGCTGGTGGAGCACCCCGCCGACGCGGAGGGCTTCAACGACCCCGTCTACCTCTACGGCACGCTCACGGGCCCGTGGCCGGGCAACGCCGTCACGCGCGTGAACGGGCAGCTCACGGTGACCCGCGGCGACGTGCTCGCGGGCTTCGCGCACGGCGCGCAGGACGCCTTCCACTACGTGAAGGACACGGAGAGCCGCGACGTGCCCCGCGCGTACCACGCGCTCTTGCCCGGCGACCGCGCGGATCAGCTCGCGCAGGGCCGCGGGCTCGTGCTCACGTATCCGGCGGTGCCCGCGGAGCTGCAAGCCCACCACGCGGCCAATGGCGCGCAGGTCGCGAGCGTGCTGCACGCGGTGCTCACCCAGTTGCAGGAGGACGCCCGCGCGCACCACGGTCCGAAGGAGCTGGCCGCGCTGGACCTGCCCGCCGCGAGCCGCGCCATGGCCATCGCGGACCTGGAGCTGCGCGGCTACGAGGTGAAGGGCGACCTCGCCACGCCGCGCCCCACGAAGGGCGGGCTGGTGGGGAAGCTCGCCGGCTGGCTCCAGGACGAGGCCGTGCGCGTGCCCCGCGAGGCGCCTCCGCCGGAGTTCCTGGAGCTCGCGCGCCGCGTCCTTCCACTGATTCCCGGCTGGCCCACGGAGACGGAGCGCACGCTGCGCGCCCACGTGCTCGCGGGCACGCTGTCGCCGGGCACACCGGTGACGCGCGCGACGGTGCCCCGCCCGTCCACGCCGCCCGCGGCCATCCCGCCGCGCATGCCCACGCCGCCCGCGCGCTCCAGCGACTGGATGCAGGACTTCATCGACGCGCACGGCAAGCCGGGCGGTGCGAAGCCTCGCCTCACGAGTCTTCAACCGAAGCCCGCGCCCAGGCAGGCCCCGGCGCCCCCCGCGTCAAAGGCCTCGTGGCAGGCGGACTTCGGCCCGGCTCCGGCCGCGCCCGCCCGTCCGGCCTCCAGGCAGCAGGAGAAGGCGCCCACCCCGCCCGGCAAGAAGCCGGACTGGATGAGCGACTTCGAGGACTGACCTCGCTCTGTTTGCGGTGCTCGCACTCCGGGCGATAGCGTTTTCACCCTCCAGAAAGGCAGACCATGGGACACGAGAAGCCGATCGAGCCGTTTTCGGACCTGCACCGCGAAGGGGACCGCGTGCGCGCGGTGCTGCTGCACGACCCCACGGTGGAAGGCCTGGACATGGCCATCTACATGGACGCGTCCGGCAGCATGAAGGAGGAGTACGCCTACAAGACGCAGCAGCGCACGTTCCTGGAGTGGCTGCGCGGCGCGCCGATGAAGGAGGCCTCCAACGACGTGGAGCCGCAGGTGCGGTGGATGCTGGAGTACCTGGCCACCAAGGACCGCAACGGCCTCTTGCGCGTGGCCTACTGGGCCAGTGGCACCAACGGCCGCCAGGTGGAGGTCGTGGGTGAGCTCAAGGGCACCGACGTGAAGCAGTACAAGTTCCCCGGCGCGAAGCAGCTGGGCGGCTTCACGTACCTGGAGCCCGCGCTGCGCGACTACGTGAAGTACCTGGAGGAGCAGGTGAAGGTGGGCGCCAAGCGCGGCTGCGCCATCATCGTCACCGACGGCCGCCTCCACGACGCGGAGGCGGTGGAGAAGTTCTCCGAGGAGGTGGCGAAGAAGATCGCCGCGGGCCGTCTGCCGCGTATCAACTTCGTGCTGGTGGGCGTGGGCGACGACATCGACGAGGAGCAGCTGGAGCACATCGCCCACGCGGAGTTCCCGGGCGTGGGGCACCTGTGGTGCCACCGCATCGCGAAGGAGATCACCCAGGTCGCGGAGCTGGTCGCCGTGCTGGTGGACGAGAACATGACCGTCGCCGCCGGCGGCACCATCTACGACGACAAGGGCAAGGTGCTGAAGACGTACGAGGGCCGCCTGCCCGCGGTGCTGGAGTTCGACGTGCCGGAAGAGGCCAAGAGCTTCACGCTGGAGGTGAATGGCCAGCGCTACACCCAGCCGCTCCCCGACGAAGAGCACCACGACGAGGACGAAGACGAGGACCACCACTGATGGCCGGCCACGAAGTCATCAACCGCCCCTTCTCCGACGTCCACCGGATGGGCAACAAGGTCGTCGCGACGCTGTTGCACGACCCCACCGTGGAGGGCCTGGACGTGGCCCTCTACATGGACGGCTCCGCGAGCATGGAGAACGCGTACGGGCCGCGCGGCATCCTGGCGAAGCTCGCCCCGGTGAAGAACCAGGTCGAGCCGCAGATGCAGTGGATGCTGGAGTACCTGGCCAACAAGGACCGGGACGGCAAGGTGCGCGTCACCTACTGGGCCTCGGGCGACGGCACCCAGCTGGAGGTGGTGGGCGACCTCACGGGCCCGGAGGCCAAGGGCTACCGCTTCCCCGGACCGCGCTCCTACGGCAAGGCCACGGTGATGCTGCCGGTGCTGCGCGACTTCGTGGCGCACATCAAGCAGCAGGTGGGCGAAGGCGCCAAGCGGGGCCTGGCGGTCATCATCACGGACTCGCAGATCAACGACGCCCATGACGTGACGGCCTACGCCACCCAGGTGGCAAAGGAGATCGCCTCCGGCCGCCTGCCTCGCATCAACTTCGTCTTCATGGGCGTGGGCGAGCAGGTGGACGAGGAGCAGATGGAGGAGATCTCCCACACCACCTACCCCGGCGTGGGCCACCTGTGGTGCCACCGCATCGCGGACCGCATGGAGGAGATGGCGGAGCTGGTCGCCGTGCTGGTGGACGAGACCATGACCGTCGCCGCCGGCGGCACCATCTACGACGAGCAGGGCAAGGTGCTGAAGGTCTACGAGGGCCGCCTGCCCGCGGTGCTGGAGTTCGAGGTGCCCCCGGCGTGCAAGCGCTTCACGCTGGAGGTCGCCGGCCAGCGCTTCGACCAGCCCGTCCCCGAGGAGCATGGGGACGAGGACCCCCACGACGAGGACGAGGACGAGGCCCCCAAGGCCGAAGCCCCGCCCCCGGCCGCCGCGCCCTCGCACTCACGCCGCGGACACCGCCACTAGGGCGACAGGAAGAAAAAGCCATGTCGGAGCAGAAGAAGAGCGGGTCGCGGTTCGGCGCGTTGAACATCAAGGGCCTCAAGGAGGCGCAACCCGGCGGCAACGCCGTGCAGCGCCACGTCCACGGCCCGGGGTGCGACCACGACCACGGGCATGACGACCACGGCCATGACCATCACGGTCATGACCACGGGCACGCGCATGCGCACGGTGAGCCCCACGTGCACGGCCCCTCCTGCTCCCATGGCCACGACCACGGGCATGACCACCATGGACATGCCCACTCCCAGCGCGTCATCCGTCCGCCGGCCCACCGTCCGGCGGAAGGGGGCGGCGCCGCGCTCCAGCTGGATTTGGAGGGCACGCTGCCGGGAGAGACGGACGACCAGGGCCGCTTCGAGCGGCTGGAGGCGGCCCTGGAAGCGCAGCACGGCATCACCGACGTGCACCTGCGCCGCGACGCGGGCCACGCGGAGGTGTGCATCCACTACCAGCCGTCACTGGTGAGCGTGTCGAAGCTGGTGACGCTCGCGCAGAAGACGGGGGCGCAGGTGGCCGCGCGCTACCTGCACCACACCTGGTTCGTGCGCGGGATGGACTCCGCGGACGCGGCCCAGGTCATCGAGCACGCGGTGTCCCGGATGAAAGGCGTGCTCACCGCCAGCGTCGCGTACGCCAGCGAGCGCCTGGTCATCGAATACGACAAGGAAGAGCTGAAGCTGCCGGACGTGGAGGCCCGGGTGAAGGCGCTCGGGTACGGGCTGGAAGTGCCCATGGCGGGCCACGCCTGTTCGCACCACGCGCACGGCGGAGGCCTGGCGCCGCTCCTGGAGCTGCCCCTGGTGGTCGCCTCCGGCGTGCTGCTGGCGGCGGGCTTCGTGGTGGAGCACTTCGCGCTGGCGCCGCCGCTGGTGGCCACGGTGCTCTGGGCGCTGTCCATGGCGAGCGGCGGCTTCTTCGCCATCCGGGGCTCGGTGCAGTCCATCGCGCAGCTGCGCATCGACATCGAGACGATGATGGTCGTGGCCGCGGTGGGCGCGGCGGTGCTCGGCGCGTGGTTCGAGGGCGCGTTCCTGCTCTTCCTCTTCAGCGCGGGCCATGCGCTGGAGCACCGGGCCATGGACAAGGCGCGCCGCTCCATCGAAGCGCTGGGCCAGCTGCGCCCGGAGGTGGCGCGCGTGCGCCGGGGCTCGGAGGTGGTGGAGGTGCCGGTGGCGGACGTGGCGCGCGGCGAGCGCATCGTCGTGCGTCCGGGCGACCGCGTCCCGCTGGACGGCATCATCCGCGAGGGCAAGAGCTCCCTGGACCAGGCGGCCATCACCGGCGAGTCCATGCCGGTGGCGCGCAAGCCGGGCGACGAGGTGTTCTCCGGCACCATCAACTGCGAGGCGGCGCTGGAGGTGGAGGTGACGCGCCTGTCGTCGGAGTCCGTGCTGGCGCGCGTGGTGGACATGGTGGCGCAGGCGGAGGCGCAGAAGGGCAAGCGGCAGCGCTTCGCCCAGCGCCTGGAGCGCACCGTGGCGCCGCTCGTCATGGCGGCGGCGGTGCTGTTTCCGGTGGTGCTGGTGCTGACGGGCACGCCGATGAAGGAAGCGGTGCTGCGCGCGGTGGGGTTGCTGGTGGCCGCGTCGCCGTGCGCGCTCGCCATCTCCACGCCGTCCGCCGTCCTCTCCGCGGTGGCGTCCGCCGCGCGCGGCGGCGTGCTCATCAAGGGCGGCATCTACCTGGAGCTCCTGAGCGGCATCCGCGCCGTCGCCTTCGACAAGACGGGCACGCTCACCGTGGGCCGCCCCCGGCTGCTCACGACGTGGGCCGCGCCGGGCGTGACGCGCGAGGAGCTGCTGGGCACCGCCGCGGGAGTGGAGGCGCTGTCCGCGCACCCGCTGGCCAGGGCGGTGGTGGACGGCGCCGCCGAGGCGCGCGTCGCCGTGCCCGCGGGCCGCGACCTGGAGGCCATCCACGGCCAGGGCATCCGCGCGAAGGTGGGCGACGACGCGGTGGAGGTGGGCAGCGTGGCCCTCTTCGCGGGCGAGGCCCTTCCCCCGGAGGTCACCGCCGAGGTGACGCGGCTGGAGGAGGCGGGCCAGACGACGATGGTGGTGCGCCGCGCGGGCCGCTACCTGGGCGTGCTGGGCGTGGCGGACACGCTGCGCGGCGGCGCGAGGCAGGTGGTGCAGGCGCTCAAGGCGGGCGGCATCGAGCGCACGGTGATGCTCTCCGGCGACAACGCGCTCGTGGCCCGCTCCATCGCGCAGCAGGTGGGCCTGGACGAGGCGAAGGCGCCGCTGATGCCCGCGGACAAGGTGACGGCGGTGAAGGACCTGGGCCGCACGCACCCGGTGGCCATGGTGGGCGACGGCGTCAACGACGCGCCCGCGCTGGCCGCCGCCGCCGTGGGCGTGGCCATGGGCGGCGCCGGCAGCGACGCGGCGCTGGAGACCGCGGACGTGGTGCTGATGAGCGACGACCTGGCGAAGCTGCCCTTCGCGCTGGAGCTGTCCCGGCGCGCCACCGCCGTGATGAAGCAGAACCTGGTCATCGCGCTGGGCGTGAGCGCGGTGCTCGTCATCGCCGCCGTGCTGGGCCTCACGCGCATCAGCCAGGCGGTGGTCCTCCACGAGGGCAGCACGCTGCTCGTCGTCTTCAACGGCCTGCGGCTGCTCGCCTTCCGGCCGAAGGCGCCCGCCTCGCCGCCCCAGCCCGCCACGGGCCCGCAGCCCGCCGCCGGTTAGCCCGCGCGCGTCATGATTGGGATGGCAACTTCCCCCACACACGGAGGGGGAAGCGCACGCGCGCTGTCTCGCCTTGCGGCCTGCATGACTTGAACTGGATGCATGCAGCGCGTCGTGAGCGGGGGGTCACAGGCGGCGCGGGTTGGACATGGCATGGTGGCCCCCATGCCTGTCAGCGTCTTCGACCTCTTCAAGATTGGGATTGGACCCTCCAGCTCGCACACGGTGGGGCCCATGCGGGCGGCCCGCATGTTCGTGGTGGGGCTGTCGGACGCAGGGCTCCTGGAGCGCGTGACGCGGCTGAAGGTGGAGCTGTTCGGTTCGCTGGGCGCGACGGGCAAGGGGCACGGCAGCGACAAGGCGGTGCTCCTGGGCCTGCGCGGCGACACGCCGGAGGACGTGGACGTGGAGCTGGTGCCGTCCATCGTCGCGCACTGGCGCGCGGAGGGGCGCGTGTCGCTGCTCCAGCGGCTGGTGCTCCCCTTCCGCGACGGCGAGCACCTGGTGATGCACAAGCGCAAGGTGCTGCCCTACCACCCCAACGGCATGCGCTTCAGCGCGTTCGGCGAGGGCGGGGAATCGCTCGCCTGCCGCATCTACTATTCGGTGGGCGGCGGCTTCGTGGTGGACGAGCAGGCGACGGCGGGCGCGGATCCGCTGCGCGCGCAGAACGCCTCCGTGCCCCTGCCCTTCAAGTCCGCGGCGGAGCTGCTGGAGCACTGTGAGCGGGAGCGGCTGTCCATCAGCTCGGTGATGCTGCGCAACGAGCTGGCGACGCGAAGCGAGGAGGACATCCGCGCGGGGCTCCTGCGCATCTGGGCGGTGATGCAGGCGTGCGTGACGCGCGGGTGCACCACGGGCGGCATCCTGCCCGGCGGCCTGAAGGTGGAGCGGCGCGCGGCAGCGATGTACCAGCGGCTCCTCAGCCGGCCGGAAGCCGGGCTCACCAACCCGCTGACGGTGCTGGACTGGGTGAACCTGTACGCGCTCGCGGTGAACGAGGAGAACGCGGCGGGCGGGCGCGTCGTCACCGCGCCCACCAACGGCGCGGCGGGCATCATCCCGGCGGTGCTGCACTACTACTGGCGCTTCGTGCCGGGGGCGAACGCGGACGGCGTGGTGCGCTTCCTGCTCACGGCGGGGGCCATTGGCGCGCTCTACAAGGAGAACGCGTCCATCAGCGGCGCGGAGGTGGGCTGCCAGGGCGAGGTGGGCAGCGCGTGCTCCATGGCGGCCGGGGCGCTGGCGGAGGTGCTGGGCGGCACGCCGTTGCAGGTGGAGAACGCGGCGGAGATCGCCATGGAGCACAACCTGGGGCTCACCTGCGACCCGATTGGCGGACTGGTGCAGGTGCCCTGCATCGAGCGCAACGCGATGGCGTCCGTGAAGGCCATCAACGCCGTGCGCATGGCGCTGTCCGGCGACGGGCGGCACTTCGTGAGCCTGGACAAGGTCATCAAGACGATGCGCGACACCGGCCGCGACATGAAGGACAAGTACAAGGAGACCGCGCGCGGCGGCCTCGCGGTCAACGTCCTGGAGGTCGCGAACCTCAGCGTCGGCCTGCCGGAGTGCTGAAGCCGCTGGCGGGCTGAAGCGCGCCCGCCCGCGCTTGCCGCTGAGCGTCGCGAATACCGGGTCCACCTTCGCCACCGGAGAGGGCCGGGCGAAGACGGCCCAAGCCGCAGCCCTCCATGCCGGGTGCCTCCCGCCCGACGCGGCCCCAACCTGTCGGACCGGTTCCGCGGCCTGGACGGAGCGGCCTCCCCCTGCCGCAGGGGCCACCTGTCCGACTGTCGGACCGGTTCTCGATGATCGGACGGAGCGCCCCCAGCCGCAGGGGGCCCAACCTGTCCGACTGTCGGACAGGTTCGTGCGGTGTACCGCTGACGGGGGAGGTCACAGCGGGGCTCCCTCCGTTCTCCCTACGGACTGACTTCCGTTCGCAGGCCTATCGCCGACGCTTGCCGCCGCGTGTCGCGGACACCGGCACGGCCTTCACCACCGGAGCGGGCCGGGCGGAGAGCCAGTCCTCCACGTCCTTCGACTGCGCCGTGCGGCCCGCGGACGTGAAGCGCGTGAGCGCCTGCGACGCCGCGTCCCGGGCCGCCTCCTTCTCACCTTCCGTCCACAGCGCCTGCGCCAGCGCGAAGCCGGACTCGCCCAGCGAGTCCTCCTGCGCGTCCTTGAACGACAGCGCCTGCTTCAGCGGGGCAATCGCGTCGCGCGTGCGGCCCAGGCCCATCAGCGCCTGCCCCACTCCGTCCAGCGAGTAGTAGACCAGCTCGTCGTCCGGCCCCAGCTTGTCCTGCTTCACCTTCAGCGCCTCCTCGTAGTCCCGCAGCGCCTCCGGGTAGCGCTTGAGCGCGAGCAGGCTCATCCCCTCCTCGTCCAGCGCCTCCGCCAGCTTCACGCTCTGCGCGCCCAGCAGCGTGCGGTGCAGCGCCACCGACACCCGCGCGTGCTCCAGCGCTCCGGTGAAGTCCTTCTGATCGCGCAGCGCCATGGACAGCGCCTGATGCCTGCGCGCCGTGTCCAGGTGCACGGGCCCCATCGCCTTCTCCGTCTGGGCGAGCGCGTCCTTCAACACCGTCACCGCCTGCGCGCTCTTGCCCGTTTCCAGCAGCGTGCGCCCCAGCGTGAACGCCACGCGCGCCCGCTTGGGGTGGCCCTCCGGCAGCGCCTTCGCCAGCAGCCCCGACGCCTGCTCCAGCAGCTTCAGCGCGTCGTCCGGGTGGTCCTGCATCAGCGCGAGGTTGGCCGCGTTCACCTTGAGGTCGCTCTCCAGCACCGCGTCGCCGCCCACGCGCTTCAGCGTCGCCTCGCCCAACCGGCCCCAGCGCTGCGCGAGCGCGAACTGCTCCTGCTCGCCGTCCACGTAGAGCAGCTTGTTCATCACCGACACCGCCAGCCGATCCGCCCGGCCAGCCTCCGCGTCGTAGACGGCCTGCTCCAGCACCGCGCCGCCCGCGGCCTTGTCGCCCAGCACCGCCTGCGCCCAGCCCAGGTGGAATCTCAGCTCCGCCATCAACGGCAGGTAGCCCGTGGCCAGCACGCGCGCCTCCGCCGCCTTCGCCAGCTCCAGCGCCTTGGGCATCCGGCTCAGGTCCACGCGAGCCTTCACCTCCGCCAGCTGCCCCTCCAGCGTCTCCAGCTCCGCGCGCTTCGCGGGGTCCGCAGGCCGGGGCTGCAGCTCCGTCAGCGCCTCCACGTCCGCGCAGTCGCCCGGCGCGGGCAGCGCCCAGGCCGCGTCCAGCGACTTGTCTACCAGCGCCACGTCCGCCGTCTGGAGCGTGGCCACCAGCGCGCCCAGGTCCTTGCGCCGCCGCTCCAGGCACACGAAGCGCTGGGACAAGAGCGCCTCCGTCTGCACCTCGCGCACGCGCGTGTCCTCGCACGCCACCGTGTGCTGCTTCGCCCACTCCGCGCCGTAGCCGTCCAGCACCTCGCCCACCCGGCGCGCCATGTCCTGCGCCACCGGGCTCTTCGTCGCGAGGAACGCCTGCGTCACCTTCTCCCGCGCGTCCGGCCCCCAGCGCTCCGCCACCAGATCCGCCGCGCCCTCGCACACCTGGGAGCGAGACCACGCCACCCCGCCCGCCACGCCCAGCACCACCGTGGCCGCCACCGCGGCGCCCGCGCGGCGTTGCAGCAGGGCCCGCCGCTCCCGCTGCCCCAGCACCGTCAGCAGCTCCTCCATGGAGCGGAAGCGGTCGCGCGGCTCCAGCGACAGCCCCTTCATCAGCGCGCGGCGCACCCAGGCCGGCACCTTCGATTCGCGCGGCGGCTCCAGGATGGGCGACGGCGGCAGCACCTGCACCGCCGCGGCCTCCGTCACGCCCGGCTCGTCCTCCGCCCCGCCCCGGGCCCGCAGCTGGGACGCCACCCGCGACAGCTCGTCCGGGTCGAACGGGCGGATGCCGTACAGCGCGCGGTACAGCGCCGCGCAGAAGCTGAACTGGTCCGACCGCGAGTCCAGCAGCTCGCCCCGGAACTGCTCCGGCGACATATAGGCGGGCGTGCCCATCACCAGCCCCGCCTGCGTGAGCTGCGAGTTCAGCGGCGAGTCATCCCCCACCGGCCGCGTGCGCTCGCCGGCGTCCTCGTCGTCCTCCACCTCCCCCATGGGCCGCGCCAGCCCGAAGTCCGTGACGTAGACGCGCCCGTCCTTGCCCACCAGCACGTTGGCCGGCTTGAAGTCGCGGTGCACCAGCCCCGCCACGTGCGCCGCCTCCAGGCCCCGGCCCGCCGCCAGGTACTTGTCCAGGAGATCCTGCCACGTGCGGGGCTTTGCTTTCGTCCAGTCGCGCAGCGTGCCGCCGTCCACCAGCGCCATCGCCACGTAGATCTGCTGGTCCCACTGCCCCACCTCGAAGACGGGGATGACGTTGGGGTGGGAGATGCGCGCCATGGCCTGCGCCTCGCGCAACAGCCGCGCCCGCCCCTGATCCAGGTCCTCGTGGCCGCCCTTCACCCGCAGGAGCTTCAGCGCCACCTTGCGGTCCAGGTCCGGGTCATAGGCGGCGTACACCACCCCCATGCCCCCCTGCCCCAGCACCTTCAGCGGGACGAACCGGCCCACCTGCCGCGACGAAAGGCGCTGCGACTCGCCCCCCGCCCCACGCGAAGGCGCCGAGGACTCCGCCCCGCCCCGCCCCGTCGCGGGTGCATTGCCTCTACCCGTACCGTAGGATTCCCGCGACGTCGAAACGCGCGGTGCGGAGCCAGGCGCCGAAGGCCCGTCGTCCCTGTCATTCCGGTTCGCCATGGGTCCAGTGTACCCCTCATTCCAGGATTCCATGTTCTTCGGCCGGGACGCCTGCCCGGTTGCGTCGGAAATCGCGCGTTCCCGTCAGATCCAGCAATCCGGAAGCAACCTCTGAAGTCTCCCGCGGATAATGCGGGAGGAAAAAGACCCAGAAGCGACAGGAGATGCCCGTGGCCCTCAACATTGGCTCCAAGCTCGATTCGGTCATGGCGCGCATCCGCCAGGCCCAGGAGCAGGCCCGCGCGGAGATGGCGGCGGCCGCCCAGTCCGTGAAGGAGCCCCTTCCGGACTCACCGAACGCCAAGCCGCTCAACGCCGCCGAAGGGCGCTACCTGGACTCCTTCGAGGCGGAGCGCGCCAAGAAGATGGGCTTGCCGTCCCTGGCCGCCCCGCCGCCTCCGGGCACGGACGTGACGGCCCAGCCCAGCGCGGTCCCCGCCAACCTGGCGACGGAGGCCCAGAAGGAGGAGGGCTGGAACGCGCCCCAGACGACCGTCGCCCAGACGAGCAAGAAGGGCTGCGCGGAGGCCACCCTCACCTACCTGGAGCAGGCCGGCGCGGAGGAAGCCGCCCCGCTGACGCAGCAGGAGGCCCGGGAGAAGGTGCGCAACAAGGCGGACACGCTGGCCACGTCGGAGACGGCGGGCGTGAAGGACCGCGTGCAGGTGAACCTGGACGACGGCGCGACCCCGGACGAGATGGGCGCGATGCTGGGCTCCATGGGCATCAAGGTCACCAACGGCTTCGACGCGTGCGACACGGACGCGCTCAGCGGCGCGCTGAAGCACGGGCAGATGGCGCTGGCGCTGGTGGACTCCAACGCGCTGCTCAACACCACGCTGGAGGAAGGCGAGAAGGGCCCGGAGAGCGGCGAGCTGCACTGGCTCACCATCGACGGCGTGAACCCGGGCCTGACGGACAGCACGGACGACGACCTCTACCGCGTGCGCGACCCCGTCAACGGCGCCTACTGGGTGAAGGCCAGCGACCTGAAGAAGAGCATCGATCAGGCCCAGGAGAAGCACGACAGCGGCGGCGTGATGACCGTGAAGAAGGACCGCACCGCGAACACGAAGGAAGAGCGCGAGGCCCTGGCGCGCACGAACCTGGAGCACACCCAGCCGCTGGGCAAGGGCAACGGCGGCGCCAGCCGTCGCCTCAGCGTGAGCGAGTCCAGCTAGGCCCCACGCGCAGCTCCCGCATCACCCCAACGCCTTCCCCCAGCCACCGCGTGGGGGAAGGCGTTTGACTTTCCGTCGGCCGGCCAGGTCGGCACAGGATCGTGGGCATTCATTGCGACCCGGAATCCTCCACGAGGACGCGGGCCTCGCGGAGCGCAGCGACGCACCGCGGCGGTTTACGCAATGGGGTGCCGGGACGACCCTTGAGGGGCAGAGGCCCCGCGGGGAGCGGCGCCGCCCGATTGGTCCGACTCTCGGACCACGAGGTCCTCAATCGGAGACCAAGGCAGAGTCGCGAACTGAGGCACCTGCCGGGAGCGACGTCGCCCAACTGGTCTGACTGTCGGACCAGTTCGCATCGCCCGGTGCCGGAGGGCGCATGCCCCCACCCCGAGCCGGGTGGAGGGCTCCTTCCCGTTCATGTCAGACCCATCTGGTTGGATGGGCGAAGCATCGGCGAGAGGGGTGGCGGGATGGTGAGGGTGGGGCTCGTGGCGTACGTGGAGGAGCAGCTCGAGCAGGACATCGCGCTGGGGCGGCTGCCGAGGAACGGACGGCTCGCCTCGGAGCGGGTGATGGCGCGCTGGTATGGCGTGAGCCGGGGCACGGTGCGCGAGGCCTTGCGGCGGCTGGCGGCACGGGGGCTGGTGGTGCAGCACCCCGGACGCCAGGCGCGAGCGGTGGCGCTGGACGAATCGTTGACGCTGGAGAACCTGGGCCTGGCGCTGCATGCCGCGCACTCCGAGGAGGGCCGGCGGCTGCTGGAGGGCTTCTTCAGCCTCAAGCGGCAGGTGCTGGTGGAGCTCCTGGCCGAATGCTGTGCGAGGGCCTCCGAGTCGCAGGTAAGCCAGTTGGAGGCTAGCTGCTACGCGCTCTGGGACGCAGCGCGCTGGCACCCCGGAGAGCGCTGCGCCCAGTTGGAGTTCGAGTTGCTGCGGCTGGCGGCCCAGGCGGCTGCACGTCCCGGGCACCTGCTCCTCATCCAGTCGCTGCAACGGGCCTTCAGGGGCATTGGGGCCCGGCTGCTGCCCTTCATGGGCGGTGAGCCGCTGCGCGAATGGGCCATTTGCGCGATGCAGGCGTTGGGTGAGCGCGACATGCAGGCGCTTCAGCACCAACTGCCGGTGTTGCTGAAGACGTGTGATGAGCGGGTGCTCGACCAATTCACCACACGTCCTCAGGAGCAAGTCGCTCCCGAGGCCGCGCCCGAGGCGCTCACCAGCGTTGAGACGCATGAGCCTGACAATCCCGTATCAGATGCCGGACAGGCCGCGGCATTCGAGGGGGGCTCCTGCATTGAGACGGCTGATTCCAGCGACCCTCTCTTCGCTACCGAGCAGGATGAGGGGTTGGAGGCAAGCTCCTGCGTTGAGGAGCGTGGCATTGGCATCCACTTGCAAGCCAATGCGGCGCCTGTCGCTGCCCCCTGCGCCCTCGTACAGGCTGTCTCAATGGAGCCCGACAGCGAGGTACCGGGGTTTACAGCCGCTCCGGGGCCCGCCCCCCGCGAACCCGGTGGGGAGGGCACTGGAGGAATCCAGCTGAAGGCGCCACCCATCAATTCCTGCGGGCGCCCCCATGGGGCGACGTGCGACGCCGACGGCTTGATTTCTGGCGACACAGACCCACCGGTCCACTGAACTGCGCGCTACCGGCTCCTCCGGTGCCTACGCCCCGAGTTCCTCTACTTCTGCGGCGACGCCCCTTCGCATGCGCTGTCGCTCGTGAAAGCGACACAGGCGCCCCTGAGAGGGGGCACGTGCGTCGCTTGAACGTGGACACATCCACACCATGATTGCGCGTCGGATGTATCCACGATCGCCTGTCGGCCTGACTAGAGGGCTTCGCCCACCACCAGCGTGACGGGGCCGATGCTCTGGACGATGTACTGGTTGCGCGTGCCCACCTCGATGACGCTCTTCAGCCGCGCCTCCCGCCACTTCGTGAAGCCCAGCTCGTACAGCCACCGGTAGTCCTTCGGCGGGCCTTCCGAGGCCTGGGGCGAGGCGCGCTCGCCCAGGATGAAGGCCGCGTAGCGCGTGTACGCCTTGTGGATGCTGCCGCCGCCCGCGCCCGCGTAGTCCCAGAAGCCCGGCCGCGCGTAGTTCACCTCCGCGGTGCGCGCGATGAGCGACAGGGCCCACAGGTGGAAGAGTGAGTAGCCGATGGGCGGATCCCGGAGGATCTTCTCCTCGTAGACGCGGCCCTCGTTGGCCGTGCCCGTACCGGACTCGATGGCGCGGTTGATGACGTCCTTGATGAAGGACGGGTTCGCGTACGCGCCGTTGCGGCGGTCCGTCCACGCCGTGCCGTCCATCACGTAGCCCGCCAGCGCGTTGTCCTGCAGCGCCACGGACGCGGCCATCAGGCCCGCCAAGCCCCAGCTGAGGTGGTTGTCGGAGCGGTAGCGGGTGAAGGCGCTGGAGGTGGGGTGCGCGTCCGCCCAGCGCGTCCAGGCCTGGAAGCTGGAGTTGACCGCCTCCGCCGTCTTGCGCAGCCACTCGCGCACGGCCGTGTCGTCCGCGGCGGGCAGCGCGTAGCCGTTGCGCTTGAGCAGCACGTACGCGTCGCTGGCGTTGATGAGGCCGTACGCCTGGAAGATGCCATCCAGCGCGAAGTTCCACGGGCGGTCGGAGCAGTAGTCCGCCGTCTGGCCGTCCAGCTTCGCCGCCGCGTAGTCCACGTGCAGGTCGTGCAGGTTCACGGGCGTGTGCTGTGACGCCCACGTCTTCAGGAACAGCGCCGCGCGCGCCGCGTACTTCGAGTCCCCGCCCACGGCGTACTGGAGCGCCAGCGTGCGCATCCGGTCCGCGTCGTCCGTGAACTTGCCCGTTGCGTCCGCCAGCGAGTTGTCGATGCCGTCCGTGTCCGGCGAGCACCAGTGGTAGGTGATGGTGGAGACGTCCGTCATCCGGAACGGCCTGGGCGTGGCCGTCAGCGCCGCGTCCGCGCGGCCCTTCAGGATGCGAGCGTTCTCCGCGTACGGCTCCGTCGTGGCGGTGGCCCGCGTCCTCGCGCGGGTCAGTTCCGCGGCCGTGATGAAGATGCCGCCGCCCGCCGTGGGCAGCGCCGTGGCCTCGGCTTCGGACTGTGCCAGGGCTGGCTCCATCGCGTCCTCCGGCCCGCAGGCCGCGCCGCCCATCACCACTCCCAGCACCAGGGTCCGCAGCCACCGTGTATCCATCGTCATGTCGTCGGGTCCTTTCGAGAGCAGGTGCGAGGAGGAATCAGGTGCCGTCGATGAGGCGGGTGGCCAGGTCCGGGCTGAACTGTCCGGCGGGCGTGCCCGGCGCGATGCCGCACTGGCCATCCGAGTCCCCCGGCGTCTTCACCCACAGGAGCATTTCCGCGCCGCCGCCCGTCTGCGAGGGGACACCCAGCTTGCGGCCCGCGGGGTTGCACCACTCGCCGTTGGAGCCGTTGCCATTGCGGCTGGTGTCCACGACGTACTGCCGCGTGTAGCCGTAGCGGCTGTTCAGCGCGGCGTTCACCGCGTTGCCGTACGTGGAGGACTCCGCCGTGGGGTAGAAGTTGGAGACGTTGAGGGAGAAGCCGCGCACGTTGCGCACGCCCGCGGACTCCAGGCGCTGCGCCATGGTGTCGGCGGGAATCCAGTGCGCGTTGCCGCCGTCCAGGTACGTCCAGGTGTTGGTGGCTCGGTCGCGCAGCTGCTCGGAGGCGTAGCGCAGCAGGCTCAGGCGCGTGGCGCGCTCCGTGTCGTTGGGGAGGCAGTCGAGCTGCGCGACGCCGTCCGGCTCCACGATGACCACCGCGGGCCGGTTGCCGATGGCCGCCGCGAAGGCGGCAATCCAGGCGCGGTACGCGTCCGGGCTGCCGGCCCCGCCGCCGGAGTGGCTGCCGCAGTCACGGCCGGGGATGTTGTAGGCCACCAATACGGGCAGCTTGTCCGCCGCGTCCGCCGCGGCCACGTAGCTGGACACCGCCTGGGTGATGTCGCCGCTCCAGTTGCCGAACCAGCGGGCCATGGGCTTCGAGGCGACGGACGCGTTGATGCGCGCCGCGCGGCCGTCCCCGCTGTTGTTGCGCGCCCACACGGCCGGGTTGGAGTTGGGGTCCACGTAGAAGCCGCTCGTCATCGCCACCGGGCCGGAGCCCGTGCCGCTCTCCGTGGAGAGGGAGATGTCATCCAGCCGCACGGTGACGGCGTTGGCACGGCCGCCCAGCTGGAACGTCACCTGCCCCTGGCCCGACGAGAACGACGACGTGAACGGGAAGGTGAACCGGCGCGACGTGCCGTCCAGCGTGAAGGACTGCGTGAGCGTGGACGCGTACGGCGCCACCTCCTGCTGCACGGTGGCGCGCGCGGTGATGGTGGCCGTGGCGGTGGCGGTGAACGCCAGCGTGTACGTCTTCCCGGCGGTGAGCGTCAGGCCGCTCTGCCCGACGATGGCATCCCAGGGGTTGGCCGTGTTCGCCGCCACGTCCACGCGCCACCTGCCGCTCTCCACATACGACGGCGTGCTGGCGTTGTTCCACCAAGGCGCCACCGTGCCGGAGCTGAAGGTGCCGTTGACGAGCAATTCGGTGAGCGCGGCCTCCTGCGCGGTGAGCGCGGGAGGCTCGGAGGTGACGGGCTCGGAGGGACCACAGGCCGCGAGCGCGAACAGCGGCATGAGCGGAAGCGACAGCCGACGCATGAACCGGAGGGAACGCATGAAGGGGGAACTCCTCATCACGGGGGAGCGTCCTTCATGCGGCGCGTCAGTCCTGAATACAAGACTAAACAGCTATTTCAGCTATTGACGGAATATTGCCGGGACATGCCCGGCGAGGGGCCAGCCGTGACGGACAGGCCCCTCGTGACACATGGGTCACGGCCCCTGCGGGCCGGGGCTGGAGTTGCCGCCGTCGGCGACGTAGCGCCACTGGCCGTCGGCCTGCCGGCGCCAGACGGTGAGGTACTTCACGTGGTCCACCTCCGGCTGACCCTTCTCATCCTTGCCGGTGGCGATGGCGCGGCCCACCGTGTACGCGAGGTCGCCGGAGCCCGCCGCGTCCCCCAGCACCGGTTCCCAGCGCAGGTCGATTTTATCGAGCGTGAACGGCGCGTACGCCTTCGCGACGGCGTCATGGCCGAAGATGCCGGTGGACCCGAGCGGCAGCACCGCGTCCTCGGCGGCGTAGGCGGTGAAGGCCTTGCCCATGCCCTCGGACGTGGACTGGGCGGAGAACGCGCGGTCGGCGGCCTTCGCCTCCTCCAGCACCTGCGCGGGCGCCATCGCGCGCGGCTCCGGCGCCGGCAGCGTGGACGACGGCGTGAAGCCCGCGGGCGGCGTCATCGCCGTCTTGGAGGCGTTGTGCACCGCCACCACCACGCGCCACTGCCCGTCCGGCTGGCGCTTCCACGCGGTGATGTAGCGCCCGGTCGGCCGCACCGATGTGCCGCCCGACTCCACCGACACGTTGCCCAGCGAGTACCCCAGCGTGCCGTCCGCGCTGACGTCCCAGCGCACCGGCGTCCAGCGCACCTTGCCCTCCGCCTCCAGCGGGTGCGCGGCCAGCCACGCGCGGATGGCCTCCCTGCCCTTCTGCGCGTACACGCCGTCCACCAGCAGCACCGCGTCGTCCGCGACGAAGTCCGCGAACGCCTGCGCCGAGCCGGACTTCTGGGCCGCGTCCGACATGGCCTGGTCCGCCGCCCTCAAGCCCCCGCGCACGTCCTCCACCGACTGCCGCGCCGTGCCTGCGCTCGCGCCGGCCTCCGCGCCCGGCCCGGAGGCCTTCGCCCCACCGCACCCCAGGGTCCCCAACGCCGCGACGACGAGCGCGCCCGCGAACATCCTTTTCATGTGCTGGTTTCCTTTCGTAAACACCGGGCCCGCGCGCCATGGCCGGCACCCCGGGCTCCCGACGCCGAGCCATACACGCAAACACGGAATTCCGCTCGGCCTACGACGGCGCGATCCAGGAATGATGCGTTTCTACAATTAGGAGGGAATTTCTCCCCACCGGGAAAGGACCCCTCGAATGGACGGACGTAACGGAAGGAACGGCGGCGCCCGGCTGCTGCCGCTGGTGGCGCTGATGTGCGCCACGGCGTGCGAGCCGCGCACCGCGACGCCCCCGGCGCCGGAAGGCCCCAAGGCGTCGGTGAAGCTGGCGGCGGGCGGCCTCTCCGCCACGGTGCGCAGGACGGCGCACGGCATCCCCCACGTGCTGGCGGACGACTTCGCGGGCGTGGGCTACGGCTACGGCTACGCGTTCGCGCAGGACAACTTCTGCGAGCTGATGGACGCGCTGGTGACCGTGAACGCGCAGCGCTCGCGCTACTTCGGGCCGGACGGCGAGTACCTGGCGGCCCTGGGCAGCCGGTACAACAACCTCAAGAGCGACTACTTCTACCAGGCCATCATCGACGACGGCTCGGTGGACGCGCTGCTGGCGAAGCCGCCGCCCCTGGGGCCCTCCCCGGACGCGCGCGAGCTGGTGCGGGGCTACGCGGCGGGCATCAACCGCTACCTCGCGGAGACCGGCGTGGACGCGCTGCCGGACGCGCGCTGCCGGGGCGGCGCGTGGGTGCGCCCCATCACCGAGCGCGACCTGTACCTGCGCTATTACCAGCTGAGCCTCTTCGCCAGCTCCCTGTACTTCCTGGACGCGCTGGTGGACGCGAAGCCGCCGTCCCTGCTGCCGGATGGCACGCTGCCGCAGCCGCTGCCCGTTCCCGCGTCGCTGGACCGCAACGTCTTCCCGAGCTCCGAGTCGCTGGGCCTGGGCAGCAACGCCTTCGGCCTGGGCGCCCAGGCCACGCGCAACGGCAAGGGCATGCTGCTGGCAAACCCGCACTTCCCCTGGGAGGGCTCGGAGCGCTTCTACGAGGCGCACCTCACCGTGCCGGGCAAGCTCAACGTCAGCGGCGTGAGCCTGCTGGGCGTGCCCGCCATCCTGATTGGCCACAACGAGACGCTGGCCTGGAGCCACACCGTCTCCACCGCGTACCGCTTCACGCCGTTCGAGCTGAAGCTCATCCCGGGCGCTCCGACGAAGTACCTGTATGACGGGCAGATCCGCGAGATGACCACCCGCACCGTGACGGTGCAGGCGAAGGAGGCGAACGGGACGCTCACGCCGCGCCAGCACACCTTCTACCGCTCGCACCTGGGCCCCATGCTGGAGTACCCCTCCGGCCTGATGACGTGGAACGGCCTCACCGGCTACGCGTTCCACGACGCCAACGCCACCAACCTGCGCCTGCTGGACGCCTTCTTCGCCATGGACCGCGCGGCGAACGTGGACGAACTGCGCACGGCGCAGGACACCTGGCAGGGCATCCCGTGGGTGAACACCATCGCCGCGGACGCGCAGGGCCGCGCGTACTACGCGGACATGAGCGTGGTGCCGCACGTCAGCGACGCGAAGCTCCTGCGCTGCGTGCTGTCCCCCATCCCGCTCCTGGTGCTCCAGTCCGCGGGGCTGCCGGTGCTGGACGGCTCGCGCTCCGACTGCGCCCTGGGCACGGACGCGGACGCGGTGGAGCCGGGCATCTTCGGCCCCGGGAGCCTGCCGCGCCTCCAGCGCGCCGACTACGTCACCAATTCCAACGACAGCTACTGGCTGCCCAACCCCGCCCAGCCGCTCACCGGCTTCCCGCGCATCCTGGGCGGTGAGAAGAACCCGCGCAGCCTGCGCACGCGCCTGGGCCTGAAGATGGTGCAGGGCCGCCTGGCGGGCACGGACGGCCTGGAGGGCCAGCGCTTCACGCTGGAGCAGCTCCAGACGGTGATGTTCAACAACCGCAACCACTCCGGAGAACTGCTGCGCGACGCCGCGGTGGCGCTGTGCCGCCGCACGCCCTACGTGCTGATGCCGGACCTCACCTTCGAGGACCTGCGCCCCGCCTGCCCCGTGCTGGCCGCGTGGGACCTCAAGGGCGACCTGGACAGCCGGGGCGAACTGCTCTGGCGCGTGTTCGTCTTCAGCGCGGTAGGCGTCACGGGCGGGCCGTACCTGGTGCCCTTCAACGCGAACGACCCCGTCAACACGCCGCGCACGCTCAACACCCTGAACCCGCAGGTGGCCCAGGCGCTGGGCACCGCCATCCGCACGCTGCGCGAGCGCGGCGTCCCGCTGGACGCGGCGACGGGCTCCGTGCAGGGCAAGCGCAAGAACGGCATCTTCTACCCGGTGCACGGCTGCAGCCACGACGAGGGCTGCTTCAACCAGATCGCCAACCAGATCGCTCCGGACGGCACCTACGAGCCCGTCCTGGGCTCCAGCTTCGTCATGGCCGTGTCCTTCACGGACGCGGGGCCCGTGGCGAAGTCCGTGCTCACCTACTCCCAGTCCTCGAACCCGGCCTCGCCCTGGTACGCGGACCAGACGGCGATGTTCTCCCAGAAGCAGTGGGTGGACCGGCGCTACACGGAGGCGGAGATCGCCGCGGACCCGGCGCTGACCGTCACGCACCTCCAGGAGTAGTCAAAGCCAGACAGCAGGACCCTACCGGCCCGGCGCCTTCCCAGAAGGCGCCGGGCCGCTTCGTTGAGCCTGACAGGGATTGCCAGGCCCCCTTCACGGAAGGCAGACTTCACTCCGGGTGAAATGGACTCCTGTCAGGCGGCACACTTCCGCGCCCCTTTCCGGGCTTCCCACCCGAGGAGACACCGTGAAGATGCTTCGTTGGAGTGCGGCGGCGCTGGCGCTGTTCGTCGTGGGCTGCGGGAACGTGGAAGAGGCCGCGCTGGAGCCGGAGGCGCTGGCGACGCAGGAGTCGGAGCTGCGGGCCTGTTCGACGTCGCTCGACTGCGTGTCCCCCTGTGTTTGCAGCAGCGGCCTGTGCGCCGTCGTCGCCGGTCCGCAGCCGCCCGCGGGCTACTGCGACCAGGCGCCCGTGCGCGCCTGCACCACGGGTTCGGACTGCGCCTCCGGCTGCAATTGCGTGAGCAACGTCTGCGTCGATGCCGGCTTCAGCCCGCCCGCCAACTGCCTGCTGGCGCCTCCGGATTCGTATGAGAGCGACAACACGCACACCGTCGCGTCCTCGTACAATGGCACGCCGCAGCTCAACCACTCCTTCCACCGCCAGAACGACGTGGACTGGGTGCTGGTGGCCACGCCGATAAACCAGGTGATGACGGTGGAGACCTACAACCTGCGCAATGGCCCGTGGATGCGCATCGACATCTACGCGTACAACTACGCCACCCGCACGCTGGGCGCGCTCGTGGGCAGCACGACGAGCACCGTCTGCTCGCAGCTCATCCCTTCCTGCCTCATCTACCGCGCGACGGCGAATGTCGTGGCGAATGGCGTCTACGCGGTGAAGATCACCGACACGCGCAACCTGCCGGCGGGAGACGACTACACGCCCACCGCGAAGTACGACCTGAAGATGTACTGAGCCCCGAGTCCTTCAGTCGCGGGACGGCAGGTCATCCGCCGTCCCGTCGATGACGCGCTTCGCGATGGCGAAGGAGAAGCCCGCGCGAGCGAGCGCCGCCAGGTCCTTCTGGCGGTGCTCCGCGCGCGTGCTGAGGTCGCGCCGGTAGGGACCCAGCCGCTTCTTGCGCGCCCAGATGAGGGCGGCGGCGTCCTCGGACACGTCCTGGGTGGCCTCCGCCAGCTTCTCCTGCACCAGCTCCGGCGCCACGCCCTTCATGCGCAGCTTCTGGGTGATGACGCGCGCGCTGCGGCCGGACGCACGCAGCGAGTGCACGCGCGTCTCCGCGTAGGTCCGGTCGTTGATGAGGCCGTTGCGGATGAGCTTCTCCGCCAGCGCGTCCACCCAGCCCACTCCTTCCGCGCGGTCACCGCCGTGGAACTTCACGGAGCGGTCCACCCGGCGCATCAGCACACGCTTGAGCTGGCTCACCGTGGCCGCGTAGCGCTTGAGGTAGTGCAGCGCCGCGTTCTCCAGGTAGCGCTGCGACACCTTCCGGGGCGGCTTCGGCTTGCGAGGCTCCCGGCGGCGCTCGGTGTCCCTGTCGGTTGGATCATCCATGGCGGGACAGCTCTACCACCCGGGTCCGACCCATGGGGCCGCGTCCGGTGTCCCTCCAGGGTGTCCGCCCGGGGCACGTCCGCCCGGCTGCTCTCAAGTAGAGCGTCACGGCGCCGCCTGCGCCCGCGCGTAGTGCGTGGGCGGCTGTCCGACGTGCCGGGTGAAGGCCACGCTGAAGGTGCTCGCGGAGCTGTAGCCGACCTGCTCCGCGACCTCGGCGACGGTGACGTCCTGCTTGCGCCGCAGCAGGTCCTTCGCCAGGGCCATGCGCCAGCCGAGCAGGTACTCCATCGGGGCAACGCCCACCGCGCGGCTGAAGCGCTCGAAGAACGTCGAACGGGACAGCGCGGCCTCCTTCGCCAGCTGTGCCACGGTCCACGCCCGGGTCGGGTGCTCGTGCATCCGGCGGATCGCGACGGACAGGCGCTCGTCGGCGAGCCCGCGCAACAGGCCCGGCGACGCGGCGGTGCCCGCCGTGGAGCGGAGGGCTTCGATGAGGAGCACCTCCATGAGGCGGGCGAGGATGACCTCGCGCGCGGGCCGCCGTTCGCGGGACTCCTCCCGCACCAACTCCACGAGGGCGGAGAGCCGCTGCTCGCCGCGGATGTGCACGAACTGGGGAAGGAGCGACACGAGCAGGCTCGCGTCCGGAGAGGCGAAGACGCAGTACCCCACCATCATCCGGACGTCGGGTGGGCCCTGGAAGTCGCCGTTCCGGATTTCACCATCGGGCAGCACGATGCGCGGCGTGTCGTGCCTTCCCTTCGGCGGCTCGATGCTCGACGTCGTGAAGTCGAATGCGGCGGGGATGAGGACGAAGTCCCCCTTCTCGAGGATGACCGGCTCGCGTCCGTCGACCGCGAGGCGGCTCCGCCCCATGAGGACCGCGCAGTAGAAGGGCCGCCCCTTCTCCGCGCGCCGCACCCTCCACCGGCCCGCGGCGCTGACGAACTTCGAGAAGGGGGCGCCCGGCTGGAGCAGCGTGACCACTTCCGCCAGCGGATCCACCATGGCCGGACTCCTGCGAATGAAATCTGGACTCCCTGTTGTAGCAGGTCCGGACGGCGCTCCGTATATCCGTCACCGGAACCCGCACCCCAGGAGACGCCATGAAGACGATTCTGATCACCGGCTGCTCGTCCGGCTTCGGCCTCGACACCGCCCGCTACTTCCTCGAGCGCGGCTGGAAGGTCGTCGCCACGATGCGCACGCCGCGCGAGGACGTGCTGCCCCGCTCCGAGCACCTGCGCGTGCTCCCGCTCGACGTCACCGACCCGAAGAGCATCCGCGAGCTGGTGGAGGCCGCCGGCCCCATCGACGTGCTGGTCAACAACGCGGGCGTCGGCCTGCTGAGCGTCTTCGAGGGCACCCCGATGGAGACGGTCCGCGCCACCTTCGAGACGAACACGTTCGGTGTGATGGCCGTGACCCACGCGTTCCTGCCCCAATTCAGGCAGCGGAAGGCGGGGGTCATCGTGAACGTGTCGTCAGGCACGACGTTCAAGCCGCTCCCGCTGCTCGCCGTCTACACCGCGAGCAAGGCGGCGCTCAACGCGTTCACGGAGTCACTCGAGCTGGAGCTCCAGCCCTTCAACGTGCGCGTGAGCCTGGTGATTCCGGGACGGTCCCCGGAGACGCCCTTCGGGCAGAACGCGCAGGCCCGGATGCGCGACCAGGGCGTCGCCGTCCCGGAGGCGTACGCGGACTTCGTGCGGGGCATCTTCGAGAAGAGGGCGGGCCAGCAGTCCGAGCCGTTCACCCGGTCGCTCGACGTGGCGGAGGTCATCTGGCGCGCGGTGAACGACCCATTGAGCCCGCTCCGCCTGCCCGCGGGTGCGGACGCCGTGGAGATGGCCAGGACCGGCACCTAGGATGGAGGCATGCGCTCCCCCATCCTGAAGGCCCTCTGTCTCACGCTGACGTTCCTGGGTGGAACGTCCGCGGGGTCGGAGGACGACCTGCCTCCCATGCACCAGCGGTTCACCAAACCGAAACGGGTGCGCGAGTGGCAGCAGTTCTGCCGGAAGTCGGATGACTTCAACCCGCTCTTCGGCGTCGACGCGCTCAACACCTACCTGGTCTCCATGGGCAAGGAAGGTTGGGAGCTGGTCCTGATGGATGCCCAGTTCGGGATGGTGTGCTTCAAGCGCCCCGCCTCATGAAATCCCCCGTGTCGATCCGGCGCGAGGCCATTCGTTATGAGGAGGCAGGTCACACCCCACGCCAGGAGTCACCCCCATGCGCTTCATGCTCATCCCCCGCCCCTCCACGCTCGAGCCCACGCACTCGGACGCGCCCTTCGACGAGGCCGTCTTCATCGCGCAGATGAAATTCAACGAGGAGATGCACAAGGCGGGCGTGCTCATCGCCTCCGAGGGCCTCAGCCCCTCCCCGGGCGCGCACGTCGTCTTCAAGGGCGGCAAGTCCACCGTGAAGGACGGGCCCTACGCGGAGACGAAGGAACTCATCGGCGGCTTCTACGTGCTGGAGGTGGCGTCGAAGGAGGAGGCCATCGAATGGGCCCGCCGCTATCCGGGCGGGATGGGCAACGACGACGTGATGGAGGTCCGGCCCCTCACCGGCGCCGGAGACATCCCGCCGGAGCTGGTGGCGCTCATCGAGAAGGTGGCCCCCACCTGGAGCCAGACCTTCAAGAAGTCGTCGTGACCCATGGAAGCCTCGCTGGTGCCACCGACTCGCGGGCGTGCCGTGCCCGAACTGCCATGAGTTCGACACGCGCGCTGTCCTCTACTCCCCGGCGTCACGCAAGGTCGTCGTGCTGAACGGCTGCTACGGCTACGACTCCCAGGAGTCATGGCCCGACACCCAGCGAAGACGCTCACCGCGGTCTGCATCCTCTGCGTGGCCGGCTCCGCGCGGGCCGCCTCGCCCTCGGAGCTGCCACCGGGGGTGAGGCCCTTGTTGGAGACCGCGCAGGCCATCAACAACGGCCTGACCCAGACGAGCTACGCGTACACGCAGGCGCCGGACGGCCAGCCGCTCATCCAGCAGCAGGAGGGCGGCTGGACGGCGTACACGGACTGCTCGGGCTGGGTGAGCTACCTGGTGGGCAAGACCCTGCCCACGCAGTACGCGGCGGTGCTGAAGTTCAAGACGGAGCGGTTCCCGGGTGAGACGAAGTGGAACTGGCCCCGCGCGTTCATCTGGGAGGCCTGGTTCCACGGCCTGGGCACCGCGCCGGCCCAGGGCGCGGGCTTCACGGCGGTGACGGACCTGCGGCAGGTGCGGCCCGGGGACGTCATCTCGTGGTGCCTGGGGGACTGGTGCGACGCCGGGCGCCTCCAGACACGCAAGAGCGGCAAGGGTCTCAACAAGGACACCGGCCACATCCTGCTGGTGATGGGGACCGCGAAGCAGGTGTCGCCCGCGAGCGACGGCGCGCCCGCGGTCTACGCGGTGCCGGTGCTCGACGCGTCGGACCTGAAGCACCACGCGGCGGAGGGTGCATCCGTGCTGCCGCTGAAGGCCGTGCGGAGCTACGCGGGCTGCGGACCGGGGGCGAAGGACTACGACCCGCGCGCGTACCAGCCCGGCCAGACTCCCACCTGCGGCGGCGTGGGCCCGGGCGCCATCCACTTCCAGGTGGCTGCGAGGGGCAGCCCCACGGGGTTCCAGTTCGGCCCCCGCGACGCCTTCCATCCGAAGTCGCCGGAGCAGGGGCGCATCTCCATCGGCCGGCCGGTGACGCAGGCTGCGGTGCGCTAAGCCTCCCCGCCCGCTCTCCATGGGAGGAGGCCCGCTGGAGCCTCCCCGTCCCGTGCGCGTCTATACTGCCGCGCGCATGGCCCCCCTGCCCGCCCCCGCGCTCGAAGCCTCCGAAGCCCCGGCGTCCCTGCGCTTCCAGGGGCTGTGGCTCTTCTCGCCCCGGGCGGACCTGAGCATCCTGCTGCTGCCCACGCTGCTGCTCCTTGCCTCCGTGTGGCTCGCGAGCCTCACCGGCGAGGGCTCGCAGGGGTTCGCCCAGCTCATCGGCCGGTGGACGTCGCAGTACGTCTTCCTCAACGGCACGCACGTCGTCCTCACCTTCCTGCTGGTGGGCACCCGGCGCGAGCTGCTGCACACCACGCCCACCCAGTCCCGGCTGCTCGTGGGCGGCTCCTCGGCGGTGTTCGCGCTCACCTTCGGGCTGCTCTGGTACGGGGACACCTACGCCCCGCTCCTCGCGCTGCTCCTCGGTGCGGGCATCCACGTCCTCGCCGCGCACCACACGCTGTCGCAGGTGAAGGGGCTGTGGGCGCTGCACGGCCTGAGGGCCCGCGCCGCGGGCGCCCCGCCCCTGTCCGAGTCCGAGCGCACGCTCCAGCGCCAGTTCGTGCCCGTCGCGCTGTCGCTGATGATGCTCCGCTCCCTGGCCCTGCCCGTCACCAGCGCCCTGGGCTCGCGGCCCATGATCAACATCGGCCAGGCGGAAGCCGGCTCCCTGCCGCATGGCCTCACCTGGGTGCTGCTCGCCGTCTGGGGCGTCTTCGCGGTGAAGCTGGTGCTCGCGTTGCGCGGGCCTCCAGGCCAGAGCGGCCCCCGGCGCGTGTACGTCCTGGCGCACGTGGCGGTGGTGGCGGTGTACCTCGTGTGGCCGCTGTGGGGCGCCATCCTGAGCGCGGGCATCCACGGCCTGGAGTACTTCTTCCTCACCGGCCGGATGCTCCAGCCCACGCCCTCGGAAGCCACGGCCCGCCTGCGCGGCCCGCGCGTGTGGGCGGCGATGCTGGCCCTCATGGCGCCCATCATCCTGGTGGGCGTGGCCAACAGCCCCTTCGTCGCGCTGGTGGACGGGGCGACGGGGGGCGCGGCCACGGCCTTCCTCCTGCGGCAGCAACCGCTGTGGTCGCTGGGCGTCCTCGCCACCAACGGCGTGGTGCTGGCGCACTACTTCGCGGACGCGTTCCTCTACCGCTTCCGCATCCCCCGCGTGCGCGAGGTGACGCTCCCCCGCCTGGGCCTGGGCTGACCGGCCCGCCTGCCCGCCCTCCAGGCCCATTCGCGCCATGCCTTCCCCTGGAGCGCCCGGGAAGGTAAAGCACCAGGGCGTGAAGAACCTGGCCGTTGAGAACCTCCCGCCGTCGTCGCCCGAAGTCGACACGGCCCTGCCCCCCGACATCCGCGCCGAGGACGTGCGCCGCGCCACGGCGCTGCTCAGCACGCTCGCCGAGCACCGCGTCCTGCTGCGCCGCATCCCGGAGGAGGACCACCACGCCCTGCTGGCCGCCGCGGGCCGGCTCGTCCACCCGGACAAGGCCTCGAAGGTCCGGCTCTCGAACGCGCTCAAGAAGGAGCGCAAGGACGCGCAGCGCGCCAACGACCGCGCGGTGCGCTCGGGCACGGAAATCCGCATGCTGCGCAAGGCGCCGGTGCTCACCCTGCCCATGCTGCCTCCACCTCCGCCGGAAGCGGTGCCGGAGCGCCTGCTGGAGGTGCCGCGCAAGTGCTACGTGTGCAAGACGGAGTTCCGCAAGCTCCACTTCTTCTACGACGCCCTGTGCATCCCGTGCGGGGACCTGAACTACGCCCGGCGCACGCAGCGCGCGGACCTCACCGGCCAGGTGGCGCTCATCACCGGCGCGCGGGTGAAGATTGGCTTCCAGGCGTCGCTGATGCTCCTGCGCTCGGGGGCCACGGTCATCGCCACCACGCGCTTCCCCCAGGACGCGGCGCACCGCTACGCGCGCGAGCCGGACTTCGCGGACTGGGCCCACCGGCTCCAGGTGCACGGCCTGGACCTGCGGCACGCGCCCAGCGTGGAGCTGTTCGCGCGCCACATCGAACAGACGTACGAGCGGCTGGACATCCTCATCAACAACGCGGCGCAGACCGTGCGCCGCCCGCCGGGCTTCTACCAGCACCTGCTGGAGGGCGAGCTGCGCGAGGCCAGCACCCTGCCCCCCCAGCTGCGCCCGCTGCTCGCGGGCCACGAGTCCTGCATCGCCGCGCTCCGGCCCGCGCTGGGCCCGGGCGACGGAGGGAACACCTCCCTGCCCGTGGCGACCTGGCGCAGCAGCGACCCCGCGCTGGGCATCCACTCCTCCGCGGCGCTGTCGCTGTTGCCCTACGCCATGGAGCAGGAGGGCGACACGCAGGCCCTCTTCCCGGAGGGGCGGCTGGACGCGGACCTCCAGCAGGTGGACCTCAGGGCCACGAACTCCTGGCGCCTGCGGCTGTCGGAGGTGCGCACCGCGGAGATGCTGGAGGTGCACCTGGTGAACGCGGTGGCGCCCTTCATCCTGTGCGGGAAGCTGAAGCCGCTGATGCTGAAGGACCGCTCGCGGCCGGGCCACATCGTCAACGTGTCCGCGATGGAGGGCAGCTTCTCCCGCTGGACGAAGACGGACAAGCACCCGCACACCAACATGGCCAAGGCCGCGCTGAACATGATGACGCTGACGTCCGCGCCGGACTACGCGCGCGACAACATCTTCATGAACGCCGTGGACACCGGATGGGTGACGGATGAAGACCCCGCGCAGCACGCCGAGCGCAAGGTGCAGGAGCTGGACTTCCAGCCCCCGCTGGACATCCTGGACGGGGCCGCGCGCATCGTCGACCCCGTCATCACCGCCGTGAACACCGGCGAGTGCGTCTGGGGCAACTTCTTCAAGGACTACCGCTCCACGGACTGGTGAGGCTCCGAGCCGCTCAGCGCAGCGCGCCCCAGTTGTAGGTCGCGTTGCTCCCGCCGGTCAGCACGCGCCAGTACGTGCCGTAATACCCATACGTGTCCTTGATGGCCTTGTAGCTGCTGGACACGTTCCAGTCGTTGGGGCTCGTCGTGCCCAGGTTGTAGACGAGCGAGTCCCCCCACACGGAGTAGATGGCCCACGGGCGCGCATCCAGCTCGGACACCGTGCCGTAGCGGCTGTCGCCCCAGCGCACCGGCAGCTTGTCCGTCTCCGCCACCATGCGCGGTTTGTTGTAGCCCGCGAGCCCCGTGTAGAACTGCGCCGGGAAGTAGGGATTACCGTGGTAGATGTCCACGGCCACCACGTCCACGCGGTCGTTGCCCGGATAGTAGTTCCACGGGTCCCCGCCGTACGTCCCGTCCCACTCATACGGCGACCAGACGAAGACGAGGTTCTTCAAGCCACGCGTCTTGACCAGGTAGTCATGCGCGATGATCCACAGCTGCTTGTACTGGGCGGGGTCCTGGTTCGCCCACCAGAACGGCGACGCGCTCCCCTTCTTGTTCATCTCGTGGAAGGGACGGAACAGCACCGGCACGCCCTGCTGCTGGAGGTACGCGAGCTTGTCCGCCGCGAAGGACAAATCCCGAAGCAGCGCCTGGTACTCCGCCGTGTTGGCCTGCCAGTTGATGACCCGGCCCATCCACGCGTAATCCATCCACGACTGCCGGAAGGTGTTCTCCCAGCTCTTCACCGACGCGCCCGGGTAGGACTGGTGGAAGCTGAATCCGACGATGCCCTCGCCGTAGATGAAGCGGTCGCGCGCGAAGCCCACCGCGGAGTCCACGTAGGGCTCCGCGTACGTCGAGTGGTAGTTGCCCGGCCCGAAGTCCAGCTCCACGAAGCCCGGGCGGCGGCCGGAGATGTCCCCCACCTTCACCCAGTACTCACCGGCGTAGGCCTCCTTATGGGCCTCGCAGTGCTGCCCCATGATGGTCTGCTTCGTCCCACCGTTGCGGCTGTTGTTCTCCAGGTCCGTCAGCAGGTTGTAGACCCTCTGCGCCTGCGCCGTGGGACCCGGCGTGCTCAGGGTCCGGGACACCTGCGCTTGGGCCGTGCCCGCGCCCAGGCACAGCACCAGCGCCGCCAGCAGGAAGGAGAGGGATGGCTTCGGGGGGACGTGCGTCACGCGGGGACCTCCAGTGGCTGCCCGGGGAGCGGCCAGGGTGTCACCCTTCACGCATGAATTGCATGAATTTCAGCTTAGACAAATCTGTCCACCGGCGTGCGGGCGGGTTCGCAAGGCCCTGGATTCACTGCCAAAGGGCCGGGCCGGTGGTATCAAGCACGCCACCATGTCCGAAAAGCCCTCGCCCCTGTTCAACGCGGTCCCCGTGGAGATGGACTTCCCGGCCGAGGAGCGCCGCATCCTGGCCTTCTGGAAGGAGCGCGGCATCTTCGAGAAATCGCTCAAGGCGAACGAAGGCAAGCCCTCCTTCGTCTTCTACGAAGGCCCGCCCACCGCGAACGGCCTGCCCCACAACGGCCACGTCCTCACGCGCGTCATCAAGGACCTGTTCCCGCGCTACCAGACCATGCGGGGCCACTACGTGCCGCGCAAGGCGGGCTGGGACACGCACGGCCTGCCGGTGGAGGTGGAGGTGGAGAAGGAGCTCCGCATCCACGGCAAGGCGGAGATCGAGAAGTACGGCGTGGAGCCCTTCACGGAGCGCTGCATCGAGTCCGTGTTCCGCTACACGTCGGAGTGGGAGCGGCTGACCCAGCGCATCGGCTTCTGGGTGGACCTCAACGAGGCCTACGTCACGTACCACCGGGGCTTCGTGCAGAGCGTGTGGTGGGCGCTCTCCGAGCTCTACAAGAAGGGCCTGCTGTACCAGGGCCACAAGGTGGTGTGGTGGTGGCCGCGCGGCGGCACCGCGCTGTCCGCCGCGGAGGTGGGCCTGGGCTACAAGACGGTGGACGACCCCAGCGTCTACGTGGCCTTCCCGCTGCGCGACGCGCCGGACACGTCGCTGCTCATCTGGACGACGACGCCCTGGACGCTGCCGTCCAACATGTACGCGGCCGTCAACCCGTCCGTGGACTACGTCACGGTGGACGCGGGCGACCGCAAGCTCATCCTCGCCGCGGCGCTGCGCGAGGAACTGGCCAAGAAGCTGAAGAAGGACCTGCCCGTGCTGGCCACGCAGAAGGGCAGTGACCTCGTGGGCAAGCGCTACACGCCGCCCTTCGACACGTACTTCGCGAAGGAGGCGGACGCCACGCTGCCCCTGAAGGACGGCGGCTCCGACACGGTGGGCTGGCGCGTGATTCCGGCGGACTTCGTCACGCTGGACAGCGGCACGGGCATCGTCCACACGGCGCCCGCCTTCGGCGAGGACGACTACAAGGCCTACCGCAAGGACGCCACGCGCTTCGCGGATCCGGAAGCGCTGCAGATGCGCTGCGCGGTGAAGCCGGACGGCACGTTCTCCGAAGAGGTGCCGCTCGTCGTGGGCCGCTTCGTGAAGGACGCGGACAAGGACCTGCAGCGCAACCTGAAGGAGCGCGGGCTGCTCATCCACACGGAGCAGTACCGCCACGAGTACCCCTTCTGCTGGCGCGCGGACGAGGACCCCCTCATCCAGTACGCCCGCCCCGCCTGGTACATCCGCACCACCTCCGTCATCGAGCAGGCCAAGGCGAACAACCAGCAGGTCAACTGGGTCCCGGAGAACATCAAGGACGGCCGCTTCGGCGACTTCCTCGACAACAACGTGGACTGGGCCCTGTCGCGCGAGCGCTACTGGGGCACGCCGCTGCCCTTGTGGATCCACTCCGAAACGGGTGAGACGGAGGCCGTGGCCTCCATCGCGGAGCTGCGCCAGAAGCCGGGCAACAACGTGGCCGCTGTCGAAGCGGAGCTGAAGGCGTTCCTCGCCGGCAAGCCGCACGAGTCCAACGCGGAGCACCTCTTGGTCCACAAGCCGTGGATCGACAAGGTGACGTACGAGAAGGCCGGCTCCGGCGGGAAGTTCCAGCGCGTCCCGGAAGTGGTGGACGTGTGGTTCGACTCCGGCTGCATGCCCTTCGCGCAGTGGGGCTTCCCGCACGCGGAAGGGTCGCAGGCCATCTTCAACCGCGCGTTCCCGGCGGACTTCATCTCGGAGGCCATCGACCAGACGCGCGGCTGGTTCTACTCGCTGCTCATGGTCAGCACGCTCCTCTTCGACGAGGAGACGCAGAAGCGCATGGGCCTGACGCCCAAGCGCGAGTGGCCCATGCCGTACAAGAGCTGCATCGTGCTGGGGCACGTCTCCGACAAGGAAGGCAAGAAGGAGTCCAAGTCCAAGGGCAACTACACCCCGCCGGAGATCATCCTGGACGAGGTGCGCATGGACTTCGCGGTGCTCACCGCCACGGAGGCCGGCGTCCCGGCGGAAGCCGGCGTGGCGCTCATCGCTCGCGAGGACCTGGAGGGCCTGGACACGCAGGAGGGCGCGAAGGTGCAGCTCTTCCGCCCGGACCGGCCGGACGCGCCCGTCACGGTGACGGTGAAGGTGCACAAGAAGCTCAAGCGCCGCGTGGTGCTGCTGGCGCCGCAGGAGCTTCAGCAGCTGGGCGTGAAGCCCTCCGCGCGCGGCGTGGACGTGATGCCGGTGGAGGTGCCCCGGCTGGCGCCCACGGAGCGCGTGGTGCTCAAGGACCCCGCCACCAAGGCCCCGGGCGCGGACGCGTTCCGGTGGTTCTTCTACGCGGCCAGCCCCACCTGGTCCAACACGCGCCACTCGCTGGCGAACGTGCGGCTGTTGCAGAAGGACTTCCAGGTCAAGCTGCGCAACGTCTACTCGTTCTTCACCATCTACGCGAACATCGACGGGTTCCATCCCGCGAAGGGCAACGCGGGCGCCACGGAGGCCCCGTGGCTGGCCATCCGCAAGAGCCAGGGCTGGCGCGAGGTGAAGGCCCGGCCGGTGCTGGACCGGTGGATCCTCTCCGAGGTGCAGCTCACCCTGCGCGACGTGGCCAAGGCGCTGGACACTTATCAGGTGTACGACGCGGCCCAGCGGATGGTGGCGCTGGTGGACGCGCTGTCCAACTGGTACCTGCGCCGCAGCCGCGAGCGCTTCTGGGCGCCGGGCTTCGAGCAGGACAAGCAGGACGCGTACTTCACGCTCTACGAGGCGCTGACCACCATCACGGCGCTGTCCGCGCCCTTCATCCCGTTCTTCGCGGACGAGATGTGGGGCAACCTGGTGGGCAAGCCGTGGGGCGCATCTCAGCCGGAGAGCGTGCACCTGGCGCGCTTCCCGGACGTGGACGCGAGCCTCATCGACGAGGGGTTGGCCGCGGAGATGGGCGCGGTGCGCGAGCTGGTGTCGCTGGGCCTCAAGGTCCGCACGGACAACCGGCTCAAGGTGCGCCAGCCGCTGTCGCGCGCGGACGTCATCCTGTCGCGCCGCGAGCTGACGGAGCGCGTGGCGGTGTACCAGGCGCTCATCTCCGACGAGCTGAACGTGCACACCGTGAAGCTGGTGGAGCCGGGCAGCCCAGAGGCGGACGTGGTGCGCTACCGCGTGCGCCCCAACCTGCGCGCCATGGGCAGCCGGCTCGGCCCCAAGCTCGCGCCGGTGCGCAAGGCGTTCGACTCGGGGGACGGCCGCGCGCTGCACCACGAACTGCTCACCACGGGCAAGGTGGCCCTGAACGTGGGCGGCGAGGACATGGTCTTCCCAGCAGAGGAGCTGGAGACGCTGGTGGAGGCGCAGCCCGGCTACGCCGCCGCGGGCGGCGCCGTGGGCGTGGTGGTGATGCACACGCAGCTCACCGAGGCCCTGGTGGACGAAGGCCTGGTGCGCGAGCTGCTGGCGCGCGTGCAGGGCGCCCGCAAGGACATGAACCTGGGCTACACCGACCGCATCCGCCTGTGGGTGGACGGCGATGACCGCGTGAAGCGCGTCGTCGACGCGGCTCGCGACGAGATTGCTCGCGAGACGCTGGCCTCCGAGATTCACGTGGGCCCCCAGGGCCTCACCGGCACGGAAGAAGAGGCCAGCCTCAACGGCCTGCCCGCGAAGCTCCGCGTCGAGCGCGCCTGAGCTCCGGACCTCCGGAGAGCCGTGAAAGACAGCTCCGGGTCATCACCTCCCCGGGGCTGTGAATGCAGACATCCGGTGTGGAGCCGGGAGGACCGGGAGGGCGTGGGCGCCTCCCGGGCCACTCCCGTCTTGCCGCGTCAGGGGGCGCGTGTTACGCGGCAGGCCTCCTCCCTGATTTCGCAAATCATTCTCAACATGCCCATCCAGAACCGAAGCCGTCCGCGCCGCCTCGTCCCGGGGGTGCTGCTTGGCGCCTCGTTCGCCGTCCTCGCCTCCCCTGCCCTGGCGCAGGAGCCCGCCGCGCCCCAGGAGGCTCCGGCGCCGCCCCGGGCTCCGGAGTCCCCGGCCGCCACGCAAGACCCGAGGGACGACGAGCTCTACGTCCTGCCGACGGTGACGGTGGACAGCGAGCGCGCCAACGGTCCGGTGAAGGGCTACACCGCGCGCCGCAGCGGCAGCGGCACGAAGACGGACACCGCGCTGATCGACACGCCGCAGGCGGTGTCCGTGGTGGGCCGGGCGCAGATGGACGCGCAGCAGGCGCAGTCCGTGACGGAGGCCACGCGCTACACGCCGGGCGTGCGCTCGGACACGTTCGGCGCGGATCCGCGCAACGACTGGTTCCTGATTCGCGGCTTCTCGTCGCAGGAGGGCGGCTACTTCCTGGACGGGCTCCAGCTCTACTCCAGCAGCTTCGCCACCTGGCGGCTGGAGACCTTCGGCCTGGAGCGCGTGGAGGCCGTGCGCGGCCCCGCCTCCGTGCTGTACGGCGGCACGTCGCCGGGCGGCCTGCTCAACATGGTGGGCAAGCGCCCGCCGGTGGAGGGCTCGGTGCGGCACGTGGAGGTCGGTGGCAACACGTTCGCCAACGGCTACGTGGGCGTGGACCTGGGCGGCGCCATCGACTCGGGCAACCACTGGCGCTACCGGGTGACGGCGCTGGCGCGCGGCGGCGGCACGCAGGTGGATGAGACAGACAACAACCGGCTCTTCATCGCGCCGGCCCTCACCTGGGCGCCGTCGGAGCGCACGTCGCTGACGCTGCACGGCAGCTTCCTGGCGGACCGCACGCAGGGGCAGAACTTCCTACCCTACGTGGGCACCGTGGTGGACGCGCCCTACGGCCGCATCCCCACCGACCTCTTCACCAGCGACAAGAGCCTGGACCACTTCCAGCGCAACCAGTCCTGGGCGGGCTACGAGTTCTCCCACCGCTTCAACGACACCTTCACCCTGCGGCAGAACCTGCGCTTCGCGCACCTGGGCCTGGACTTCCAGACGCTCTACGGCGTGGGCTACGCGGGCGAGCCGGCGGACGCGCGACTCTCCCGAGGCAACTTCGTCACCCGCCCGAGCGCGAACCTCTTCACGGTGGACACCCAGGGCGAGGCGCGCTTCACCACCGGCCCCGTGCGCCACACGGTGCTGGCGGGCGTGGACTTCAAGAACTACCGGCTGGACGACGAGCAGGGCTACGAAGCGGGAGCGCCGCTGGACCTGCTGAACCCCGTGCGCGGCGACTACACGCCCACGGAGTCGCGCTACACGCTGAACCGGTCCACGCAGGACCAGCTGGGCGTCTACCTCCAGGACCAGCTGCGCTTCAACGACCGGCTGAACCTGGTGCTGAGCGGGCGCCATGACTGGGTGGGCCTGGACGTGGACAACGCGCTTCTGCCCACGTCCAGCTACGACGGCAGCGAGAGCGCCTTCAGCGGCCGCGCGGGCCTGCTCTACCGGTTCGACGTGGGGGTCGCGCCGTACGTCAGCATCTCGCGGTCGTTCAACCCGGTGGCCGGGACGAAGTCGGACGGCTCGGTGTTCGAGCCGGAGAAGGGTCAGCAGGTGGAGGCGGGCGTGAAGTACCAGCCGGAGGCGTTCCCAGTGCTGGTGGGCCTGTCGCTGTTCGAGCTGAAGCGCCAGAACTTCGTCACCACGGACGGAGCCTTCAACCAGTTGCAGATTGGAGAGGTCCGCTCGCGCGGCTTCGAGGTGGAGGCCAACGCCACGCTGATGCGCGGGCTGAGCCTGATTGGCTCCGCGTCGCTGTACTCGCTGGAGATCACGGAAGGCGCGGACCTGGAGCTGGGCAAGCGCCCGGTGGGCGTGCCGGAGGTGTTGGCGTCGCTGTGGCTGGACTACACGTTCCAGGACGGCGCGCTGCGGGGCTTCGGCGCGGCGGCGGGAGTGCGCGGCGTGGGCAGTTCCTACGCGGACCGCGAGAACACGCTGGAGGTCCCGGGCTTCACGCTGGTGGACGCGAACGTGCACTACGAGCGAGGCCCCTGGCGCGCTGCCATCAACGCCTCCAACCTGGGGGACAAGGCGTACGTGTCCTCGTGCAGTTCCGCGGCGGCCTGTTTCTACGGCGAGCGCCGCCGCGCATCCGCCACCGTCGGCTACACCTGGTAGCCGTCGAGCAGAATGGCAGGCCCTTCCGGGAGCGGGAGCACCACCGCCGGGAGGGGCCTGACGCCATCACACGCAGCCGCATCAATGCGGGCTCTTGCCTGGCACCTTTCCGCCGGGAAGGGCCCCATGTCGTTCCCGGATACGACGCCCCGGGCCATCACAAGCCTTCCCGGGATCTCAGACCCTCAGTCATGGGTTCTGCCCCAGGGATGAGAAGGTGAGAACCCAGCGGCGAGTCCCCGTCAGCGGCACACGTCACGAACCGGTCCGACTGTCGGACCAGTTGGGACGACCACGGCTGGGGGCACCCGCTCCATCTGAGCAACGGAAACCTGTCCGACTGTCGGACAAGTTCGGAAGCCCGCCGACCGGAGGCCTCGGCCACCTGGCCAGTGGAAACCTGTCCGACAGTCCGACAAGTTCGGAAGCCCGCTGACCGGAGGCCTCGGCCCCCCCCGACCAGTGGAAACCGGTCCGACTGTCCGACAGGTTTGGTCCCCCCGCGGTGGCACCCGCCCCATCCAGCCAGCGGAAAGCTGTCCGACTGTCGGACAGGTTTGGAGGACCGCATCGGCCGGGGGGCGGGCAGCGTGGCGGCCGAGGCACGGCGCGTCTCGCGCGCATGACAGACCCTCCGGTTACGCTTTGACGAGAGGCCCTTCGGGCGCATCGCCACTGCCTACAGGTTCCGCTGCCTTGCGCCTGCGCAGTCCCCACGCGAGCCCGCCGCAACCCAGCGCCATCGCGACCAGGAACGTTTCCGCCACGAACACCGGGGGCAGCCCCCGCGACAGCGCCGTGAACAGGTTTGCGTCCTGCGTCACCACGTCACCCACCACCACTGCGCCGAACAGCACCGCGGCCGCTGCGCACAGCATGCTGCCCACGCGCCGCGATGAACCGCTCGGCACGAGCGCGATGACGACCGCGAACGCCCACGCTCCCAGGAACAGGCCGAACTCCCAGTCCCCTCGACGCGCCAGTGTCCACGGCAGCACGCGGTTCGCGGCGCAGTACACCGCCGTGCCGAACGCGAGCCCGGCGGACACGCCCACCGTCAGCCGCTCCAGCACGCGGTTGCCCCGGCGCGTGCGCAACGGGTCGCGACGCTCCAGCCAGATGAGGTTGCCTGTGACGAGCACCGCGCACATCGCCAGCGCCAGCAGCGCGTAGAGCGGCTTCATCAGCGCCTCCGCGAACCGGCCCGCGTGCAGGTCGAAGAGGAGCCGCTCGAAGCTGAAGTTCGGCGTGCGGGACTCCATGCTCGTCCCGAACGTCTCCCCCTTCACGGTGTCCACGTGCGCGAAGTGGTCCGGCCCCAGCGGAGACAACTGGAAGTACACGCCCGCCCAGCCATTCGCATCGCCGTAATCGTGAAGCTCCACGTACCGGGGCGTCCCCTCCGCGCCCGGCACCGACGCACGCGCGCGGTCCACCACCGCATCCAGCGACAGCATCGGCGCGTCCCTCCCCGACGCCTCCCGCACCGGCACGCTGTAGCCACGCAGCCGCGCCACCCGGTCCGCCTGCCCCCGGTACACCGCGCTCCCGAAGCCCTGCGCCGCCAGACCCGCCAGACACAACACCGCTCCCGTCCACGCCAGCATCGCGGTGAACGGCAACCCGAAGACGCCCAGCACCTTGTGCGCGTCCGACGCGGAGAAACGCGGCTTCACCGTGGGCCGGAAGCGCCACCACTGCGCCCGCAGGTCCTTCAGGTGGATCCACAGGCCGCTGACCAGCGCCACCAGCAGCGCCACCGACACCAGGCCCGCGAACTCCATCCCCCACGGCACCCGGTAGAAGAAGTGCATCCAGTACAGCTCGCTGGCCAGCCGGCTGCGCTCCGGCAGCGCGGTGCCGGTGAGCGGATCCAGCCACACCACGCGCAGCCCGGCGGGCTCGAAGAGGTACGCGGTGATGAAGCGCGTCTCTTCGTGCGTGAGCAGCCCCACGTGCGCGCCACGCGGCAGCGGCCCCTGCTCCTTCACCCGCGCGAGCATCGCGTCGAACGACGGCGGCGACTCCGAGGGCGGCGCGACGTGGAGCGCGGGCTCCTGCCACACCTCCAGCTCCTCGCGGAACATCGCGAAGACACCGCAGAAGAAGATGATGAACAGGAACAGGCTGGCGATGACGCCCGCCCACGCGTGCAGGTCGAACTGGATGCGGAACGTCCGGGGCGACAGCTTCATCGCGGGCCTCGAAGCATCAGCGCGACCGCCACCGGCACCACCACCGCCAGGCACACTCCCCACGCCACCCGGCCATCCCGTGCCAGCGGCAGCGTGCACGCGAGCCCCACCCACACGGGCAGCACCAGGTGGAAGCCCAGCGCGAAGGCCCATGGTCCCGACACCGGCAGGAAGGCCATGACCGCCGCCCCCACCGCGAAGGCGACCAGCGGCGCACCCACCACCACCGCCAGCGTCCGAGCCACGGAGTGATTCGCGGCCTTGTCCCCGCGCCCCGCGCTCATCGCCCCACGCCCATCAGCACCACGGGCACCAGCCCGGCCACGCCACTCACCCACGCGAAGGCGCGCGCCCGGGCGGGCCGGGGGGCGAGCACCAGCACCAACACCGAGGCCGCCGTCATCGCCAGCGCCCCCAACACCAGCAGCCCCGCCACCAGCCCGAAGCCGGCCAGGCAGCACCCCAGCGACGCGAGCCCCGGCACCGACGCAGCCCACCGCGCACGGCCGCCACAGGCCAGCCATGACACCGCGGACGCGCAGAAGCACAGCGCGGCGAGGCTCAGCACCGTGACCACCGCGTGGCCCCGTCTCTTGGCTCCAAGTTGATAATGATTTGCATCCTCACGACTGTCCCCAGGCCTGTCAAGGCAGGCGGAGACCACCCGTGCTCCCGGTGCGAGCGTCGACGCACGAACACCGCCCGCGCCCTCCGCTTCCAGGAAGCGCGGCGCTCCGGATGATGGCGGCATGAGCGAAGCCACGCCCCTGAAGGGAAGCTGTCACTGCGGCGCGACGCGGTTCGAGGTGACCGCGCCGCCCAGGGACGTCACCCGCTGCAACTGCACCTTCTGCTCCAAGCGCGGCGTGCTCTGGGCCTACTACCCTCCGGAGCAGGTGAAGTTCACGAGCCGCGACCAGGTGGCCACCTACGACCGCAACGCGCCCGTCGCGCACCACCACTGCCAGCAGTGCGGCTGCGGCACTTGGACGGACACGCCCGTCTGGGAGAACAACGCGCCCGTGCCCGGCCAGTTCAAGGTGGGCCTCAACGCGCGCCTGTTCGACGACTTCAACCTGGACGCGGTGCGCGTGAGGTTCGTGGACGGCCGCAACCTCTGGTAGCCGTCACAGGCGCGGGGCGGGCCCTCGGGCCTCCGGGAAGTCGGTGGACAGCGACAGGTCCTTCCACTTCTGGTCCTCCGTCTTGAGCGCGTCCAGCTTCTCCTGCGACAGCTCGAACGCGTCGCCGCCCAGCACCAGGTGCAGCGGCGGCGACGCCATCGCGGCCACCTGGAGCAGCACCTGGGCCGCGCGGTCCGGGTCCCCCGGCTCCTTGCCCGTGCGCGAACGCATGTGCTGCGCGACCACGCCCACCGTGGGCGCGTACTCCGGCCGGAAGTCCGGGATGGTCATGGACGCCCCCGCCCAGTCCGTGCGGAAGCCGCCCGGCTCCAGCACCGTCACCTTCACGCCGAAGGGCGCCACTTCTTTGGCCAGCACCTCGGAGAAGCCCCCCACGGCCCACTTGGCGGCCTGATACGCGCCCAGCCCCGGCGTCGACAGGCGGCCTCCAATGGACGACACCTGGATGACGTGCCCGGAGCGCTGCTCGCGCAAGACCGGCAGCGCCGCGCGCGTCACGTTCATCACCCCGAACAGGTTGGTGTCCAGCTGCGAGCGGAAGTCCTCGTCCGTCACCTGCTCGATGGGCGCGAGGCTGCCGTAGCCCGCGTTGTTCACCACCACGTCCAGGCGGCCGAACGCGTCCACCGCCGCCTTCACCGCCGCCCTCGCCTGCTCGGGGTTCGTCACGTCCAGCGCCACCGCGCGGACCCGGTCCCCGTAGCGCTCCACCAGCGACGACAGCTGCTCCGGCTTGCGCGCCGTGGCCACCAGCCGGTGCCCGGCCGCCAGCACGGCCTCCGCGAAGCTGCGTCCCAGCCCCCGCGAGGAGCCGGTGATGAGCCAGACAAGGGACTTCTCAGAGGGAGCACCCATGGCGGGAATCCTTTCAACTAACTGGTTGGTTACATAGATATAAAGGGCCCCCGGAAAGGGTGCAACCCGGAGTGGGCTGGGGCATGGTGGGGCGGCATGGCTGGAGACGCGCAGAAGACCCGGCAGCGCTTGTTGGAGGCGGCCGCGGCGGAGTTCTCGGAGCGGGGCATCGCGGGCGCGCGCGTGGACCGCATCGCGGCGGCGGCGGGGTGCAACAAGGCGCTCATCTATTCGTACTTCGGCAGCAAGGAGCAGCTGTTCGACGCCGTGTTCGAAGCGCACGTGGCGGAGGTGGCGCGTGAGACGCCCATCGACGCGGCGGACCTGCCCGCCTACGCGGGGCGGCTGTTCGACGGCTTCCAGGCCCGGCCGCAGGTGCTGCGCCTGGCCACCTGGTACGAGTTGGAGCACGGCCCCACCGTGGACATCCCGGAGCCGGTCGCGCGCAACAACCAGCACAAGGCAGCCGCCATCGCGAAGGCCCAGAAGGAAGGGCTCGTGTCGAAGCACTTCGCGGCGGACGAGCTGCTGGCGCTGGTGCTGGCGCTGTCCAAGACGTGGGCCTTCCCTCTGTCCTATTGCGCCACCAGCAGCCCTCCCACGCCCGCGGAGCTCCGCCGGCGCAGGCGCTCCGTCGTGGAGGCGGTCCGGCTGCTGGTGACGCCCGACAGCTCCACGCCGTGAGGCCCCGCGGGTCCTTCCCCCCTTCGTCCAAGGGTCACGTTCGCCGTTGACGAGTCGTGCCCGCGGGAGTGGACCGAGGGCCTGGAGCAGGCCGTCGCCGCCCCACCGACGTCCGCCCGCTCAATTCACGGTGAAGGTCGTGTCGTTGCGGTACAGCAGCGTCTGCGACCAGTCCGCCGTGTAGACGAGCGTGTCCACGCGGTAGGTGCCAGCGCTCAGCGACGTGGGAATGGTGAACGCGGACGTGTAGCTGCGCGTCTGGCCCGCGGTGAAGACCTGGTTCACGTACTGCGCGGATGTCACCAGCGCCGAGCCGACCGCGTTGCGGATCTCATACTTCACCACCAGCGTGCGCGCGGTGGAGGACGTCACGGTGCCCGTCACGTTGAAGGACTGGCCGCGCGTCACCGTCGCCGGGCTCACCGTGGCCTTCGTGGTGGACAGCTGCGCGGGCTGCGGGTTCAGGCCCGCGTAGTAATTCTTGAAGACAGCGGCGGCGTTGGGGAACTCGGTGACGAAGGTGTTGCCGCCGTTGGCGTCCGCGCTGGACAGCTGGTGGTGGCCGTCCGCCGCCTGGATGTCGAAGTACGAGTGGTAGCCCACGTTGTTCGCCGGGTCGAAGATGAACGCCAGCATCTGCTGCACGTAGTACGTGTCATCCCCGCCGCCGTTCGTGGCCGCGTCGTTGACGCCCCACTCGGGCACGGACAGCCGCTTGTTATGCGATTGGGCGAAGCTCTTGAACTTCGTCAGCGCCGGCCCGAACTGGGCGTTCCACACCGACTGCCACCGCGTGAGCGCGCACGACCCCGTGCAGCCCGCCGGAATCGGATAGGCGCCGTTCCAGCCCTGGTCGTACATGTCCAGGCCGATGTAGTCGACGTAAGCGTCGCCCGGGTACGTGGCGCTCAGGTCCGCGGCGGAGATGTCGTAGTTCGGGTTCCAGTCGAACTCGAAGCCCGCGTTGGGCTGCTGCGTGCGCATGGCCGTCACGATGCGGCGGAAGCACGCGGCGAAGTTCGCCTGCTGGCCGTTGCCGGAGTACCAGGGCATCCAGCTGCCGCTGAACTCCCAGCCCAGGCGGATGAGGGTCCCCTGGAGCTCGTAGGCCACCAGGTTGGTCGCCAGGTTCTTGAAGCGCTGGTCATACGAACCCGCCGCGCACGACGCGAGCGTGCCCTGCCCGCTGGGGAACATCGCCACCGAATAGTTGAAGCGCCGGCCCGCCTTCGCCTTCACCCAGGTGCGCCACGCGCCCAGTTGCCAGCCCGGGTTCTCGATGTTGCCCCACGAGTCCTTCGCCTGGTGCCCCTGGCCCATCTTCACGTCGAAGCCCAGCCAGGTGGAGTACGCGTTCACCGCGTTCGGCTGCGAATACACCTCGCCCCGGTACACCCCCGTCAGCGGATCCGCCGAAGCGATCAGCCCGGCACACAGCGTGGACACCACGGCAACGGAGACGAAGCAGCGCTTGAGGCCCGGATGCATGAGGACACCCCTGGAAGGAAAAAGAAGACCTTGCAGGCTATACATGATTTACAGCTAGCAACTCCTGGCAACTGTCGACGGGCCCTGTTCCGGCCCCGTCCAGGCTCCGCTCTCCGGCAGGGGCTTTCAGGACCCCTGTCAGACACCGTACTGACGTACTGCGAAACATTGCTCGGAATTTTGAGCCTGCTCACAAGGCAGTGCTACCCTCGCAATGACTCTCAACCCGGAGGACACATGCGTGGAATTGTTTCAGCGTTGATGCTCGGGCTGCTCGTTGGCTGTGGTGGCGCCATGGAGCCCACGGCGGAGGATGACACGACGAGCCAGACGGCCCCTCAGCCCGGCGCCGACGTCACCTCCTCGGTGTTGCTTGAGTGCGATGTGCTGGATGGCATGTCATGTCCATCCGCCGGGGCCAACCCGCGTACGTGTATTCGCCCCGGGGGCGTGGGCCACGCCTACTGCTATTGCGACGGCGAAGGGTACGATTACTGGCGCTGCTATTACTAAAGGCTCGCGCTGAAATCTGACGCGCGGACAGCCTCTCCTTTCGTCAGCGGCTGTTACAGGTCGACACGGAGCCCGCCGGCTTCACCGTCGGTGGGCGCACGCCGATAGGCTCCGGGGCCCACGCCCCAGCGCCGCTTGAAGGCCTTGCTGAAGGCGGGCGCGCTCTCATAGCCGGCGCGCTCGGCGATGGTGTCCAGGCTGTCGGTGGATTCCCGCAGCCAGCGCGCGGCGCGGATCATCCGCCAGTGGGCCAGGTAGTGCAGGGGCGTCTCGCCCACCAGCGCGTGGAAGCGCGCGGCGAACCCGGAGCGCGACACGCCCACGGCCTGCGCCAGCCGCTCCACCGTCCAGGGCGTGCCGGGCTGCTCGTGCATCAACGCGAGCGCGTTCCCGATGGCGGGATCCGCCAGCGCCTTCCACCCCGCCTGCCGCGCTCCCGCCAGCGCCGTCTGGGCCCGCAGCGCATGGACGAGCAGCACGTCCGCCAGCCGGCCCAGCACCAGCGCGCTCCCCGGCCCCGGCAGGGCGGTCTCCGCGGTGATGAGCTGCACGGTGGCGGCGAGCGACGGCGTCCCCTGCCCCTCCTGCGTGGACAGGCGGATGATGGAGGGGAAGGCCCGCAGCAGCGGATGCTCAGGGTCCACGCCGAACTGGAAGCAGCCGGTGACCAGCGTGGTGAGCGGCCCTGCTCCACCCAGCCGCGTGGTGGGCGGGCGGAGCAGCTGCGCTGGGACGAAGTCGCTCGCGGCGGGGGCGCGGCGGCCGCCGTCATCCAGCACGTGCGCGGGCGCGCGGGGCAGCAGCACCACGTCCCCGGCGGACAGGAACACCGGCTTCGCCGAGCCCTCCACCTGGAGGCGCAGGCTTCCGCGCGCCACCACGTAGAAGGACGCGTTGGCCTTGCGGGGCATGCGCACCGCCCAGGGAGCGCCCAGCTCGAAGCGGCCGAAGAGCAGCGTCTTGAACCGCAGCGTCTCCAGCACGTCGGAGACCACGTCGGTCTTTTCGTCCGGAGGCATTGGACGGAAAGACAGTTCTTTTGGACGCAGTGACATGGAGCGTCCATAACGGACGCCCTATTCCTGGTCCATCACCTCTTGCTGGAGGCCACACATGGACCGCACTCCCCCTTCCCCTGACCTGGACCGGCTGATGGACGCGCACCTCGCGCTCATCGCCACGGACGTCGAGCGCTGGCTCGCCCTCTTCACGGAGGACGCCGTCGTCGAGTTCCCCTACGCCCCCTCGCTCGGCGGGCCTGCGCGGCTGGAGGGCAGCTCCGCCATCCGCGCCTACTTCGCGCCCATCACGCAGCACTTCCAGGGGCTCACCTTCACGAACGTCCGGCGCTACCCCAGCGTGGACCCCACGACGGGCTGGCTGGAGGTGCACGGCACCGCGACGCTGCAGCCCGGGAACATCCCCTACGAACAGGACTACGTGATGCGGATGCAGGTGCGCGACGGCCGCATCGTGCACTACCGCGAGTACTGGAACCCGCTGGCCGCGCCCCGGGGCACCTTCGAGTCCTTCACCCGGGAGCAGGCATGACGCGCATCCTCGTCATCGGAGCGGCCGGCAACACGGGACGTCCCATCGCGGCGGGGCTCACGGCGGAGGGCTTCACGGTACGCACCGCCACGCGCGACCCGCGGCCGCCCGTCGCCGCAGCGGAGCACGTGCGCTTCGACTGGGCGGACCCGTCCACGCATGGGGCCGCGCTGGAGGGCGTGGACCGGATGTACGTCCTCGCGCCCGGGCTGGTGGAGGACCCGTCCGTGCTCATGATTCCCGTCCTGGAGCGCGCGCTGGCCGGCGGCGTGCGGCGGGTCGTCCTGCTCTCCGCGTCCGCCGTTCCAGAGGGGGCCCCGGGGCTGGGGCAGGTGCACCGCTTCCTGCGCACGCATGCGCCGGAGTGGAGCGTGCTCCAGCCGTCATGGTTCATGCAGAACTTCACCAACCCCGGCCACCATCACGACGCCGGCCTCCGGCGCGACGGCACGCTGGTGACGGCCACCGGCCAGGGACGGGTGGGCTTCGTGGACGCGGGAGACATCGCGGCGGTGGGCGTCCGTGCGCTCGCGGATGCCGCGTCCCATGACACCGCGCACGTCATCACCGGGCCCCAGGCGCTGAGCTACGACGACGTCGCGGCCATCCTGTCCCGGGTGTCGGGCCGCGACATCCGGCACGTGCACGCGACGCCGGAGGAGGCACAGCGGCACCTTCAAGCGTCCGGCATGCCGGAGGTCTATGCGCGCTTCCTCACGCTGCTCGACACGTCCATCCGTGACGGCGCCGAGGACCGCGTGACGGACACCGTGCTGCGCGTCACCGGCCGCGCGCCGCGCGACTTCGAGTCATTCGCCCGGGCGCACCTGGACGTCCGGCGCTGATTCACCCAAAAGGCCGTGCGGTCCCATGGGCGCCCGTCAGCAGGCCCGTGAGCCCTGCGATGAAGCAGGCGGCGCCCACGAAGGACGTGGGCATCACCAGGAACTGCGCCCAACCGCCGCCGCCCACGTCCAGCGCGAGCTGGCCTTCAAGGCCAGGCTTGCGAAGGTCAGGCTTCGACTCGGAGCTCATGGCTCATGAATCCACGGGCTCCCCGACTGCGTTCGCTCCCCACCCGGGCGCCACCGTCCGGTGGGCGGACGGCGGCGCGGACGGCTCAGGTGCAGGTCTTCGGATAGCTGCTGTTCGGCAGGCAGACCTTCACCTGCCCACCGTTGCAGCCGCACCAGTTGGACGTGCACTGCGAATCGCTGGTGCACGCCGTCCAGTTGCCACACTGCTTCGGGTACGTGTCGTTCGGCAGACACACGCGGGTCGTGCCGCCGTTGCAGCCACAGCGGTTGGAGGTGCAGTCCGAGTCTCCACTGCACGACGCCCAGTTGGGCTGCAGCTGGGACTCCACGCTGCCCATCTCCACTTCCGGCGCCACGTCCTCCGACGCGACGTCCACGCCACCGCACGCCAGCAGCGGCAGCACCAGCAGGGCCAGGAACAGGCTTTGACGCTTCATCACATCGCCTCCATGCAAGGGGGATGTCCCGGGCCAATGGGAGTGCGACTCCCGGGACGTCCAATCCCTACCAGCAGTAAAAATTCATGTCAAAGCTGCTTAATCAGATTTAATTGAATTAAATGATTTAACTTCAATATTCGCCTGATGTTGCGCCTGACGCCCAGTACAGGGCGTACGGCGCGGGCGGCGTCACCATCCCATTGCCCCGGGGCGGGCAATGCGCCTATGGGAGGGGCATGGCTGACGTGCCTCTTACCGCAGCGGACTTCCCGCCCCCTTCCGTCGAGGAGTGGCGCCGGCTGGTGGACAAGGACCTCAAGGGCAAGCCCTTCACGGTGCTCCAGTCGCCTCTCGAAGGCGGCCTGTCCCTCCAGCCCCTCTACACCCCCCAGGACGCCCCGCCCCCGGCCGAACCGCCCGGCGTCGCGCCCTATGTGCGTGGCACCCAGCCCCTGGGTCACACCGAGGGCGGCTGGCTCCTGTGCCAGGAGTACGCGGGCCCCGACGTGGCCGAGACCGCCGAGGTGCTGCGCGACGACCTGGAGCGCGGCACGCAGGGCGTGTGGCTGCTGCTGGACGCGCCCCTCGGCCTGGACGTGAGGGATGAGGCCACGCTGGCGCGGCTGCTCGCGCACGTGCCGCTGGACCGCACGCCCGTGCACCTGGAGCCGACCTCGGACGTGCTCCGTCCCGCGTCCCTGCTGCTAGAGGTGCTGGCGAAGAAGGCCGGCGCCGCGAAGCAGACCCTGCGCGGCAGCCTGGGCATCGACCCCATCGCGGCGCTCGCTCGCCACGGCGCCGCGAAGGTGGACGTGGCCCGCACGCTGGCGGAGGCCGCGCCCCTCGTCACGTCGCTGCTCAAGGACGCTCCGGGCCTGCGCGCGCTGCTGGTGTCGTCGCGCCCCTGGGCGGACGCGGGCGCAACGTCCGTGCACGAGCTGGCGTGGAGCATCGCCACCGGCGTGGAGTACCTGCGAGAGCTGGAGCGCGCGGGCGTGTCCCCCGGTGAGGCCGCGCGGTCCATGCAGTTCGCGCTGTCCGTGGGCGGTCAGTTCTTTCCCGAGATTGCCAAGCTGCGCGCGGCGCGGCTGCTCTGGTCCAAGGTCGTCGCCGCTTCGGGCGGTGCGCCGGAGTCGCAGGCCATGGCGCTGCACGCTCGCACCGCCAGCGCCACCAAGACGCGGCGCGACCCGTGGGTGAACATCCTGCGCGGCACCGCAGAGTCCTTCGCCGCCGTCGTCGCCGGCGCGGACAGCGTGAGCACGTCCCCCTTCGACGAGCCCCTGGGCACGCCGGACGAGCTGGGTCGGCGGCTCGCGCGCAACACGCAGCTCATCCTGCGCGACGAGTCCAGCCTCAACCGCGTCGCGGATCCCGCGGGCGGCAGCTACTACCTGGAGCAGCTCACCGGCGAGTTCGCCCGCGCGGCCTGGACGGAGCTCCAGCGCATCGAGGCGCTGGGCGGCATCGGCAAGGCCATCGCGCAGGGCGACGTGGCCCGCGTCCTCACGGAGACGCGCACCGCGCGCGACAAGGCCGTGCGCACGCGCAAGCTCCCCATCGTGGGCGTCAGCGAGTTCCCCCACCTCCACGAAGCCCCCGTGCAGCGCGAGGCCCGCCCGGCCGCGCCCGCGAACAGTGCAGGCGCCGTCACCCCGCCGCAGCCCGTCCGAGTTGCGGAGGCCTTCGAGTCCCTGCGCGACGCGAGCGACCGCTACCACGCGGCGCACGGCGCCCGCCCGCGCGCCTTCATGGCGAACCTGGGCACCGTGGCCGAGCACACCGCGCGCTCCACGTGGATTTCCAACGTGCTCGCGGTGGGCGGCATCGAGGCCGACGAGCACCACGGCTTCGCGGACGCGAACGCCGCCGCGGAGCTGTTCGCGAAGGCGGGCACGACGCTGGCCGTCCTCTCCGGGCCGGATGCCCTCTACCCGGAGGCCGTGCCTGTCTATGTCGCGGCCCTCAAGGCGAAGGGCGCCCGCACGGTCGCCGTCGCGGGCCGCCCCGGTGAACACGAGGCCGCCTTCCGCGCGGCCGGCGTGGACCTCTTCCTCTACGCGGGAGCGGACCTGTTCCAACTCCTGAAGACGCTGCACACGCAACTGGGAGTGGCCTGATGCGCCCCACCGTTCCGGACTTCTCCCGCGTCGCCTTCGACGCCTCCGAAACCCAGACGCCCTCGCCGGCCGTCGAGAAGCAGCGCGCCCACGCGAGCAACGCCACGCGCGCCGCGGAGGCCTGGGACACGCCCGAGGGCATCCCGGTCAAGCCGCTCTACACCCGCGAGGACCTGGAGGGCGTGGCGCACCTGGGCTCGCTGCCGGGCCTGCCGCCCTTCGTGCGCGGCCCCTACTCCACCATGTACGTGCAGCAGCCGTGGACGGTGCGCCAGTACGCGGGCTTCTCCACGGCGGAGGCGTCCAACGCCTTCTACCGCCGCAACCTCGCGGCCGGGCAGAAGGGCCTGTCCATCGCGTTCGACCTGGCCACGCACCGCGGCTACGACAGCGACCACCCGCGCGTCGCGGGTGACGTGGGCATGGCGGGCGTCGCCATCGACTCCATCAAGGACATGCGCATCCTGTTCGACCGCATCCCGCTCGACCAGATGAGCGTGTCGATGACGATGAACGGCGCCGTCCTCCCCGTGCTCGCGCTCTACGTGGTCGCGGCCGAGGAGCAGGGCGTGAAGCCCGAGCAGCTCAGCGGGACCATCCAGAACGACATCCTCAAGGAGTTCATGGTCCGCAACACGTACATCTATCCGCCCGGTCCCTCCATGCGGATCATCGGGGACATCTTCAAGTTCACGGCGGAGCGGATGCCGCGCTTCAACAGCATCAGCATCAGCGGCTACCACATGCAGGAGGCCGGCGCGACGCAGGACCTGGAGCTGGGCTACACGCTCGCGGACGGCGTGGAGTACGTGCGCGCGGGCCTCGCCGCCGGCCTGGGCGTGGACGCGTTCGCCCCGCGCCTGTCGTTCTTCTGGGCCATCGGGATGAACTTCTTCATGGAGGTGGCCAAGATGCGCGCGGCCCGCCTCCTGTGGGCCCGCCTCATCAAGGGCTTCAACCCGAAGAGCGACAAGAGCCTGGCGCTGCGCACCCATTGCCAGACGTCCGGCTGGAGCCTCACCGCGCAGGACGTCTACAACAACGTCGTGCGCACATGCGTGGAGGCCATGGCCGCGACGCAGGGCCACACCCAGAGCCTGCACACCAACTCGCTGGATGAAGCCATCGCGCTGCCCACGGACTTCAGCGCGCGCATCGCCCGCAACACCCAGCTCTACCTCCAGCTGGAGAGCGGCACCACCCGCGTCATCGACCCGTGGGGCGGCAGCTACTACGTGGAGCGCCTCACGCACGAGCTGGCGCAGAAGGCCTGGGGCCACATCCAGGAGGTGGAGGCGCTGGGCGGCATGACCAAGGCCATTGAAGCGGGCCTGCCCAAGCTGCGCATCGAGGAGGCCGCCGCGCGTACGCAGGCGCGCATCGACTCCGGACGCCAGGCCATCATCGGCGTGAACAAGTACCCGCCGGAGCGCGCGGACAACATCGAAATCCTCAAGGTGGACAACTCCGCCGTGCGCGAGGCGCAGATTGCCCGCCTGCGCGAGCTGCGCGCGGAGCGCAACGGCGAAGAGGTCCGCCGCCGCCTGGACGCGCTCACCGAGGCGGGTCGGCGCAACGAGGGCAACCTCCTGGCGCTGGCCATCGACGCGGCTCGGGCGAAGGCCACCGTGGGGGAGATCAGCGACGCCCTGGAGAAGGTCTACGGGCGCTACGAGGCCACCGTGCGCGGGGTGACGGGCGTGTATTCAGCGGAAGCGGGACAGGCGCAGGGCATCGCGGAGGCGCGGGCGAAGGCGGATGACTTCCTGGCGCGCTTCGGCCGCCGGCCGCGCATCCTCATCGCGAAGATGGGCCAGGACGGCCACGACCGCGGACAGAAGGTCATCGCCACCGCGTTCGCGGACCTGGGCTTCGACGTGGACATCGGGCCGCTGTTCCAGACGCCCGAGGAGTCCGCGCGCCAGGCGGTGGAGAACGACGTGCACGTGGTGGGCGCGTCGTCGCTGGCCGCGGGCCACCTCACGCTGGTGCCGCAGCTCAAGCACGCGCTCAAGGCCCTGGGCCGCGAGGACATCATGGTCGTGGTGGGCGGCGTCATCCCGCCCCAGGACTACGACGCGCTTCGCGCCGCGGGAGCGGCCGCCATCTTCGGCCCGGGCACCGTCATCGCGAAGGCCGCCATCGAGCTGCTCGACAAGCTGGCCGCCGAGCAGGAGGCGGCGTGAAGCTGCTGCCCGCGGACACCTACGTGGACGGCGTGCGCGCGGGCGACAGGGCGGTGCTCGCGCGCGCCATCACCCTGGTGGAGAGCGAGCACCCGAAGCACGCCGGGCTCGCGCAGGAGGTGCTCACGAAGCTGCTGCCCCACACCGGCAGGAGCCGCCGCGTGGGCATCAGCGGCGTGCCCGGCGTGGGCAAGAGCACCTTCATCGACGCGCTGGGCATGCACCTGGTGGGAGGCGGCCACAAGGTGGCGGTGCTCGCCATCGACCCGTCCAGCAGCATCACGGGAGGCAGCATCCTGGGCGACAAGACGCGCATGTACCGGCTGGCGCGGGAACAGGCCGCGTACATCCGCCCCAGCCCCTCCAGCGGCACGCTGGGCGGCGTCGCGCGCAAGACGCGGGAGACGCTGCTCTTGTGCGAGGCCGCGGGCTTCGACGTGGTGCTGGTGGAGACGGTGGGCGTGGGCCAGTCCGAGACCATGGTCGCGGACCTGGTGGACTTCTACCTGGTGCTGATGCTCGCGGGCGCCGGGGACGAGCTGCAGGGCATCAAGCGCGGCATCCTCGAAGTGGCGGACATGGTGGCCATCAACAAGGCGGACGGCGACAACCTGCCGCGCGCCACGCGGGCCCGCGCCGAGTACCGCGCCGCCCTGCACCTGATGCGCCCCGGCGCGGAGCCGGTGGTCACCACGTGCAGCGCCATGGAGGGCACCGGCATCGACACGCTGTGGGCCTCCGTGGAGGACGTCGTCGCGAAGCGCGAGGCCTCTGGAGAACTGCAGCACCGGCGCACCCAGCAGCAGGTGGGCTGGATGTGGGCCATGGTGCACGATGGCCTGCGAGCAGCCCTGCGGGCGCACCCCGAGGTGGCCGCCCTGGTGCCCGTCCTGGAGCAGGCCGTACGCGAAGGCCGCGCGACGCCCACCTCCGCCGCACTGCGTGTGCTGGGCGCGTTCCTGCCGCAATCGCAGGCCTGACAAGCCGCGTCGTTCAAAGGCCAACGCCTGTCTCAATCGCTTGCCGGGCCTGCACCGCACTCCTAGTGTACGCCCGTGCGACACCCCCAACCGACCACCGCTCCCCAGCCGTACCGGCCCCGCCACCACGTCCGCATCGTCACGGCCGCCAGCCTGTTTGACGGGCACGACGCGGCCATCAACGTGATGCGCCGCCTGATGCAGTCCTCCGGCGCGGAGATCATCCACCTGGGCCACAACCGGTCCGTGGCTGAAATCGTGGACTGCGCCATCCAGGAGGACGCCCAGGGCATCGCCCTCACGTCCTACCAGGGCGGCCACGTCGAGTACTTCAAGTACATGATCGACCTGCTGCGCGAGCGCGGCGCGAACATCAAGGTGTTCGGCGGCGGCGGCGGCACCATCCTCCCCTCGGAGATCGAGGAGCTGCACCAGTACGGCGTCGCGCGCATCTATTCCCCGGACGACGGCCGCGCCATGGGCCTGCAGGGGATGATCGACGACCTCATCTCCCAGTGTGACTTCGAGAAGCGCCCGGCGGACTACAAGGGCCTCCTGAAGCAGCCCCTCCCCCGCGAGCCGGAGCGCATCGCGTCGCTCATCACCATCGCGGAGAACTTCGCGGACGCGGGCGAGGAGCTGCGCGCCGCGCTGAAGACCGCCGTCGCGGACGCCCCCCGGGTGCCCGTGCTGGGCATCACGGGCACGGGCGGCGCCGGCAAGTCCAGCCTGGTGGACGAGCTGGTGCGCCGCTTCCTGGCGGACTTCCCGGACAAGACCCTGGCGGTGCTCTCCGTGGACCCGTCCAAGCGCAAGTCCGGCGGCGCGCTCCTGGGCGACCGCATCCGCATGAACGCCATCGACAACCCGCGCGTCTACATGCGCTCGATGGCCACCCGTCAGAGCAACCTGGCGCTGTCCCGGCACGTCGCCCACTCCATTGAAGTCTGCAAGGCGGCGGGCTTCGACCTCATCGTGGTGGAGACCTCCGGCATCGGGCAGTCGGACACCGAAATCACCGAGCACTCGGACGTGGCGCTCTACGTGATGACGGCCGAGTACGGCGCGGCGACGCAGCTCGAGAAGATCGACATGCTCGACTTCGCGGACGTCATCGCCATCAACAAGTTCGACAAGCGCGGGTCGCTGGACGCGCTGCGCGACGTGAAGAAGCAGTGGAAGCGCAACCACAACGCCTTCACGCTGAACGACGACGCGGTGCCCGTGTACGGCACCATCGCGTCGCAGTTCAACGACCCGGGCATGAACACGCTCTACCGGGCCCTCATCGACGCGCTGGTGAAGAAGACGGGCGCGACGCTGGACAGCCGGTTCTCCCTCACGCCCGGCATGAGCGAGAAGAAGTGGATCATCCCCCCGGAGCGCACGCGCTACCTGGCGGAGATCGTCGAGGCCTGCGAGTCCTACGACGGCTTCGTGCGCGCCCAGGCCGCCATCGCCCGGCGCATGTACCAGCTGCACGGCACCATCCAGGCCCTGCGCCAGAACGTGGGCAAGAAGAAGCTGGAGATCGTCGAGCCCAAGGACGCTGGCGACGTGGTGCAGGTGACGGAGCGCGTGGAGGGCGAGCCCGCGTACCTGGGCGACCTGGTGGCGCTGTACCAGGACCTGGAGAGCCGCCTGCACGCGGACTGCCGGCGCCTCTTGGCCGAGTGGCCGGCGACGAAGAAGCGCTACGCCGCGTCCAAGTACCAGTTCCAGGTGCGCGACAAGGTCATCGAGCTGGACCTCATCAGCGAGACGCTGTCGCACCTGCGCGTGCCCAAGATTGCCCTGCCCAAGTACGAGGACTGGGGCGACATCCTGACGTGGCTCCTGCGGGAGAACGCGCCGGGCGCCTTCCCGTTCACCGCGGGCGTCTTCCCGCTCAAGCGCGAGGGCGAGGACCCCGCGCGCATGTTCGCGGGCGAGGGCGGCCCGGAGCGCACCAACAAGCGCTTCCACTACGTGTCTCGCGGCCTGCCCGCGAAGCGCCTGTCCACGGCGTTCGACTCGGTGACGCTGTACGGCGAGGACCCGGACCACCGGCCGGACATCTACGGCAAGGTGGGCAACTCGGGAGTGTCCATCGCGAACGTGGACGACGCGAAGAAGCTCTACTCCGGCTTCGACCTGGCGGACCCGTCCACGTCCGTGTCCATGACCATCAACGGCCCGGCGCCCATGCTGCTGGGCTTCTTCCTCAACGCCGCGGTGGACCAGCAGTGCGAGAAGTGGATCCGCGCGAACGGCAAGGTGGACGAGGTCGAGAAGAAGATCGACGCGCTCTACCAGGAGCGCGGCCTGCCGCGTCCGCGCTACCAGGGCGAATTGCCCCAGGGCAACGACGGGCTGGGGCTGTTGCTGCTGGGCGTGTCCGGTGACGAGGTCCTGCCGCCGGAGGTCTACGCGAAGATCCGCGCGTCCACGCTCCAGGCGGTGCGCGGCACGGTGCAGGCGGACATCCTCAAGGAGGACCAGGCGCAGAACACCTGCATCTTCTCCACGGAGTTCGCCCTGCGCGTGATGGGCGACATCCAGCAGTACTTCATCGACCAGAAGGTGCGGAACTTCTACTCGGTGTCCATCAGCGGGTACCACATCGCGGAGGCCGGGGCGAACCCCATCTCCCAGCTCGCGTTCACGCTGGCGAACGGCTTCACCTTCGTCGAGTACTACCTGTCGCGCGGGATGCACATCGACGACTTCGCGCCCAACCTGTCGTTCTTCTTCTCCAACGGCATGGACCCGGAATACGCGGTGCTGGGGCGCGTGGCCCGCCGCATCTGGGCCAAGGCCATCCGGGACAAGTACGGCGGCAACGACCGGTCGCAGAAGCTGAAGTATCACATCCAGACGTCCGGCCGGTCCCTGCACGCGCAGGAGATTGCCTTCAACGACATCCGCACCACGCTGCAGGCGTTGCTGGCGCTCAACGACAACTGCAACTCGTTGCACACGAACGCCTACGACGAGGCCATCACCACGCCCACGGAGGAGAGCGTGCGGCGCGCGCTGGCCATCCAGCTGGTCATCAACAAGGAGTTCGGCCTGTCGAAGAACGAGAACCCCAACCAGGGCTCGTTCATCATCGAGGAGCTGACGGACCTGGTGGAGGCGGCGGTGCTCAACGAGTTCCGCGCCATCTCCGAGCGCGGCGGCGTGCTGGGCGCCATGGAGCGCATGTACCAGCGCTCCAAGATTCAAGAGGAGTCGCTCTACTACGAGATGCAGAAGCACGACGGGACGCTGCCCATCATCGGCGTGAACACCTTCCTGGATCCGAAGGGCTCGCCCACGGTGACGCCGCCGGAGGTGATTCGCGCGACGAAGGACGAGAAGGACTACGCCATCACCGCGCGTGACGCCTTCTGGAAGCGCAACGCGAAGACGGCCCCCGCCGCGCTGGAGGCGGTGCGCCGCGCGGCCCTGGACAACGGCAACGTGTTCGGCGCGCTGATGGACGCCTGCAAGGTGTGCACGCTGGGCCAGCTGTCCCGCGCGCTGTACGAGGTGGGCGGCCAGTACCGGCGCAACATGTGATGCAAGCACCGCGGTCCCGGGCAGCTGTCCCGGGACCGCGGCGTGGGCTGCATCAGGGGGCGTTCGTGCCCAGGTCCTCGAACTGGAGGGTGTAGTGGCCCTCCACCCAGCGCGTCGGGACGACCGGATTGATGTTCACGCGCACGAAGTGCGTGGCCTGGGACGTCTTGAAGACCGTGACGGTGCGGTCACTGCCCGACGGGCCCGGGGAGGTGCTGCCCGGCTCGATGTTCCAGACCTCGCATTGCTTGTTACCGTCGATGGTGCAGGACACCCGGTAGTGGTGACCGGCCACGACGCCCAGGGAGAAGACATCCTTGTCCGTGAAGGTCTCCATCTTCGCCTGCACGGACGCCGTGCCCGCCGAGAGCGCGGTGGCGGTCTCCAGGGTGTCCCCGTGGTCCTCCGCCCCCATGCCCCTCAAGACGCAGGTGTACGGCTGGGTGGAGGTGTTGTCCTTCTGGTCCTTGATGAGTGCGTAGAACACGCCCCCCGGAGACTTGAAGGCCGCGGCGGCCTGGGTCTCCTCGAAGGAGCCGTTGTCCGTGGGGCCGTAGTCCTGTCCGCGCGAGTTGAGGATGGCGAGCTGCCAGTAAGGGGTGGGGAAGGTGCACTCGAGCGCGTAGACGTTGCCCGCCACGGTCTGGAAGGAGAGCAGATCCCGCTCACCCCAGTGCTCACCGGCCCCCGTCAGGACCTGCTCCGAGGGCGTCCAGGGCGTCGCCGTGGCAAAGAGGTCGCCATGGTCGTCCAGGCCCGTGTCCACGAAGCGGAAGGAGAAGGGCGCCACGGGGGCTTCGGAGTACTCGGAGTACCACGCGACCTCCACCGTATGGACGGCGCCTCCCGTGAGCCCGGACCAATGCCACGCATGGGGGGTGGAGCTGACGCCCCGGTTCGGGATGCCGTAGTCGAGCGACTTCCCTGCCTCGTCCCGCATCTCCAGGACGTAGCCATCGGAACCGGCCTCGACGATGAGGTCGTAGTGGTGCCCGGCCTGGGGCACGAAGGCGAACCGGAGCGGGGTCTCCACGCGTCCCCACGCAACGCGGTGGACCTCCGTCGCGGACGGCGTCAGCAGCACATGGCCCTCCGGGATGCCGCCCGTCGAGCCGGCGTCCGTGCCGGCATCGGCATCCGAGCCCGCATCCGGGTCGGTGCCGGCGTCGGTCCCGGCGTCCACGCCAGGTCCCGCGTCAGGTGAGGGGTTGGAGTTCGAATCACAAGCGCCCAGCGCCAACAGGCAGGCGCCGAGCACGAAGGCAGACAGAGGTCGTTTCAGAATGGGCATACCTTTGAGAGGACGCCCACCCTATGCGAGGGCTGACATTCCGCCAATCCACGCTCAGTACGGACTCGACGTGGGACGGATGATGATTTCGCTCACGTCCACGTCCGCCGGCTGGCTGATGGCGTAGCTGATGGCACGGGCAATGGCATCCGCCGGAATCGCGTCCTTGCGGAACTCGCGCATGTACTCGCGCGACGCCGCGTCGCTGATGCTCTCCGCCAGCTCCGACTGCGTGACTCCCGGAGAAATCACCGTCACCCGGAGGTCCGCGCCCACCTCCTGGCGCAGCCCCTCGGAGATGGCCAGCACCGCGTACTTCGTGGCGCAGTAGACCGCCGCCGTCGGGACCACCGAGTGCCCGCCAATGGAAGACAGGTTGATGAACTGCCCCGACTTCTGGCGCTTCATCACCGGCAGCCCCGCCGCGATGCCGTGCAGCACGCCCCGGATGTTCACGTCGATCATCCGGTTCCACTCGTCCACCTTCAGCTCGTCCAGCTTCGACAGCGGCATCACCCCCGCGTTGTTGATGAGCACGTCCAGCCGCCCGTACTCCTTCAGCGTGAAGGCCACGAAGGCGTCCACGTCCTCGCGCTTCGTCACGTCCAGCGCCTTGTAGCGAGCCTCACCGCCCTTCGCCCTCAGCTCGCCCGTCAGCGCCTCCAGCCGGTCCGCCCGGCGCGCGCCCAGCACCACCTTCGCGCCCTGACTGGCGAGCAGGCGAGCTGTCGCCTCGCCAATGCCGCTGCTCGCTCCGGTGATGGCCACCACCTTGCCCTGGATGTCCGTCGTCATCGCGTTCGTCCCCTGTGGAAGGCCCGGCGCGAAGAGGGCGCCGGGGATGAACGCACCCTCTCAAGGAGCGCGGGGACGGCGGTATCCGGATGCTCGCGGACCCTTGCCCATTCCTGCACGAGCACCCGCTTCCGTCCGGGGTTAGAACCGGCGTGCATGCCCACTGCCCGCCCCGACTCCGCCCTGAGCCCGCACCTGTCCGAGCTGGCGACGCTCCTGGAGCGCCACACGCCCACGGACGGCATCCACGCCACCGCCATCCCCCGCGTGGTGCTCATCCGCGCGTCCCAGCCCTCCACGCCGCTGCACGCGCTGCAGGAACCGGCGCTGTGCATCGTGGCGCGGGGCCGCAAGCAGGTGCTCCTGGGCGACGAGCTGTATGTCTATGGCCCGGACCAGTGCCTCGTCGCGTCCGTGGACCTGCCCGTCACGGGGCAGGTGGTGGAGGCCTCGCCCGCCGCGCCCTACCTGTGCTTCCGGCTGGACCTGGAGCCCGGGCAGCTGGGCAGCCTGATGATGGAGGCGGAGCTGGACGCGCCCGGCCCCACGGACAAGGTCCGGGGTCTGGCGTTGGGCCCCGTGGGCGCGCCGCTGCTGGACGCGACCGCGCGGCTGGTGCGGCTGCTGGACACGCCGCGCGACATCCCCGTGCTCGCGCCGCTCGTCATCCGAGAGATCCTCTACCGGCTGCTGTCCGGGGAGAACTCCGAACGGCTGCGGCGCATCGCCGTGGCGGACAGCCGCCGGGAGTCCGTCACCCGCGCCATCCACTGGCTCAAGGAGCACTACGCCGCGCCGCTGCGCATCGAACGGCTGGCGCGCGCCGTCCACATGAGCCCGTCCGCGCTCCACCACCACTTCAAGTCCGTCACCGCCATGAGCCCGCTGCAGTACCAGAAGCAGCTGCGGCTCCAGGAGGCCCGGCGCCTGATGCTGGCGCAGGCCATGGACGCGGCGATGGCCGGCCACTCCGTGGGCTACGAGAGCCCGTCCCAGTTCAGCCGCGAGTACAGCCGGATGTTCGGTGCGCCACCCTCCCGTGACATCGCGAGGCTGCGCGAGTCCCTGGGCTCCGCCCCGGCGGCGGCGCGATAGCACCCCAGTACCAATGGCGGAGGGGGCGCATCGTCTCCACGTTGTGCCCCCCTTCCGGGCCATCGCGCTGGAAGGCATGCCCGTGGGGAGGGCCGAGATGTCTTCTGGTGAAGGTGGTGACTGGGGCCTGAAGCACACGGCGACACGGCTCAGCGCCGAGGAGCTGGAGCAGGTGGCCCGGGAGGAGCTGTTCCGCAACCCGACCCTGTCCCCTTCCGGCAGCGCCGTGCGCTTCCTGCGCGTGAACCTCATGCGCATCGCGGGGCACCTGGGGGAGCTGCACCTGCCGGACTTCAAGGAGGTGGTGGGCAGTGCCCTCCAGGCCGCGGATCACCCCACGCCCCTCATCTTCGTCGCCCAGCTGCGGGAGCGGCTGTCCTTCGAGCGGATCAGCTCACGGCTCTACGCGGGGCTCCTGGTGAAGACCCATGCCCTGGGCAGCTACCCGGGAGGCCCCACGCCGGAGCGGCTCGTGGAGCTGCACAACCAGGAGCTGGACCACCTGAACCTCGTCCGCGAGTGCATCTACCGGCTCGGGATGGACGCGGCCCAGGTGACGGTGTCCGGGGACGGCGCCGACCCGCGGACGCATGGGCTGCTGCGCGCCGTGGACGACCCGTGCGCCACGCTCCAGGACGCGCTGCGCGCGGTCCTCATCTCGGAGATCCTCAACAACGCCGGCTGGGCGCTGCTCGTGGACCTGACCCAGGAATTGGGGCCGTCCGACCTGGTGGACGCCTTCCGCGAGGTCCTGCGCGAGGAGACGCTGCACCTGGAAGAGGTCACCGACTGGGTCGCCAACCTCCCGGAGGACCTCCGCGCCGCCGCCGCGCGGGTCTCCACCGGCTGAGGCGCTTGCCGCGCTCAGCGGGACACCGGCCGCCTGCGCGCGACCCGCTCCCGCACGGTGGCGATGAAGCCGGGCTTGTCCGCGCTCCCCTTCACGCCGTCGAAGTCCAGCTCCAGGTTCTCGGCGACGGCCCGGAGGTACTCCAGACAGGGCTCGTCCTGGGGCGGCTTGCCTTCCGCGAACAGCGGATGGCACTTGGAGCAGTAGTTGACCACCCAGACGCGCTCGTCCTCCGGAATCTCCAGCGAGACGGGGTTGCCGTCGCTCTCGTCCTCGTCGAACGGCTCGATGCGCCAGACGCCCGTGGCGTCGTCGTCATCCATGAGCAGCTGCCGGTAGTTGAGGCTGGGGACGAACTCCCATTCGCCCCAGTCGTAGCCGAAGGGCTGCGTCCGCGTGCGCCGGGCGCGGCCCCGGGCCGCCTCGAAGGCGTCGGCGTCCTCCGGCGCCTCGTCGGCGGCGAAGAAGAACAGGTCCAGGATGGCCTCGTCATCGCCCATCCCCTCCTCCTCGCACTCCTCGCCTGTCTTCTCACCGCACGCGTACGTCGTGGGAGGACCGCAGACACTGCATCGGTAGTCGTGGACGCCCATGGCCTTGAGACTAACAAACGCCGGCGCACGGCTCAGTCGTCGTCATCGTCGTCGTCCCAGCGCCCCCTCCACCGGAACGCCGGACGCGGCGGGAAAGCCTTCCGTGAGGGGGCCGACGTGCGCGCGCCACTCGCGGATCCGGCCCATCCCAACCAGGCCCCCCACCCGTCCTGTCAGTCCCACCGCGTCATTCGCTGGCGGCGACAATCACCTCGAAGGTGCACGTCAGCTGGCCGCCGTCGGCATAGCGGTAGACGAAGTGGCCCTCCGCGGCCGCTCCCGACAGCGCGTCCAGCGTCACCGAGCCCTCCACCGGGACGCCCGGCACGGCGAGGTAGCCGGACGACCCGCCGATGTTCCCCACCCACCGCGTCACCAGTGACGGCTCCGCGGGCACCAGCTGCCCCTGCTGGGGATGGAGCCCCACCGTCCGGTCCTCCTCCACCCGGGCGCCCTCCACCAGGTGGATGTCCACGCCGAAGCCCTCCAGCGCCGGCTCGCCGTCCGGCGTGTAGTCCAGGTCGACGAAGGTGTCCGGCAGCTCGCCCTGCTCGGAGCGGTGCACCAGCGAGGACTCCTCCAGGAGGGGCCAGTGCACGCGCCGTCCCTGATGCGTGCCCACGCATTCACCCGAGGCCCTGGGCAGGTTGTCCAGCCAGTAGCAGGAGGAGACGCAGAGGGCGCAGGCCAGCAGCGGCAGCACGGTGCGCGGCGGACGGGACATGGCCCGTATCCTAGCCGGAGGACCGGGGACCCGGCGGAGCCCGGGCTCCCTGCAACTCCTGCCATTCCCTCCTGGGAGGGGGGGGGGGAGGGGTGACGAGCCCGTGGCGGGAATGCTATGAACCCGCCGTCGTCTGCCTTTGTCGTTCCGGCCTGTCTTCCGTCAGGCTTTGTCTCCCCGGCCATTCACACCTGCATTCATTCATTTCCCGCCCGGGGGGAGGCGTGGGGCCGTGCGCCCCGCGTGGGCTGCCTCCGGGTCCGTACCTGGAGTCGTATGTCTTTCCTGTCGGGTCCCTTCCGCGCGTCGCGCCTGGCCGTGGCCGCGCTGACCTCCCTGTCCCTGACGCTGGGCGGCTGCGCCACGCTTCCGCAGCGCGGGCAGGTCGTCATGCGCGACGTGTCCTTCCCCTTGCGTGACTTCCGCATGCCGTCCGGCCTGCGCGTGGTGGTGGAGCGCGACGCGCGCTCGCCCGTGGTGGCGGTGGTCGCGGTGGTGGGCGCGGGCAGCTCCAGCGATCCGGGCGGCAAGGAGGGGCTGGCGCACCTGGTGGAGCACCTGGCCTTCCGCGCACGGCCCGCCAACGGCCCGTCCGTGCGGGCGCGGCTCAATGCCTCCGGCGCGGGCCACTCCAACGCCTCCACCAGCCTGGACTACACGGCCTATGAGGAGCTCGCCCCCAAGGAGTCGCTGGCCACGCTGGTGAAGCTGGAGGGCGAGCGGCTGTCGTCGCCGCTCTCCAACGTCAGCCCGGAGGTCTTCGCGGTGGAGCGCGAGGTGGTGCGCAACGAACTGCGCCAGCGCAACGAGACGGGCTACGTGGGCCAGGTGTACAGCTGGGTGCACGCGGTGTCCTTCCCGGCGGGGGACCCGTACTCGCGGCCCGTGGCGGGGTCGCACGAGTCGCTGTCCGCCCTCACCCTGTCGGACGCGCACCGCTTCGCGCGCGCCCACTACCGTCCGGACAACGTCACCCTGGTCATCTCCGGGGACGTGGACCTGGCGGAGGTGGAGGCCACGCTCCAGCAGAACCTCCCGTCCGCGTGGGTGGGCACCGGCGCCCCGCTGGCCCAGGACGCGCGCATGCCCGCGAAGCGCGCGGAGCCTCCGGTCGCGCCGGTCAGCAAGACGCTGCCGGTGTACGCGGCGGCGGTGCCGTCGCCGGAGCTGTACCTGTCGTGGGTGCTGCCGCGCGCCTTCGACGAGGCCAGCGCCCTGCACGACTTCGTGGAGGTCAGCCTGGACAACAAGCTCTGGGAAGCGGTGCGCAACGACGGCGACATCGCGGGCATCTCCACGAGCCTGGTGTCCGGCACCCGCGCGTCGCTGCTCATCGTGCGCGTGCACCTGTCGCGCGGGGACCACCCGGAGCGCTCGGCGGAGAAGGTCCTGGACCAGGTCTACAAGACGTGGACCGGGGAGATTGAAGCCGGCAACGTGCTGGGCCAGGAGTTCAACTTCCAGTCCCTGCGCCGCCAGGTGGTGACCAGCATGGTGCTGGAGTCGGAGCGGCTGCTGGCGCGCACGAAGAGCCGCGCGCTGCTCACCCACTTCACGACGGACGTGCGCTCGTACACGCGCTCGCAGATGGCGCTGATGGGGCTGGACGGCGGCAAGGTGACGGACTTCGCGTACCAGTGGCTCCAGCGCGACCGGGCGCACGCCCTCCTCGTGCGGCCCGGGGAGAGCGGCCTTCCGACGGCGGTCCCCGTGCTGGCGAAGCTGCCCGGGGGCGAGCCCGCGGTGGTGGGCGGCGAGCGCGTCACGCCCTCCATGCTGACGGCCACCACGGCCCCGGTGCAGGTGCTGAAGCTGGAGAACGGCATGGAGGTGCTGCTGGTGCCCCGGCCGGGCCTGCCGGTGGTGCGGGTGGGCGCGGCGCTGGGCGGCGGGACGGCGCACGGAGAGAAGCCGGGCGTGGCGGACCTGGCGAAGTGGGGCGCCTTCCGCGAGTCGTACTTCGAGGGTCACCTGAGCGACTGGGGCCTGCACTCGGGCACCCGCACGGAGCTGGACCACGTGCGCGTGGACATGGCCGGCACGGCGGGCAACGTGGGCAACATGCTGGCGATGCTCGCCGAGGACCTGTCCACCACCCGCACGTCGGAGGACGTGGTGCGCTACTGGCGCGAGCAGGTGCAGCCGTGGCGCGAGGCGGTGGACACGCGCCCGGAGGTGCTGGCGCACCGGGACCTGATGCACGCGCTCTATGGCACGCACCCCTACGCCAACGAGGCGACGGGCGCGCAGATGGGCAAGGTGTCCTGGTCCGAGGCGCAGGCGTGGCTGGAGGACGTCTACCGCCCTGGCAACACGGTGGTGGTGGTGGCGGGGGAGTTCGACGTGAAGGAGGTCGAGCCGCTGGTGCGCAAGTACCTGGGCGACTGGAGCCGGGGCAAGCCGCAGCCGGTGGCCGTGCCGCCGGCGCCGGTGCTGCCCGCCGCGTCCGCGAACGTGAGCACGCTCTTCACCGCGCGCCCCGGGGCCAGCCAGGGCCAGGTGCAGCTGGCCTGCCGGCTGCCCACGGCCACGCCGGAGCTGGAGGCGCGCTACGCGCTGATGGCGGAGCTGCTGGAGGTGGAGGTCTACGAGCGGACGCGCTCCGGGACGGGGGCGTCGTACGGCTTCGGGGCCCAGCCCTGGATTGGCCGGGGCGGCGCGGCGCACCTGCTGCTGGAGGGCAGCCTGGACGCGCAGCGGCTGAGCGAGGGCGTGGGGTCGCTGCGTGAGACGCTGGCGGCGTTCGCCAAGGAGGTGTCCGCGCAGGACCTGGAGCTCGCCCGGGCGCGGTTGCTGGCGCAGCAGGCGGTGTCGTTCATCTCCACGGACGCCTGGGTGACGGCGCTGCTGCAGGCGCGCGTGCGGGGCTTCCCGGTGGAGGCGCTGGCCCAGCGCCCCGCGCACCTCCAGGCGGTGACGGCGGACGCGCTGAAGCAGGAGTTCGCGGGCTGCCTCCAGCGCCTCGTGGTGAGCGTCACGGGGGATGAGGCGCCCAGCCGCGCCGCCCTCCAGGCGGTGTCGGTGCCGTAGCGGGTGGCCTCCCGGGGCGCGGAACGACGCACCCCGCCCTGGGAGCCCTTCGCGTCAAACCGGTCCGACTGTCGGACAGGTTCGCGCCGCCTGAAGCCACGGGCGGTGCCCTCCGGGAAGGATGGCAGAACCGGTGGGCACGACCCGCCGGGCCGCGTGCCTCCGTATGAGGAGGCATGAGAGCCATGGACCTCCGTCGGACGCGGTATCTGCTGGGCGCCCTGCTGTCGTGGGGCGCCTCCGCGTGTCACGGAACGGACGGCCCCGCGTCGCCCTGCGAGGGCGCGGACTGCGCGGTGCCCGGGCTCACCCGGGCGTTCGAGCAGGGCACGCCGTCCTCGGTGGTGCGGCCGCGCACGGGCTTCGGTGGGCTCAAGGTGCGGCGGGCTTCCGGACGCACCTTCGTGCTGGAGACGACGCGGGACGCGGAAGGCCGGGACACCCGCCGGCTCACCGTGTCCGCCCGGGACGGCACGCCGCTGTGGCGATTCGACGCCGCGGCGGGAGAGTTCCTGAGCGACTTCACCGTGCACCCGTCCGGCGAAATCACCCTGGGCGTCGAGCGCACCGGCGCGACGGCGGAGGCCTTCGACCTGGTGCGCCTGTCCGTGGAAGGGCAGGTGCTGTCGCGGCAGCCGCTGCCCGCGCCCGCGACGCTGCCCGGCTCCGACCTGGGAGGCACCCTGCCCTCCCCTGCGTTCCGCATGAAGTCGCCCTGGGTCCACGCCCTCACCGACGGCTGGCTGCGCACGGAGGCGCGCGGCGAGGACGTGGCCGTGGCCTTCCTGTCGCTCGTGGCCGTCCCGGAAGGCGGGCCCGACACGCAGGAGCTGGCGTCGGGGCTGATGACGCTCCAGTGGACGGACGGGCGCTACCGCGAGCAGTGGACCCGCGTCGTCGACGGACGTCACTCCACGCAGCCGGCCGCCTGGGCCTACGACGAGTTCCGCTGGCGCGAGGCCGCGCTCCGGCCCCTGCTCGCCGTGGACGCGGAGGGCCAGCTGGTGGTGGGCCGCACGTGGAACAGCTCCCGCTGCATGGCCTCCAGCCGCACGTTCAACGACTTCACCTCCGTGCACTGCCGCTCCGGTGAGGACGTCACCAGCCCGGTGGACACCGAACGCCAGCCCTTCGCCGTGACGGCCTTCACGCCCGTGGGGACGCGCATCGGCACGCACGTCTTCGTGCCCACCCGGACGGCGGAGTTCGTCGTCTTCGACATGGCGGTGCGCGGCGGCGAAGTGGCGCTCGCGGGCACCGTGGTGACGGAAGACGCGGAGGGCACCATCGCCTGGTACCCGTCCGCGCCGGGCATGCAGGACCGGATGACGCCCTACGACGGCTACCTGGGCGTGTGGTCGCTCGACTCGGGCGCCCTGCGCTTCGAGCACCGCGTGGACACGGGCCGCGCGGACCACTTCTCCGCGCTGCGCTGGACGGACGCGGGGCTGGTCGCCGTGGGCGCCTCCGGGTGGGACCGGTGGTACGGCGGGATGAGCATCTCGCGCGGCGCCGGGGCCCTGCTCGCGCTCGCGTCCGCCGACGGCCAGACGGTGCGCACGCAGCGGCCCGGCCCCACGGGGCAGGACCGCCACTTCCACCTGCTGGGCGTGGACGCGGACGGGGACTCGCTGGTGGCGGTGGGGCTCGCGGAGGCGCCGATGACGCACTCCGGAGACGGCGGCCACCTGGAGGCCATGACCTTCGGCGGGCTCGGCGTGGAGCTGCGCTGAACACGCGCTGACACGCCGCGGGGTCCTTGAGGGCAGGGACCCGCGGCATAGGATGCCGCGCATGACGACCTCCGCCTCCGACGCCTCGCGGCTGCTGGACCTGCTGTGGGAGCGCTATGCCTCCGAAGTCCCCTTCGCGCGCACCTTCGTGGCGCTGTCCGGGGGACGCTTCCGCAACGACCACGTCGCGTTCCGCACGCTCGCGCGGCCGGAGGGAGGCATCGCCCTCTTCTCCCGCGTGTTCGAACGGTTCGGCTGGCGACCCGCCGGCGCGTACACGTTCCCGGACGCGCACCTGTCCGCCATCTATCTGGCGCACCCGGAAGGGCTGCCGCGCGTGTTCCTGTCCGAATTGAAGTCGGAGGAACTGTCGCCGCGCGCCCGCGAGCTGCTCGCCGCGCTGCCAGTGGACCCCGCGCCGCCGGAGGACGTGGAGGCGCTCGCGGCGTGGTTCACGGCGCCGCCGCCTCCGGATGAAGCCGCGCTGCTGGAGCTGGAGAAGGAGACGCAGTACGGCGCGTGGCTGCTGGCCTTCGGCCGCAAGGTGAATCACTTCACCGGCGCGGTGGATGACGTGGAGGCGTGGCAGCGGCGCATGCGCGAGGCGGGCGTGCCCATGAAGACAGACATCGAGGGCGCGCCCGGCACGTCGCTGAGGCAGACGGCCACGCACGCGGCCCCGCTGCCCCTGACGCTCCGGGGCGGAGGCACGCGCGCATGGCCGTATGCGTACTTCGAGATTGCCCAGCGCTCGGGAGGGTTCGACGGGTTCCTGGGGCCGCAGGCCCGCGCGCTGTTCGACATGACGAAGCGGGGCTGAGGCTCGCGGCCCGGGGGACGTTCGGGGGAGGGGTTCGGGAGGTCCCCCGGACCGCGACACCTCGTGAGGCTAGTGGCGGCCGCCGCCGCGCTCGCAGCGGTCGGGCAGGCTCAGCTCCGCGCCGTCGAGCGTGGCGTCGCCGCACTCCGGACCGAAGGCGAGCACGTGGCTCTCCCCGTCCGCGGTGGTGCGCGTGAGCGTGCCGCCCGTGGGCCAGGGGCACACGTCGCGCGACGGCCGGACGATGCCCGCCAGCGTGACGGCGCCCTGCGTGCCGTCGAGCGCCGTCTCCGTGTACGCGCCGTCGATGGTGCGCACCGGCGGCGTGTCGGAGGAGAACGCGACGGACAGCGAGCCCTCCAGCCGCACCGACTTCACCACCGTGCCGTCGGCGTCCGTGCGCGTGCGCGTCACGTCCGCCTGCGTGCTCTTCTGACGGGGCGGAGCGCCGTCCACCAGCTCCGACGTGGAGGCGGTGGTGCCCTTCACGGTGGAGACCTCACCGTCGGAGTTGGTGCTGGAGACCTCGAAGGTGACGGTCTGGTTCTGGGTCACCGCGCCCGTGCAGTCCTCGGAGGCTTCGTACGCGTTCACGATGTCCACCGTGCCGCTGGAGGGGCCACGCGGACCGGGACCGGGGCCGCCCGGCCGCCCACCGCCGTCCCCCCCGTCGAAGGACTGGCCGCGCACCGGAGAGCCCGTGCCATCCTGCGGAGGAGGCTGGCCACCACCGGGAGGCTGGCCACCACCGGGAGGCTGGCCGCCACCACCGCGGCCTTCGGGACGCGCGGGGGCCGCGCAGTCGGTCCACTCCAGGTGCACGGTGGCGGGCAGCGTTTTGCCACACACGTCCACGGTGGTGATGTCCGGGCTCGCGTCACAGTGGAAGCCTTCGATGGCCTGGGGGCGCAGCTTGTCCAGGCCGTGCAGGAGGCTGGACACCTCCACCGCGTCGCTCGAGTCCGACGTGGCCTCCACCGCCTGGGACACATCCGACGTGGCGTCCGTGGTCGACGTCCGCGAAGCGCTGCCGCAGCCGACCGTCATGGTGCCCACCACCAGCGCGACTGCTCCCAGCCACTGACTGCCCCTGCTCGAGTGCCTCATGAGTGCGTGCTCCCTTGTCATCCGGTGCCCGGCCGCTGTCCGTCTGCCCCCATGAGACGAGATGAATTTCCGCCGTGTTCCCGGCGGGAATTTCCCGTGGCTTTTTGAGCGCGCACCGGGGCCGGATAGAGTGCCGGCCGACCGTGAACGACGAGCTGCGCGCACTCATCCTCGAAGCCCAGGACGGCAGCGTGCGCGCCTTCGAGCTGCTCGTGTCCTCGCACCTGCCGCGCGTGCGCCGCTTCGCGCGGGCCTTCGCCGCGTCGGACTCGGACGTGGACGACCTGGCGCAGGAAGCGCTGGTGAAGGTCTACAAGAACCTGCGCTCGTTCCGCTTCCAGTCCGCGTTCCAGACGTGGCTCTATTCGGTGGTGCGCAACGCGTTCTATGACGCCACCCGCAGCCGCGCCGGCCGCGAGCGCTCGCGTGAGGAGCCGCTGGAGCAGGAGCACGCGAAGGCGGCGTCGGACGCCGAGTCCGCGGACGAAGGGCTCATGCGGGCCCAGGAGCGGGACCGGCTGTGGCGGGCGCTCCGGGCCCTGCCGCCGGAGTTCCGCACCGCGGTGGTGCTCTTCGACGTGGAGGGGCACAGCTATGAAGAGGTGGCGGCCATTGAAGGGGTGCCCGTGGGCACCGTGAAGTCGCGCCTGTCGCGGGGCCGGGCGCACCTGAAGGCCCTGCTGGCGGGGGGCCAGGGCCCCGACGGCTCGCAAGAAGAAGGCCCCGTTGGAACATCCGGGCCGGACCTTTCGTCGCATGTTGCAAGGAGCAGGAAATGAGTGAGCCCGAGGACAGGGAGGACCGCGTGCTGCGCGAGCGTCTGGCGGCGCTGCGAGACGACGCGCCCGGGCCCGACTTCCAGGCCCTGCTCCACCGGCGGCTGGTGGAGGCCGGTCCCCCCACACCGGCGTCGGGGTGGGATGCGGTGCGGGACTTCTGGCGGCGGCGCGCGCCGGTGCTCTGGCCGGCGGTGGGCGTTGCCATGGGCGTGGCCACCTTCCTGGTGCTGGGCGCGGTGCGCGGCACGCCGGCCGCCACCGGGACGGAGAGCCCGGGGATGGCGGCGCTCGAGCGGCCCGGGACCCAGGTGCCGGTGAGCAAGGTGGCGGTCATCAAGCTGGACTTCACGGCGGACGTGGCCGTGGAGCAGGCGGACTTCCAGGTGAGCCTGCCGGAGGGGCTGTCCTTCTGGGCGGACGGAGAGGAGCTTCCGCTGCGGTCCTACCAGTGGACGCAGCCGTTGAGCGCTGGCAGCAACGTGATTCCCATCGCGGTGCGTGGGCAGCGGCCAGGGCGCTATCTGGTGACGGCGCTGGCGCGCGCGGGCGACCAGCGCATCGAGCACGACGTGGTGCTGGAGGTCACGGGCGGATGAAGACCTGGCTCTCGACACCGGCCGTCGCCGCCCTCCTGTGGTGGGGGGGCGCGGCCGCGCAAGCACAGCAGGCCCCGGCGCCTCCACCGACGGAGGCCGCGAGGCCCCCCGAGGCCCCCGTGCCTCCGCCCCCCTCCGGCGCGCAGCAAGCGCACGTGCGCAGCTCGCACACGGTGGACGTCATCGCGCCGGGGGAACAGGTGGACACCATCCTGGGACGCAGGAACATGGAGCGCCCTGCCCCGCCGCCCCGGGGCGACACGGTCCGCCCGCCCCCGGGCCATGAGGCGCGTGGGCCTTCAGGGGGGCCGGGACAGGACGGCCGTCCCAACGGGTCGCGTCCGCCAGGGGACGAGGGCCGAATGCGCTCACCGTCCCCGAGGACCGACGGCGCGCCGCCCCCACCGAATCAGCAGCCGCCCCCGCCGCCCCGGCGCTGACGGTCGGCACAGCCCCCGGGGCCTGTGAACGAACAGCGTGGGTGGAGACAGCCGGGTCCGAGCACAGGACCCGTGCCCCACGGCGCCAGCAGGGAGCGGGTTCCCCCTGCGCCTCCGGACCTCCAGGGGTGTCCACCTCCCCCCCGGCGCGGTCCCAACCGGTCCGACTGTCGGACAGGTTTCGGCTGCCTGGCGGGGTCGGAGGCCCCCGGCCACGACGGGTGACGAGGCCGGTCTGATGGGCGGCTCGTCAGCACGGGGGGCCGCCGCGGTGCTCACAACCTGTCCGACTGTCGGACCAGTTCGCGCGGTGCGCCGCCGCCGGGAGGAGTCCCCCGGGAGGCTCTCTCCTCATTCATGGACAGGGTTCAGGTCCGAGGGCGCGGCGACGGGCCGGGTCGGTTCGCACCGGGTCCACTGGAGGGCCCCTTCCTTCAACGCGTGACCGTTGGCGCGGTGCGCTGCCCTCGCTCCGGTGCGGGGAATGCGGTACGTCGCGGTGCGTGTGGACGGGCCTGCTGCTCCTGGTGGCGCTCGCGGCCGGGGAGCCGTTGGAGGACGCGCGCCAGTCCTTCGCGGCGGGCCGGTACGCGGAAGCCGAACAGCAGGCGCTCCAGGCCGAGCCGTCGGGCGCCGCGCTGTACCTCGTGGGCCTGGCCCGCTTCCGCACCGGCCGCCCTGAGGAAGCGCTGGAAGCCTTCGATGCCGCGGGGCATGCGCCGGATGCTCCGGAGCCCGACGCCTGGAACTTCAACCGGGGCGCGTGTCTCTACGCACTGGGCCGCTTCGTGGAAGCAGAGGAGGCCTTCGCCAGCGTCCGTGAAGGTGCCCCGCTCGCCCGTGCGGCGTGGATCAACGCGGGCTTCGCCGCGTTCGACGCGGGCGCCCCGGACCGCGCCGCGCAGTGGGCGGAGCGAGCCGCGGCGGGTGCCTCCACGGAAGAGGCCCTGCAGGTGGAGGAGCTGCGCGCCCTGCTCGCCCCCGTCGCGAACGAAGGGGACGAGGCCTACCGCCAGGGGCTCGCATCCTTCGACGCCGGCCGCTTCGACGAGGCCCGAGCGCTCTTCCTGCGCGCGGCGACGCGACAGCCCGACTCCGGCAGGGCCCGGCTCATGGCGGGCGCGTCCGCCTGGCGCCTGGGCTCGCGCACGGAGGCCCGCGAGGACCTCACGGCGGCGCTGAAACTGACGTTGAGCCCGCTGGACCGCAGGACGGCGCACCAGTACCTGGACCTGCTGTCCTACGGCCTGCGCTCCAGCGGCCCGGGCGCCTGGGCCTCCGCGAGCCTGGGGCCCGGCTTCGACAGCAACGTGCTCCAGGTGGGCGTCGCGGCGCGCGACGTGTCCGGCGCGAACGCGGACGTGGTGACCGCGAGCGCCTTCGCCGAAGCCAGCGTGGGCCTCACCGCGCGCCTCCGCCTGTCCGACCGGCTCTTCGCGGCCCTGTCCTACGGCGGCAGCCAGCGCGCCTACTCCGGATCCTCCGTGCGGGACTACTCGCTCCAGCTCCACCGCGCGACGGCGGCCGTGGAGTGGGAGGCCGCTCGCCAGGTGCGCGTGGGGATCCTCGCGGGGGGAGACCTCTTCTTCACCGGCCTGGAGGACTTCCGGGGGCTCCAGGCCTCCGTGAACGCCAACGCCTGGCTCGCCTGGGATGAAACCGCACACACCACCACGCGGCTGGACCTGGGCGCCGCGGGCAAGGACGGGCTCGGCGAGGAGTTCGCCTACCTCACCGGCCCGCGCCTGGACGCGACGCTGTCGCAGGAGTGGCGCCTGGGGCTCGCGAACGTCACTGCGTGGTACCGCTACCGGCAGGACCGCATCGGCACGCTGGAGCAGTCCTTCACCAGCGTGGACGAAACCCTCGCGTCGCGGACGTATGTCATTCCCTTCGGGTTCACCGGCCACGCCGTGGGCGCCTCCGGCCGGTGGCAACCCCTGCCATGGCTCACCGCCAGCCTGGACGCGGACGTGGAGTGGCGCCGCTACCTGGAGGACAACTCGCTGCGCGTCGTGACGACCGGGGGCGACACCGAGACATGGAACGTCCGCCGCCGCCACGACACGCGCTTCGTGCTGGGCCCCACCGTGAGCGCCCGGCTGTCGGGCCACCTGCGCCTCACCGCGCGCTACGAATTGCTGGTGAACCGCTCCAACATCGACATGCGGCTGACGGACGACGACGCCGCGGCCTGCGAGGGCGCGGCGCACCTCTGCCACGCGTACGACGCCACGAACGGCAACTACGAGAAGCACGGCGTGATGCTCCAGCTCGAAGCCGCGTGGTGAGCCACGCACCGGCGTGTCCGCTCCGCGATGAAGGCGTCCATCCAGGGGGTGGGGCTGTCAGGCACGGCGGCGCGGAGGGCGCGTTGCGAAGGGGGAATCTTCGCTCCAACTTGCCCCACGACGCACCCACGACAGAGGAGGCACACCATGCCCATGTCCCGACTTCCGCTGACGCTCGCCGCGGCCGCGGCGCTTTGCTTCTCCGCCGGTTGTTCCAAGAAGGGGATGCACAAGGAGGAGTCGCAGCAGCCCATGCCCGCGTCCGCCCAGTCCACCGCGACGCCATCCAAGGTGGATCAACGCTGCCCCATGTCGGTGCCGGGCACGCAGCTCCAGACGCAGGACACGTCGGACGGAGTGGCGCTCATGTTCACCACGTCCGACACCTCCCAAGTGTCGGACCTCCAGACGCGCGCCCGGCGGATGCTGGACGAGCAGTCCAAGCGCACCAGCGCGGCGGAGACGCCCCTGGACCTGGCGCAGGAGCAGGACATGGGCGACGCCTCCACGGAGGAGCAGAGCGGCCGTGACGACAGCGGCACCGGCGGCGGCGGCGCCAACCGGGGCATGGCCGGGGCGCCCACCGTCCCCTCCAAGGCCGTCGCGACCGACACGCCACAGGGCATCACCATCACCTACTCCGCCATGGACGAGATGCAGAAGCGCCAGCTCATCGACGAGGTCCACGAGACCGCCCGCCAGATGCAGGGCGGCCACTGCCCCGGCCTGTAGCCAGACGCCAAAGGCCGGAAGGAGACACCGGGACGGTGGAGACGCCGTCCCGGTGGAGGCGCTAACGGCTGAACACCACCGTGAGGTTGTTGCTGGGCATCTCCACCACGCGCTCGCGCTGGAGCCCGTGGCGCGCGGCCTCGGCCGTCACCGCGCCCAGCTCGCGCACGCCCCACGCCGGGTCGCGCGCGCGCAGTGATTCGTCGAAGGCGAGGTTGCTGGGCGCGGTGTCCTTCCCCTCCACGAAGTAGGGCCCGTACAGCACCAGCCGGCCGCCCGGACGCAGCACCCGCGCCGCACCCCGCATCAAGCCCTGGCAGGCCGCCCACGGCGCGATGTGGATCATGTTCACGCAGAGCATGGCGTCCGCGTGCGCCACCGGCCACGCTTCCGAAGCCGCATCCAGCAGGCGGGCGGGCAGGAGGTTGGACAGCCCCTCCTCCGCACGCCACGCGTCGATGCTCTCCAGCGCCGCCGGGTCCCCGTCCGTCGGCTGCCAGGTCAGCCCCGGGAAGGCCCGCGCGAAGAAGGCGGCGTGCTGGCCGGTGCCGCTCGCCACCTCCAGCAGCGTGCCCGACGCGGGCAGCACCTCCCGGAGGACGGTGAGCAGCGGTTCGCGGTTGCGTTCGGTGGCGGAGGCATGGCGCTTCATGCCCCACCCTCTTCCACAACCGCGCACGCAGGGAAAGGGCTCTCGCGGAAGTTTGCAATCACAGCCAACGTCCACGGCGGTGGCTCGCGAATTCCGCAACACTTTCCGCGTCCCGCCGACAACCTCCTGCCGTACCCGCCTCATCCCCCTCGCAGGAGCAATCTTGACGTTCTTCAACCGGAATGTTTCACGCATGCTGTGCTCGGTGTCACTGTTCGCGCTCGCGGGGTGCGGGCCGCTGGACGCGGACGCCCCTTCTCTCCCCGAGCAGGAGGTCGCCACCGCCCGGCAGGCGGTGTCCACCATCGCGTACCGGAGCAGCGCCACGGCGGGCGGCAGCACGCGCACGTCGCTGAGCATCGCGAAGCCCACGGGCACGGCGGTGGGTGACGTGCTGCTCGCGCGCATCATCAACCGCAACAACGTGGCCGCGGTGGCGACGCCGCCCGCGGGCTGGACGCTGCTGCGCTCGGACCAGAGCGCGTCGCAGATCAAGGCGTGGGTCTTCTACAAGGTGGCCACCGCCTCCGAGCCGTCCTCGTACGCGTTCACGCTGGACATCGCCAGCTACATGGCCGGCAGCATCTCCGCGTTCTCCGGCGCGGACACGGCCAACCCCATCGACGCGCAGACGGGCCAGAAGAACGGCCTCACCTCCAGCTTCAACACGCCCGCGCTCACCACCAGCACCGCCAACGGCGTCGCGGTGTGGTTCGGCTCGCAGCTGTGGACCGGCGCCGCGTGCCCGGACAGCCCCATCGTCCCGCCCGCGGGCTTCACCGAGCCCGTGGACACCTGCCTCGTGTCCTCGTCCACGGGCGTCATCTACGACGTCGCCTACAAGGACCTGGGCGCCGCGGGCGCGCAGGGCTCGTTCAACGGCTCGTCCCCCTACGCGGAGACGAACATCGCGCAGGTCGTCGCGCTGCGCGCGGCCAACGCCTCCGCGTCCTGCTCCGTGGGGGACACCTTCTCCACCGCGTACACCACGCAGGGCACCGTGACGGCCACCGCGCTGGTGGAGCCGTCGGGCCTGGCCGCCAGTCGCCTCACGCCGGGCGTCCTCTACGCGCACAATGAGGACACCACCGCCATCGTCGCCATCAGCACCGCGGACGCGAGCACGAAGGGCACCTTCAACGTGTCCAACGTGACGCCCGCGGACTGGGAGGACGTCGCCAGCGGCCCGTGCCCCGCCGGCCAGTGCATCTACATGGGCGACATCGGCCGCTCGAGCGCCAACTTCCCCACGCCGCCGTCCACCTTCGCCGTCTACCGCATCCCGGAACCCGACATCGGCGCGGGCCAGACGAGCGGCAACCTCACCGCCGAGGCCTTCCCGTTCCAGTACCCGGACACGCCCAAGGACGCGGAGACCATCATGGTCCACCCCACCACGGGCGACATCTACATCATCACCAAGTCCTACGCGGGCGCGAGCAAGGTCTACAAGTTCCCCCAGCCGCTGCCCACGCCGGGCACCATGAGCACGCTCGTGTTCGTGGCCAACCTCCCGCTGCCCACCACCACGGACACCAACTACGGCGCGGCCACGTCCGGCGCCATCCACCCGTGCGCCAACCGCTTCCTGCTGCGCACCTACCGCAAGGTGTATGAGTTCCGCGCCGCCCCCGGCGCGGCCTTCGAGACCGCGTTCGCCGCCACGCCCGTTTCCCTGACGGACACCGTGGAGGGCCAGGGCGAGGCCATCGAGTACGACCCGACCGGCACGGCCTATTACACGATGAGCGAGTCCCCCTCGCCCTTCAAGCTCAAGCGCGTCGTGCGCCAGTAGCACGCAATCGCAGTCAGCCCGAGGCCGCGTCCGGCACCCTCGCCGGGCGCGGCCTGCCGTGCGCCGTGAGACATTCCGGCTGTTTCAGCACGGGGACGGGATTGATGTTATTTCTCGTTTTCCATGTATAATCGCAATCATGCGATGCTTCCGTTCCCGTCTCGCGCGCTCCGTCGCGCTGTCCTCCTTGTCCGCCACGCTGTTCCTGGCCTGTGGGCCGGAAGGGGGCGAGCTGCCGTCCAGCGACGCGTTGCTCGGGCAGTCGCGGGCGCTGGCGGTGACGGGCCACAAGGCGTTCCGGGTGATGACGTACAACGTGCGGGGCCCGGTGGACACGGGCGTGCGCGCGTGGAGCAACCGCAAGGCGGCGGTCATCCAGCGCATCCTCGTGAACAACGCGGACATCGTGGGCGTGCAGGAGGCCCAGGCGCCCTCCGGCGGGCCCAGCATCCCCGCGGACCTCATCGCGGGGCTGACGGGCACGGACAAGCCCTACGGCGTCCACAACCCGGGCGGTGGCAGCCCCAAGCTCATCTTCTTCAAGAAGAGCCGCTTTGAAATCGCTTCCGAGGTGGGCCAGGGCAACGAGGCGCTCGTGAATCCCTATGCATCCACCGCCACGTGCTTCAGCCACGCGGAAGGGAAGAAAATCTCCTGGGTGGGCCTGCGCGACCTGACGTCGGGCCAGGTGTACTTCGTGGCCAACACGCACTTCGCCTACGGGGCGGAGTGTTCGCTGGGGCGGCTCAAGGAGGCGGAGCAGATGGCGTCGTTCCTCGCCACGAAGCCCGGCGGGCTGCCGGTCATCGCCATGGGGGACTTCAACTCCGACGCGCAGGGGCAGTCCACGCCGGGGGAGGCCACCATCGAGAACCTGGAGGCCGGGGCCCGGCTGTTCCGCACCGCGCGCTTCGACGGCGTGACGGGAGTGGACGACGCCACGTTCAACAACGCGTGGAGCGGCTCCACGTCCACGAACTACCAGCGGCTGGACTACATCTTCCACAACGGGGGCGAGCTCACCTCGTCCGCGCCCGCCATCGACCGGACGGAGAGCGGCGGCCTCACGCCGTCGGACCACTACCCGGTGCTCGCCACCCTCCGCCCCGCCCTCTTCTCCGCGGGCTCCACCCTCTCCCCTACGCCCAACGGCACGTCCACGGGCACGCAGCTGTTCTTCGCGGACGTGGACGGTGACGGCTGCGCGGACCGCATCACCTGGAACTACGCGGTGGGCGAGGGCGAGACGTGGGTGGCGAAGTCGAAGTGCGACGGCGGCTTCATGGCGGCGGTGAAGAACACGGGCGCGACCAGCGGGGTCGCCACCACGCGCTTCTTCTTCGCGGACGTCACCGGCGACGGCTGCGCGGACAAGGTCCTCTGGCGTCCCAACCTGGGGGACGGCGAGGTGCGCATCTACCCCGCGAAGTGCGACGGCACCTTCGGCGACCGCGTGGCCGTCACGCAGGCGGCCAGCACCAGCGACGCCACGCGCTTCCTCTTCGCGGACGTCACCGGCGACGGGTGCGCGGACCTGGTGCGCTGGAACCCCACGCTGAAGTCCGGCGCCTTCGACACCTTCGTGTCCAGGTGCAACGGCACAGTGTCCTTCGGCGCCGCTGTGACGAGCACGACGGGAGCGAACACCAGCGCGGGCACGCGCGTGTACTTCGCGGACGTGGACGGTGACGGCAAGGCGGACCGCGTGCTGTGGAACCCGGACCAGGAGGGGGGACGCACGCGCGTGTACCGCTCCACCGGCGCGGGGGCCTTCGCGCTGTTCTTCCTGCACGAGGCGGGCACCAGCGGCGTGGACACGTCCCGCTTCTACTTCGCGGACGTGGACGGCGACGGCAAGGCGGACAAGCTCTTCTGGCGGCCGGGCTTCCGCGAGGGCCGCATGCAGGTGTACCCCAGCACCGGCACCAACTTCGCGAGCAGCCCGGTGATGGACAACACCGGCTTCAGCAACTCGGAGAACACCGGCTTCTTCTTCGCGGACATCGACGGCCGGGACGGCGCGGACAAGGTGTACTGGAACCCCAACAACTACGACGGCGACACCAAGGTGTTCCGCGCGCTGGCGCCGTAGCGCCGGCACGCGGGGGGCGGCGCGCGTCAGTCCTGGAGGATGACGTTGCCGGAGGTGTCGGTGTTCCAGGCGTCCGGGGCATCCAGCTCGGGCGCCTGGGTGAACAGCTCCTGGTAGCCGTGGCCCGCGCCCAGGAAGCGCGAGGACCACTGCACGGAGTAGCGGCCCGCGCCCAGCTCCCGCACCGCGGACACCTCCGCTGGCAGGGTGAACAGGGTGAAGCCGCTGACGGACGCGGGGGCGGTGACGTACCAGGAGAGCCCCGGCTCGCCCTGCTGGGACATCAGGCGGACCGTCACGGCGTGGGCGGCGGGGTCGGTGCTCCAGCGCAGCGTCAGCCCGGCGCGGGGCCCCGCGCCGGGCGCGGTCTCCGTGCCCGGCGTGGGCGAGGTGAGCGCCATGGGGGTGGGCAGGGCCAGCGTGGTGAGGCCCTCCTTGAGCATCCGCGTGCTCGCGGTCACCCGCCCTGAAGCAATCCGCTCGCGGGTGCCCGCCGCCACGGACAGCCGGACGTCCACGGTGTCGAACGGCGGCGTGCGGGCCACGGTCTTGACGTCCATGGGCAAGGTCCCCGCGCCGACCGAGCTGAAGAACAGCTCCGAGCCGAGCAGGTGGTTGACGTGGACCTCCGTCACGGCGTCATAGGGCTGCAGGTGCGTCACCTCCACGGGCAGCCGCTGGTCCAGCGGGTGGTCCATGGGGATGACCAGGTTGCGGACGGTTCGCCCCGCTCCCACGGCGATGTCCGACAGCAGCCCGAAGGTCTCGACGCCGTCAGCGCGGCCGTTGACGACCAGCGCCACCTTGCCGGGGGCGTTGCCATTCACGTCGATGCTGAAGGTTCCATCCACCAGCGTGAGGGCCGTGCCATGGAAGCCCGGGCCCACCACGCGCAGCCGCACCGGACTCCCGCGCAGGTTCGTCACGCGGCCGGTGAGCGTGGCCTGCCGGCTGGACGGGATGGCCCCCACGAGGCCGGTGCTGGAGGGGACCCACACCTCCGTTCCCTCCACGGCCAGCGTCGTGCTGGCCACGACCTGGTTCTTGCCCGCGATGACAACGGTGATGTCCTGAGGGCCGGTGATGGCCGGGTCGTCGAACCGCGCGATGCCGTCACGGCCCAGCGGTTGACGGAAGCGGCTGCCGTCCCCCAGCAGGACGGTGATGTCCTTCACGTCGTCGGAGGCGTTGACGAAGTTCCACCAGTCCGAGTGGACGACGAGGGCCACCGGGCCTCCCCTGTCCGGGCCCACGGGAGTCAGGTCGTTCTCGTCTCTACAGGCGACGCACAGCAGCACGGCGAGCACGAACAGTCGGTTCAAGGAAGCTCCCAGGGGAACGGCGCGGCGTTCAGGGCTGGCCCACGACACACGGAGGCACGCAAGCGGACATCGAGTGCGAAGCAAAGCACTCCGTGGGTCTGCCCCACAAACCCATGGTCCCCGGCGGCGGTGCGCGCGCAGACTGCGCCCCCACATGCGCGCCCTGCTCTTCTTCGCCGTCCTGTCCGGGGTCCTCGGCTCCGCGTCCGCGCGGGCCCAGGCCCCTGCCCGCTCCTACGTGCTGCGTCCGGCACGCGTCTTCGACGGCACCACCGCGAAACCCCACGCGGGCTGGGTCGTGGTCGTCACCGGCGAGCGCATCGTCTCGGCGGGGCCCGCGCAGGGCGTGAAGGCGCCGGAGGGCGCGGAGGTCATCGACCTGCCCGGCGCGACGCTGCTGCCCGGGCTCATCGAGGGCCACTCGCACCTGTTCCTGCATCCGTACAACGAGGCGAAGTGGGACGACCAGGTGCTCAAGGAGTCCCTGGCGCTGCGCGTGGCGCGGGCCACGAACCACGCGAAGGCGGCGCTCCTGGCGGGCTTCACCACCACGCGCGACCTGGGCACGGAGGGCGCGGGGGACGCGGACGTGGGCCTCAAGCAGGCCATCGACCAGGGCATCATCCCGGGCCCCCGCATGGTCGTCACCACGCGCGCGCTCGTCGCCACCGGCAGCTACGGCCCCAAGGGGTTCGCCTCCGAATGGACGGTGCCCCAGGGCGCGGAGGAGGCGGACGGCGTGGACGGCCTCACGCGCGCGGTGCGCGGGCAGATGGGGCGCGGCGCGGACTGGATCAAGGTCTACGGCGACTACCGCTGGGGCCCGCGCGGTGAGGCGCTCCCCACGTTCTCCCAGGAGGAGATGCGCCTCATCGTGGAGACGGCCAGGAGCGGCGGGCGCCCGGTGGCCGTGCACGCCAGCACGCCGGAGGGCATGAAGCGCGCGGTGCTTGCCGGGGCAGAGAGCATCGAGCACGGCGACGCGGGCACGCCGGAGGTCTGGAAGCTGATGGCCCAGCGGGGCGTGTTCCTGTGCCCCACGCTGGCCGCGGGCGACGCCATGCTCCAGTACCGGGGCTGGAGGCGCGGCGTGGATCCAGAGCCCGAGTCCGCGAAGAAGAAGCGCGAGGGCCTCAAGGCCGCGCTGGCGGCGGGCGTGCCGCTGTGCGTGGGTGGGGACTCGGGCGTCTTCACGCACGGGGAGAACGCGCGCGAGCTGGAGCTGCTGGTGGCCAGCGGCGTGACGCCCGCGCAGGCGCTCCAGGCGGCCACCTCCGGCAACGCGCGCATGCTGCACTGGGAGGACCGCGTCGGGCAGGTGAAGGCCGGGCTCTACGCGGACCTCGTCGCCGTGGAGGGCGACCCCACGCAGGACATCGCCGCCGTGCGCCAGGTGCGGCTGGTGATGAAGGGCGGCGCGCTGTACCGGCGCTGAAGCGAGGCTCAAGGCCTCGCACGGCGGACGCGGCCGAGCACGACGTCCGCGAGCCCCGCAAGCAGCAGCACCGGCGCCACCAGCACCGCGCCGAACCAGGCCAGCGCGTAGCCGACCCCCAGGCCCATGCGCCAGGGGCCGCCCACGACGGTCCCGGACAGCACGCCCACGGACTGACGCCCTCCGCCCAGGTGCAGACAGACGAAGAGCGCGCAGAGGCCCAGCGCGGCCAGGACAAACGGGTGACGCCTCATCGGTGTGCCTCCAGGTGCGGCGCCCGCGCGAGGCGCCAGAGGGGTCCTTCGACGAGCGCGTACAGCAGCACCGCGTCCGCGAGCGTGTTGCCCGCGGCGAAGCGCAGCCCGGTGTCGTCGTGCACCGGGAAGGCCGCGAAATGGAGGCTGGTGAGCAGCCCGTCCAGCGCCTCCTCGTCATCGAACGCCGCCGCGCCCACGAGCGCGAGCCCGCTGGAGCCCGCGTTCGCGTTCACCCAGGGAATGGTGGGCCCGGAGTCGACGTCCTGCACCGCCCCCGCCTCCGAGGGCCACTCCCCCGCCCACGCGAAGCCCAGCGCCTGCCCCAGGAGCGCGGCGCGGGCCCGCTGGTACTGGTCGCGCGCGAAGTCCGCGTCCACCACCTGGAGCATGTGCGCGGCGAGCCACAGCGTGGAGCCCTCCGGCCCGTCCTTCGTCACGCCGTCGTAGGTGAAGCTCGACACGAGCAGACCTGTCCGACGGTCCGACAGGTTCTCCCGCGCGGAGTCCACCCACCGGCGCAGCAGCGAGCCATGGTCCCGCCCATCCACGGTGTCCGACAGGCGCAGCGCCGCGAGCGCCACCGTGTTGCAGAAGGTCCAGCCCTCGTCGGGGTAGCTCTCCGCCGCGAGCACCGGAGCCCGCTCCAGCTGTCCGGCGATGAGGTCCACGCGCTCGCGCAAGAGCGGCGCGTACTCCGCGCGCGGCGCCACCACCTGACGCGCGGCGAGCATCAACGCCAGCTCCCCGTCCACGAAGAGGCTGCGCCCGGAGGGGTCCTTGAAGGGCCCCGCGTGCACGTAGGGCAGGAAGAAGGCCTCGTGCGCCCGTCGTTCGTCGCGCAGCGTCCGGGCGATGAGCGCGTCCACGACCTCCAGGTGCTCCGCCCTCCGCCAGGGCTCCGACAGCGCGAGGTTGGCGAACGACAGCGCGGAGAAGGTGCGCACCATCAGGTCCCACTCCGGGTTGGTGCGGTGGAGCACGTCGCGCTCCGCGCTCGACGCCTGGAGCGAGAACGCGCGTTGACGGAAGGCCAGTGCCGCCGCCAGGGCCTCCCGATTCCGGGGCCGGAACAGGAGGTGGAGTGATGGCAGCCACACCGCCACGGCCAGCACCAGCAGCACGAGCTTGCGTCGCATAGGCCCGTCAGTATCGGCCGCGGGCGTGCCGCATCCTGGCCCCGCGTGCCGGACGGTCGCGTCCGCACGCTGAACGGTCGCGGTCCACCCCGGACCTGCTTCGCCGCGAAAGCGTCATGTCCCAACCCGCCGGGCCCGCGTGTCTCAAGGCCCATGAAGACACACGGATGGACGGCCCTGACAATTGGCGTGTTCCTGGGAGGCTTTGGCCTGGCGAAGCCCCCTTCAGCGGAGGCCTGCGAGGGCCCCCTGTGCACCGTGGAGGGCAGCCGCGTTCCCCTGCCCCCGGACGCGGTCGTCCCGGCGAACGTGCCCGCGCTGGTGGTCGTGCCGCCTGCCGAAGAGTGGGTGGAGGAGCAGACCCTGCGCTTGCGCACGAAGGAAGGCGTGGACGTGGAGGCACGTCTCCTCAAGGGACCTGGGAGCAGCGGCGTCCTCGTCCCGACCGCCCCGCTCGTCCCCGGGACGCACTACCACCTGGAGGGGACCATCCCCTGCTCCGACGGCCACACGGGGCAGCCGTTCGCCGCGATGGCGGACTTCACCGCGGGCCCGGAAGTCGCGCTGCCCACGGCGACCGGCGTGCTGGAAAAGGGAACCAGTCAGGCCGGAAGCATCAAGGTCTGGGACGGCGGCGCGTCGTGCGCGGCGAACTACTTTGGCGGCCGGACGACGCTGGAGTTCACTCCCGCCCCCGGGTTGGTGCCGTTCCTCCCGTGGGTGCACTGGACGCTGGAGGTGGATGGACAGACGTGGGCCACGGCCCCGCACGGCGCGGTGGACGCCAGCGGCGGCGTCATCCCCGCGGATGGGTTCAGGGCGATGCGGGACCTGCTGACCGTCTATACGCTCTGTGACCAGGAGCCCCCCGGGATGCCCGCCTCGGCCAGGGGCGTCTCCGAAGGCAGGCACACGGCCACGCTGCGCCCGGTGCTCGAACAGGCGGGGATGGCGCTGCCCGCGCTGGAGGTCGCCTTCGAGGTGTACTGCCCCCACTTTGGCGGCGACGGCGGCCAGGAAGACCCCCTCCCCGACCCCACCCCGGACGACGGCCCTCCGCTGAAGGCCAAGGGGTGCTCGCAGGCGGGCGGAGGGCTCGCGGCGTTCGGGCTCCTGGCCACGCTCCGGCTCTGGCGACGCCGTTCCTGAGCCAATGTCCCACTTCGCCGGGCTCCGGTGTCTGATGAGGCATATGCACGGACACGCTTGGACATGGGGCGCGGTGGGGACCTTCCTCCTGGGGTTGGGGGTGTTCACGCCCCCTTCGGCGGAGGCCTGCGCCGCGCCCAATTGCCTCATCGACGTTCGCTTCCCGCTCCCCGAGGACGGCGGCCCCGTACCCGCGAACGTCCCCGGGCTGGTGGTGAGGCCACCGCTGCTGGAGAGCACGGATGTCTCCACCCTCCGGCTGCTCCAGTCGGATGGCACGCCGGTGCCCTTCACGTTGGCGGATGGCAGCCGCAACACTCAGGTCCTGGTCCCCAAGGCGCCGCTCGTGCCGGGCACGCAGTACCGCATCGAGGCAAAGGGCCTCTGCCAGCACCAGGAGACGCAGACGCAATCCGCGACCTTCACCACGGGCCCCGAGCGGCCGCTGCCCACGACCCTGGGCACGCTGAGCGTGGACACGCCGAGCCGGGGGACGTTCCCGGTGTACGGGGACTCCAATTGCGGGAGCACGCAGGAGGGCGACTTCACCACGCTGCGCTTCACCCCGTCAGCGGAGCTGGTGCCCTTCCTGCCCTGGGTGCACTGGACGGTGGAGGTGGACGGCCAGCCCTGGTCCTTCAGCAACCACCACGGGCTGACGTCGGCGGGCGCGGACAACTACGAGAGCCACCGCTACGAGTACAACCGGCCGCTGCTGTTCCTCTACACGGTCTGCACGCCGGGCAACCCGTCACCGCCCGGCCTGGGCCTCACGCCCGGACGCCATCAAGCCACACTCAGAGGAACGCTGGAGCACGCGGACATCACGCTGCCGCCGCTGAGCGTGGACTTCGAGCTGACCTGCGCCACGCAGTCCGTGGACGCGGGCACGCCGGATGGAGGCACCGGGGAGGACGGAGGCACCCCGGACGCGGATCCCATCAGCAGCCCCTCCAAGGGCGGCTGCACGCAGGCCGGAGGGGGCCTGACGGTGCTGGGACTCCTCGCCACGCTGCGGCTCTGGCGCGGCCGCGGCGCAAGGAATTGAGCCCCGGAGGCCGAGAGCGTCGGCCTCCAGGGCCCCTGCTCAGTAGACCCAGACGCTCCTGGGCGCGAAGTTCAGGGGACTCACCCACTCGCCAGGGCCAATGGGATAGGGGCCGCCAACGCAGTCCTCATTGAGGAACAGCGATGCGGTGTAGGGTCCGTTGTTGATGGCGGAAACGGCCCGGTCCTCCCAGCCGTGCTCTGGAAGGTTCACGCAGGTCCCCGCGCCGCCGGGCGGCCAGGCCATGACATTCCACACCTCACCGGTGAAGTCCGGGCCGTCGAACAAGCACAGGACCCCGGAGAAGGGACACGGATTCTCTTCCTCGGCCGCCGCCTCCGTGGGCGTCAGCAGCGCCGCCGCGGAGAGTCCCAGTGTCATTGCGGCGCCCAGCCCCAAAAGGGCGGACCGCTTGAGGCTGCCATGCTGCTGCCGGAACGCATCCCAATTCATTGCAATGTCTCCCATCCAGATGAACGTGCGCTGCCGCGCAATGCTAGAGCACTGCACCGAGGCGACGAACGGAGAGGCTTGGAAGAGAAGTGCATCCATTTCGTGATGAACGCATTGAGTCCATTGCCATAGAAAACTTCCAGATCACCCCTCCTGCGCGCGCGCCGCACGGCGCGCCATGCCCCCGACGACGAGGTGGTGGAAGGGCCGGATGACGTTGAAGTACACGGGCCCGGCCCAGTTCCGATAGTGCACCAGCGTGACGACGTGGAAGCGCCGCCGGGGTCCACCGCCCGGCCGCGGCTCCACCACCACGGCGAGGGTGGCGTCCAGGTGCTGGTCCTTCGCGGACACCACCCAGACGTGTTCCTCCTCCGCGTGGCGCACGGTGAAGAACAAGGCCGCGCCACCCGGAGTCATGGGGATGTCCTCCGGGCGCAGGTGCTGTGGCCGGGGCACCCCGTGCTGGCGCATCCCGAGCAACCGGACGAAGACTGCGCGCACGCCGTACAGGGCCGTCATCCACGCGGGCTGGTACGACAGGAGCGCCGCGAGGAACTCGCGCAGTGTGGCTTCTGACTCCACCGTCTTCACGTCCACGTGGTCCGCACCTTGCGCGAAGGGCCGCAGCACCTCCGGCAGCGCGGAGGCGGTGCGGGACTGGAAGAGCACCAGGCCGATGGCGCTGTGAATCCCTCCCACGAGCATCAGCCACGTCCCTGTCGTCACCCGCATGCACAGCCCCCATTCGTGTCATCGGATACGGTACCGTATACCGATACGGCACCGTATCTCCCGACCCGCCGGGAATGCGCCCTGGACCTCCGGGAGGGGGTCCGCCAGACTGCGCTCGACGATGAGACGCACTACTGCCCGCCCACCGGAGCCTTCGCCCTTCCGGAGCATCGAGGACATCCGCAAGCGGCACCGGGGCCCGGGCCTGTCAGCGGAAGACTGGGCGGACGCCGCCCTCTGGAGCCTCGCGGAGGGCGTGGAGGCCCTGTCCGTGGAGCGGCTGTCCCGCGGCCTGGGCGTGACGAAGGGCGGCTTCTACTGGCACTTCAAGGACCGTGCGGACGTGCTCCAGGCCGCGCTCGCGCGCTGGGAGCAGTTGGCGACCACGGAGTTCATCCAGCGGCTGGAGACCCTGCCGGACCCGAGGCAGCGGCTGCACCAGCTGCTGGCGCTGACGTTCGACCTGGGCCCGCATGGGAGGATTGAGGTCGCCATCGTCGCGGGCGCCGCCTCGGACCCGCGCATCCAGCCGGTCCTCGCGCGGGTGTCGCAGCGGCGCCTCGACTATCTGGTGAAGCTGTACCGTGCACTCGGGCTGCCGGCCCGCGAGGCGCGCAACTGGGCCTTGCAGGCCTATTCCACGTACGTGGGGCTCCTGCACCTCGCCATCGCCAACCCGAAGACGCTGAGCGCGAGCCGCCCTCGCGCGGATTACATCCAGCATGTCGCCCGGACGCTGATCCCCGCGTGAGAGCGCTGGCTCCATTCGAAGGCTGGAGTCACAACGGCACGTGGACCGAGACTCCGTCCCGACCGGTGCTCCAGTCGCGCAAGTACTTGTTGAGCTCGCCGTAGAACGACACCGACACCAGCTCGGCCACGGAAAAAAGTTCGACGAGCAGCGCTCCCACATTGCCGTTGTGCGTTTCGGCCGCGTCCGCGTCGACGTACTCCTCGAGGATCGAGTAGTGCCCCGGCCGCTGCGCGACAAACCACTGGTAACGCAACGTCCCCGGCTCGTCCGCGGCGGCGGAAGCCAACGCCCGGGCGAGCCGGATGAACTCCGACTCAAGGTCAGGCCGCTGCACCCGAAACTCACACTGCACCAGGAGGGTCATCCGCTGAGGATACCCAGCCTCCAGGCGGCATGGGGTCCCTGAGTGCGATTCGGGTTCCCATGAAGCTCGGCCAGGCGCGGTCCCTGATCAACGCAGCCCGCGATGCATGAAGGTTGGCGGTCGCGCCGGGTGCTTCCCGAAGCAACCCTTTCAGCGCCACAGCGACAATGGAGCCGGCCCGCCCTTGGAACGCGTCAACCAGCTCGCGCTGACGCGATAGCAGCGGCGGAAAATTGAACGGAGCTTCTGGATGCAACCGGCGATTCACGACTCGAAGAGCGCATGGAAGGTCCTGTCCCTTGGGCTGCTGGCGGCGTGGATGGGCTGTGGCGGGGATCCGCTCCAGGAGCCCCTGGCTTCGCGGCAGGATGCGCTCGTGGACGGCTACAACCTCGTCGTGACGGGTATGAGCCCGACCACGGTGGCCCCGAGCGGTGCCGTCACCTTCAACGCCACCATCAAGAACGCGGGGAACGTCGCGACGCCCACGGGCACCATCCACGGCCTCTCCTTCTGGGTGGACGGCACGCAGGTGTCGTGGTCGGACACGCACACCAGCTCCCTCGCGCCGGGGGCCAGCGTCACGCTCACCGCCAACTCCGGCCCCGCGGGGACGAAGGTATGGACCGCGCCGGCCACGGCGGGAGCCCACACGCTCCTCGCGCATGTGGATGACATCAACCGCCTGCCGGCGGAGACCAACGAGAGCGACAACCAGTACAGCGTCCCGCTGAGCGTGACGCCCGCCGCGACCTGCTCGGACCGGGTGCGCAACGGCACCGAGACGGGCGTCGACTGCGGGCCGGACTGTGGCCCGTGTGAGTGGGCGTTCACCGCGGTGCCGCGCGCCACGCTCCGGAGCTCGGCGAAGCGGGTGTATGCGCACTGGCACTACTACCCGGTGTCAATGGACAACACCAACCCGACGTCCAACGACTACTACGAGCGCAACTACATCGCGGTGAATGGCGAGGGCGGAATCCACGCGGCCTACGGCGGCATGATGCGCGAGCGGCCGCTCCCGAGACTGCCCCGCACGGAGACGGACTGGCGGCTTCGCGACGCGAGGGACGAAATCGAGCTCGCGGCGAGGATTGGCATCGACGGCTTCTATCTGAACCTGTGGACCGACAGCGACGTGAACAACGGCGCGGTGTGGACGCGGGCGAAGACGATTGCCGACGCGGCCTCGCAGGCCGGCAACTTCGACATCATCCCCAACTTCGACATGACGATCCTGAGCACGGGGAGCCAGGCGGGGGACCAGGACCGGATGATTCGCATCCTGGACCAGCTGAAGGGCTACGCGGCGCTCCTGCGGCGGCCGGATGGGAAGTATGTCGTTGGCCTGTTCAACCCTCCCGCGCAGGGCCGGACGGCGGCGTTCTACGCCACCGTGAAGCAGCGCGCGGCGGCGGAGCTGGGCATGAACCTGTACCTGGTGCCCGTCTTCCTGGGCACGGGGAGCACGGCGCTCTTCGAGGAGTACCGGAGCGTGGGGGATGCCTACGCGGGCTGGGGGACGGCCGTCCCGGTGACGACGGCGGGGTACTCCGGGAGCCTGAAGACGAAGGCGGCCGGGTACGGGAAGTCGTGGATGCACCCGATGAGCAGCCAGGACTACCGGCCCAAGGACAAGGCCTTCTGGGAGGCGCGCAACTCGCTGACGCTCCGCTCCATCTGGGAGAACGTGATTGCCGACGGCATGGACGAGGTCCAGATCATCACCTGGAACGACCAGCACGAGCACCACAACATCCGGCCGTCGACGGGGAAGCAGTGGCCCGCGTACGACATGACTGCGTATTACATCCAGTGGTTCAAGACAGGCACGCGGCCGACCATCGAGCGCGACGTGCTGTATTACAACCACCGCATCCACCGTCAGTCCCTCGTGCCCACGACCCAGGCGTCAGCGGACCTCGCGGTGTGCAAGGCAGGCTGCCCGGCGACGAATGACGTGGAGCTGGTGGGCTTCCTCACGTCGGCGGGCCGGCTTGAAATCACGCAGGGCACGACGACCTACGGCGAGGACAAGACGGCGGGCGGCGTGCAGGCCATCCGGACCGCGTTGGCGGTGGGGACGCCGACCTTCCGGCTGAAGCGCTCGGGGGCCACCGTGGTGCAATTCCAGAGCATGCACCCCGTCGTGGGCTCCATCGCGTACCAGGACCTGCTGTACCGCGCCGGAAGCTCGGCCCGCGCGGCGCTCCCGTCCTGCGCGGACTCCTGTGCCAACGGTGAGGCCCGCTGCCGGCTGTGCCCCGGCGAGCCGATGTGGCTGAAGCGCTGACCCGGAGGCTGTCATTGCCTGGCGTCGAGCTCGAACCAGACGCCAGGCCCGAGCCCAAGGTCGCATGATGATGGGCGGGCCCCCGTTCTGGATCCGGCGAACTCAGCGCCAGGCGTGCCGCAGGAGGCGGGCGGAACGGCGTGCGCTCAGCAGGCGGTGGAGGCCGCTCAGGAGGATCGCCGTGCCCGCGAGCAACTGGGCGCCCCGGATGATGCGATTGACGTCCACGGCGGCAACCCAGGTGACCTTGCCCTCGCGGATGACGAAGGCGCCCGCGGGCCTGGCTTTCAGACCGAAGCCACTGCCTGAGCCGCTGCCCTTCACGGCTTCACCCTCCCCTGCGGCCTGCTGGAGCGCCGCCGGCCCCTCGCCGCCGCCTCCGCCGCCTCCGCCGGCCACCAGGGCCGCGGGAATCACGGTGATTCCGTCCTGCTGGATGGCCTCTCCGTAGACGCGCCTCACGGTGATGCTGTCGCGGGCCCGGTCGATGACCTCATTGACGTCCATGCCGTCCTCCCAGATGGGATGTCGATGTCCTCTCAACGAGAGGTGGACACGGTGCGGCATGAGGCCCGGATGGGCAGGCCGGCGGGCCGCAAGGGGACACGGGGAGCAGGCGCTCCAGAACTCCGCCGTTGCCCGGATTCGCAGGGTCCGTCCAGTCCCATGCGATGGGAGACGCTAGCGGAGCCGGATCCGAAGCTTGACGTCCGCGACCATGAGCTCGTCGCCATCGGCGAGTCGCTGGCGGTCGGTGAGGGGACGCTGGTTGTGGAAGGTCCCCATGGCGGAGCCCATGTCCTCCGCGAACCAACCCTCCGGTTCGTGGATCAACAGGGTGTGCCGACGCGAGATCTGCACGGAGTCAGGCCGGTAATGACAGTCGAACTGCCGGCCAATGGTGAAGGAGGTCCCCGTGACGGGAATCTCCTGTCCTGCCGCCGTGACAAGGGTCAGCGCGACGTACTTCGGAGCCTGGGGCATGGTGGGCAGGATATCGAGCCAGACGACGATGCGGTCGAACGAACAGATGGATGCGCGGCGTCATGCTTGACGGAGAAACCTTCGGGTGTCGCCACCCGACGAACTCGTCGGTTGCGTAGGAGGTGTACGTCCCCTCGAGGTCGTGAGTAGAGCCGTGCAGGACGTGAGACATACGACGCGTCAGCCGCTGCTGACGGCGTGGATGTTGGAGCGCGAGTCGACACTGGCGCGTCCGCGGATTTCAGCTGCGTCCGCGACGGGCCGCTGGAGGTGCCACGGCAGCCCTCTCCGTCCTCTCCACTGCCAGCAAATGCCAGACCCCGGGTGTTGCCGCAAGCCCCCCCGTTCGTGGTCCACCGTCGCCCGTTTCGAGGCCAGACGCGGGAGGCAGACAAATGCACGCGGACAGGATGACGCAGCACGCGGTGGTGATTGCCGGAGGGGGCCCGACCGGGCTGATGCTGGCGGCGGAGCTGGCATTGGCGCGGGTGGACGTGGCCATCGTCGAGCGGCGCGCCAGTCAGGAGGTCGCCGGTTCACGCTCGCGCGGCCTGCACGCGCGCAGCCTGGAGGTGCTCGCTCAGCGCGGGGTCGTCGAGCGCTTCACCTCGCAAGGGCAAGCGGTCCAGAACGTCTCGTTCGGGCAGACGCCGCTGGACCTCAGCGACTTCCCGACGCGTCACAACCATGGGCTCGCGCTCTTGCAGGAGCGCTTCGAGCGCATCCTGGCGGAGTGGGTGGGCGAGCTGGCGGTGCCCAGCTACCGTGGATGCGAGGTGACGGGCTTCGCGCAGGACGACACCGGCGTCGACGTGGAGCTGTCCGACGGCCGTGCACTGCGCGCGAAGTACCTCGTCGGGTGCGATGGGGGCCGCAGCCTCGTCCGCAAGGCGGCGGGCATCGAGTTCCCGGGGTGGGACGCGTCGGTCAGCTACCTCATCGCCGAGGTCGAGATGACCGGAGCGCCGACGTTCGGCATCCGCCGGGACGAGAAGGGCACCTACGCCATGGGCCCGATGGAGGACGGCCGCGTGGGCGTCGTGCTCAGGGAGGAGCGCGTCGTCACGGGCGACGCGCCGACCCTCGAGACCCTGCGCGAGGGGCTCATCGCGCTCTACGGGACGGACCATGGCCTGCGCGGCGCCACGTACCTCTCGCGGTTCACCGACATGACGCGGCAGGCGGCGTCCTACCGCGACCGGCGGGTGCTCCTGGCCGGCGACGCGGCCCACGTGCACTCGCCGATGGGCGGACAGGGGCTCAACCTCGGCGTGCAGGATGCCGTGAACCTGGGGTGGAAGCTGGCCCAGGTCGTGCGCGGCGTCTCGCCGGAGAGCCTGCTCGACACGTACCAGGCCGAGCGGCACCCCGTCGCGGCCCGTGCGCTGCGCAAGACCATGGCGCAGACCGCGCTGAGCCGCGGTGACGCGCGAATGGACGCCGTGCGCGAGACGCTGACGGAGTTGCTGCGGATGGACGGGCCCCGCAAGCAGTACGCGGCGATGATGTCGGGGCTGGACATCCACTACGACCTCGGCAACGGACACCCGCTGCTCGGGCGCCGCATGCCGGACCTCGACCTGGTCACCGCCGACGGCCCGCGGCGCGTGTTCCACCTGTTGCACGACGCGCGACCGGTGCTGCTCGACCTGGGCGAGCCCGGCATCCTTGATGTCACCCCCTGGGCGGACCGGGTTCGGAGGGTCGCTGCTCGCTACACGGGGGAGTGGGAGCTCCCGGCCCTCGGAGGGGTCACCGCGCCCGCCGCGGTGCTGGTCCGACCGGACGGACACGTCGCGTGGGTTGGAGAGGGCACGGACCAGGGGCTGCGTGAGGCCCTGGCCCGCTGGTTCGGGCCGCCTGCCGCGGCGTAACGCAGGCGCTCGGCGATGGCGGAGCAGACCATGGGCCTGCTCCACCATGAGGGTTCCTACAGCGCGGGCACCGGCCAGTCCCGGGGGTAGACGAGGTAGGCGGTGCCCCCGGAGCGCGAGAGCCACAACGGCTCCAGCTCCGAACGGTAGTAGGTGCGCCGCACGGCGGTGTCACTGGCGGCCGCCGGGTCGTTCACCACGGGGTTGCCCACCGCGTCGAAGCCCGCGAGCACGATGAGGTGGCCCGCGGTGGAGGGGATGGGCGCGCCGGTCAGTTCACCCTTGCCCCATGCGACGCTGAGGATGACGGGCACTCCCGCGGAGAGCCACGGCTCCAATTGCGCGAAGCTCGTGAAGCGCGCCACGTGCGCCTGGAGGCCCTGGCCCGCCGCGTACGCGGTGTTGAAGGGCCAGTTGCCGTGACCGCCGTAATACCAGTCATGCACCCCCGCGACGGCCGCGCGCACATTCGCCTCGCAGCCCCGCGTGTCCGCCGTCCAGTACTGGAGCACCATCGCCGTGGACGTGGGGCTGCACCAGACCTCGCCGCCGTCCGGGTAGACCATCTGCGAGCACCGCGGCACCGCGAGCACCTGGTTCCAGCGGGCCGGGTTGCCCGCGGGCACGGTGGGCCGCGTCTCCGGCGAGGTGGAGGTGGTGAGCGCGCTGGCGTGCAGCACGGGCGTGGCCACGCCGTTCGCGCTGAACAGCCGCGTCCTCACCTGCCACGCGGTCGCGGCGCTCTTCTTCGCGGTGACGATGAGCGTGTCGATGGAGACCCTCGCCACGGTGTCTGCCTGCGAGTCCGCCGAGTGGCGCTGCACCGTGGAGGCGTCCGAAGCCCAGACACCCAGGCTGAACCACTTCGTCCAGGCGCCGCCCACCTGCACGCGCACGAGCGTCTCCACCCAGGTGCCCGTGGGCGTGGTGGCCTCCCAGGAGGCGATGGCTTCACGGAAGCCGAACGCGCTGGAGACGATGGGGCTCGTGGCCTCGCCCTGGAAGAAGGAGCCGCCGTTGTAATAGGTGCCGCCGTAGTAGCCGCCCGGCCCGTAGGGGTCGGTGCCGGACCAGGACTGCCCCGGAAGCAGCTGGAGCGAGCCATCCGCCGCGCGACCCACGCCGCTGAGCTGCCAGGTGAGGAAGTCACCCCGGCTCGCCGCCCAGCGGGTGGAGGCGCTCTGGCCCGCCGTGGCCACTGAAGGGGCGAGCGCGAGGGTGATGATCAGCGCGAGTACGGCCGTCCTGGACTGCGTCATGGAGGCTCCCGGGGATGCGAGGGCGGACCACGACAGCAGCTCCCGAGGAGGATGCCCCCCTGCGGACCTGGACGAATGGATGACATTGAACATCTCCGCCTGGGGGAAAAGAAGGCCGCCCTGTTGCTTGCCCTCCTGGCGGGAGCGGCCACGGCCCGATGTCTGGCTCATCTGTTGCTCATGCCTTCCTCTCGTGGTCCCAGAGGGAGCGTCAGCGTGAGACGAATGACAGTCGCAGGGATGTTGTGGGGAATAGGTGTGGCGCTCGCGACCCTGAGCGGGTGCGGCGCGCCACTGACAGTGGAGGAAGGTTCACCTGAACCCGGGGCGGAGACCGTCAGCAAGGAGCGCGCGGCGCTCACGACGCGAACGGTCGTCCTGACGCCCACGGAGGACGCCCATGTGGAGGCCGCGTCCCCGAACACGAGCTTCGGCGCTTCCTCCACCTTGAAGGTCTCACGGACCCCCGAGGCGCTGACGTACCTGCGCTTCTCCGGGGCCGAGCTCCCCGTTCCCGGGACGGTGACGTCCGCGAGGCTGCGCCTGTTCGCGATGAACAACGCGGCCCAGGGTGTCGCCGTGCACAACTCGCCGGGCGTGCACATCTGGGACGAAAGCGTGACGTGGAACACCCGGCCGGACTGGAGCGACGCCTGGCTCACCTCGAGCGAGGGGCCCGTGAGGAGCGGGACCTGGGTGGAGCTCGACGTATCGGGCATGTACATCCCCAGCCGCTACTACAGCGTCGACCTCCTCCTCTCGGCGAAGGGCACGGACAGCCTCACGTTCGGCTCAAGCGAGTCCTTCGAGTACAAGCCGCAGCTCGTCCTCACCGTGGAGTCCGCCACGGACAACCCGCCGCCCCCTCCCGCGCCGCTCACGCTCTCCGGCGCGCCGGTCTCCTTCAGCGCGAGCGGGGACACGTTCGTCGACGCGGAGCGCCCGGACACGGCCCAGGGCGGCGCCACGACGTTCAAGGTGGACAGCGCCCCCATGCAGGAGGCCTATCTGCGCTTCCCGGTGCAGGGGCTGACGGAGGCCGTGCAGCGCGCGGTGCTGCGCCTGTACGTGAGCTCGGGGTCGGATGACGGCCCGACCGTGTACGCGCTGACGGGGCTGCCGTGGAGCGAGGCCAGCGTCACATGGAACTCGCGGCCGGCCCGCACGGGCAGCCCGGTGGAGGACGCGCAGGGGCTCGCGACGGGGAGCTGGGTGGACTACGACGTGACGGACCTGGTGCGTGGCAACGGGGACGTGACGTTCGGGCTGTACCCGACCTCCAGCGACGGCGTGACGTTCTACTCGCGGGAGAGCGCGGATGCGTCGCTGCGTCCCCGGCTGCTCGTCTGGACGGGCGCGGCGAAGGCGGCCCCGACGGACGCGTGCCTGACCCGCACGGAGTACGTCGAGGTCCCCGTCAGCGCGCTGCATGACACCTACGCCGCGGCGGATGCGCCGGACTCGAAGTTCCAGCACCACGCCTCGCTGCGGGTGGACGCGGATCCCCGCGCGGAGGCCTTCCTCCGCTTCGATGTCCAGCTGCGGCCGGAGCGCATCCAGCGGGTGGCGCTACGCCTGTATGCCATTGACGGCACGGGCAACGGGCCCCGGCTCTACCGGGCGTCGACGTTCGACGGGGCGACGACGGACTGGAACCACCGCCCGGCGCCACTGGGCGAGCCGCTGGTGGACCTGGGGGCCGTCGCGCGGGATGCTTGGGTGGAGCTGGACGTGACGAACACCGTGACGGCCTCCGGGACGTACGCGTTCGCGCTGCTGCCGGACAGCACCAACAGCGTGGGCTTCGTCTCCACGGACGCGGAAGAGCGCCAGATCATCGGGGGCGCGCCCCGGCTGGTCATCACGTATGAGAGCGACCCGTTCTGCTCGTACCGGGGCACGAAGCCGTCGGGGACCACGGCCTGGGTGCGTCAGGACGGAGGCGCGCGGGCGGAGGCCCCCCAGCACGTGGCGCCCGCGCCGGATGGCGGGTTCGCGGTCGTCACCCGGCTCTACGGCACGGGGACCCCGCCCGCCACGTCGGGCCACACCGTCACCCTGCACCGGGCGGATGGCACCGTCGCGTGGACGCGCTCCTTCCCGCAGGCGGGGGTGCGGTTGGAGAAGGTGGTGGTGACCACGGTGGGCAACGTGCTGGTCGCCGGCAGCTACGACGGGGCACCGGACCTGGGCAAGGGGCCGCTGCCCCAGGGCTCCGGCATGGTGGTGATGAAGCTCAAGCCTGACGGCACGGTGGACTGGACGCGCGGCTTCCGGGCCTGGTTCGGTGACCCGAGCGACCCGGAGCACTACTACGACAACCCGATGGACGTGCTCGACCTGGCCACGGACGCGCACGGCAGCGCGGTGGTCGTCGGCACGTTCTGGGGCTACACGGACTTCGGCAACGGGCCGGTGTACTCGGGCAAGGCGTTTCCGTACGACGACGAATACCCGAACTCCTACGTGCTGAAGCTCCAGTGGGACGGCGCGCCCCTCTGGTCGCGCGTGCTGGCCGGGACGTCCCTGGTGGGCACGCGGGCGAACAGCGTCGCAGTGGACGCCAGCGAGGGCGTCATCGTGGGCGGACAGGCGGGCAACAACACCGACTTCGGTGGCGGCACCGTCGCGGAGCGCGGAGGCTTCGTCGCCCGGTACGGCGTCGGGGGCGACTTCGGCTGGGCGCGGGTGATGAGCGCGCGCTACGGCGAGGTGACCTCCGTGGGCGTGCTGCCCGACCAACGCATCGCCTTCACCGGGAACTTCAACGGGTACCTGTCGTTCGCAGGCCAGCAGTACGTCAGCCGCGAGCCGGAGGAATACGAAGGTGCCCGGGATGCGCTCGTGGGCGTGCTCACCGGGGCGGGTGGGGACGTGTCCCTCCGTCAGTTCGCGCACTCCGGGTTCACGGACATGGTGGTGGACGGGGCCGGGAACATCGTGACGACCCAGGACGGCGCGGGGAACCTCGTCGGGCTGGGCGACGTCGGTTGGCAGCAGGATGAGCTGCCCCGGCCCACGCTGGCGGCCTTCGGTCCCGGGCTGGAGTCCCGGTGGGTCCGCGTGCTGGGGCTCACGTCCGGGCATGAGTTCCACCTCGCGGCCTCCCCGGACGGCGTCGTGGTGGCGGGCACCCTGAGGGAGGCGCTCGAGATGGACGGCACCTGGTACACGCCGCAGTCCCGGCGCTCCGACGTGCTGCTGTTCAAGCTGCGCAAGTAGGCCCCCGCGCCTCGGGGCTCCCGCATCCGAGCGGGGGCCCCGGGGACGTGCCGTGCCGTGCCCGGGTGCGCCCCACTCACCCAGCGCGACCTTCGAGCAGCGACCGCCAGTGCGGCTGTGGAACATGCGGGCCACGAAGTCCCAGGACCCGCAGAGGAGGTGCTCTCCGTCGGGGTGCCAGGCCAGCGCCCGGAGGGTGTTCGACGGGCGCTTCCGCACGATGCCGAGCGACTCCGGGCGCGCGGTGGCCATGCCCAGGTGGAAGAGGGCGCGGACGTCGAGCGTGAGGCTGTCGAGCAGGTGCACGGCGCCGTTGCTTCCGCCCACGGCGACGAGGCCCCGTGCGGGCGCGTGCGCGAGCGCGTGGAGCGGTCCGGTCTCCAGGCATCGGCTCCACATCGCTTCAGTCTGGTTCGCCACGGCGCGCTTCTCGTAGCGCGTCGTGCTTGTCGAAGAAGGCGCGCACGCAGGGGCTCCCGGGTGGACTCGAGGCCACCTGGGAACTCTCCACGGTGTGAGAGGGGGCTAGGCGCTGGCTGCCAATGCATCGGCGCCCTGGGGAATCGACGACGTCTCGACGACCAGGTTCGAGTTCACGGCCAGGGTGCCACCCATCTGCAGGGTGATGAACTCCGTCCGCCTCCACCAGCCGTTCGCGGGGTCGTACGTGCTTCCCTTGAGGTCGGCGTCGTACCAACGCTCGGCCGTGGTTCTGTAGGTCGTGTTCGGGGGGAGCAGCCCCATCTGCACCCAGAGCGTCGCCTGGGCGATGCTGTAGGGAGGCACGTTGAACACCTGCGAGATCGAGAGCGCCGTGGTTTGCGTCTTGGTCAGCGTCGAGCTGTCAGTGCGCGAGTAGCTGAAGCTGAGCTTGAGCGTCCATTCCTGGGTCACCTCACCCACTCCGATACCCGCCTTGGCCGAGAGCGAATAACCCAGCTCCATGCCCGCGGTGTACTGGTTGGTGACCGTCACCGACGTCGTCTGCTCGGTCGTATTGGTGAGCGTGATGGTTTGTGTTTGCACCTCGGGGCTGTTGTTCGTCGCGGTCGTCTGCGTCGACAGGGTCTTCCCGCCACTGTTCGGGACCGTGACGATGACCGGGGCGATGACCTCCTGCTTCGGGATGAGGTTGTTCCAGGAGAAGCTGGAGAGGGCGTCGTTGAAGCCCGCCTCCTTGAAATTACTCAGCTGCGAGAAGCTGCCCCAGGCCTTGATGTTCTCGTAGCTCACCCCCGAACCGTCAGCATTGGCGAACAACGAGACCGTCTGTGCGTCATACAGCGACGGCCAGCGAGCGGAGCTCGCGCTGTCGTGGATGTACCAGCCCGACAGCGAGTGGATCTGTCTCGCGTTCCACTCCGAGAGGAACAGGACCGTGCGGTTCCCCTTGAAGTCGGCATCCTGGTAGAGCTCGACGCCTCCGAGGTTCAGGTCGGGCGTGTGCCAGAACCACGCCGAAATGCAGTCATTCATGTTGACCAGCGAGAGGGCCACGGCCTCGGTCTTGCCCGTTCCCACGAGGTCGACCACCCTGCCGCAGCCCTTGAGGTTGTAGACGTTGCCGTCGGCCGGCGCGACGAAGTTGTCCATCATCGTCACCACGGTCCCCACCGGGAGGTTGAACGCAATCCAGGTCGCCTTGTCCTGGATGCTCGTCCCGGAGATGGAGTGGCGCTTGTCCTTCGTGTAGTCATTGACGTTGAGCAGGTAGGACGAACTCGACCAGCTCGCGTCCTGGAAGAGCCTGACGGTGTTGGACGGCTGGTTGGGAGGCGTGGGCCCCGGAGCGGGAAGCTTCGAAATCTCTGGCATCTGGATATTCCTCTCATGCGCCTGTGGCAGTGAAAGGAAAAACACACTCTCCGTATGCCCATCCATTGCCCGACGGTACGGTTGTTCCTGGCGGCGTGACGTCATGGGTAATCAATGGCAGGGATTTCAACTGGAGGTGTTCGCGTGCGACTGGTGTGGGCAGGCTTGAAGGGGCTGGCGTATCTGACGGCTGCCGGAGCTGTGACGCAACCGGCGACCGGGCACGGGCGATAATGGACCGGCCCTGGAGAGAGCAATCTCCAGGGCCGGTGCTGTTTTGTGCGCCCCCTCCAAGGACACCCCACCCCATGCATGCCCATCTCCCGGCGCGGATCCTCCGCTCCCTCACCGGAGCACTCACGCTCCTCCTGCTCACCCGCTGTGTCGCGCCTTCCGACGCCCCCGAGCCCACCACCGTGAGACAGGCGCTCGCGTGCAGCGGCGGAGGCAACATCGACCAGCACGCCGCGCAGTGCGACGGCACGGGGAAGCTGCTGTCCTGGGCGCCGCCCACGGCCCCGGGCAGCTCCGCCGCGTATGACTACGTGCTGGAGCTGAACCAGAACTACCTGCTCGCGCTCCCCAACCTGTCCAACCTCACGAACCCGTCGGTGGCCAGGCCCGCCTATTACGCGCACTCGTATCTGTGCAGCGGCACGGCGCCCGGGTGCTCTCCGGCCGGTGAGCCGGTGGGCTGGCCGCACAACCCCGCCGGCCTGAACGCGATGCTCATCGAGTCCGGCCTCGCGTACTCGCCCTACAAGAATGACCCGCGACTGCGGAACGTCGCGCTGGCGCTGCTGGACTGGCACCTGGCGCACGGCATGACGGCCGTGGGGGACCACTGGTCGAACGTGCCCTACGCGAGCGGCGCCAGCGGCACGCTGACGTACGCCGGCACGCAGGCAGGCTCCTCGGTGGGCGTGGGCGACGGCGTGGGCTACCTCCAGCCGGAGAAGGTGGGCGCGCTCGCGTGGGCCGCCGTCCAGGCCTTCAAGTTCAATGGCAACACGGCCTACCGCGACATGGCCATCCACGCGGCCAACCAGCTCACCAGCCACCTGCGCACCCCGACCGCCAGTGTTTCGCCTTGGCCGTACCGCGTGCGGGCCTCCGACAACGCCGTGCGCACCGGCGCGAACATCGTGGACAACTATGCGTCCAACGTCGTGGAGCCCCTCAAGCTGTTCCAGGAGCTCATCCAGCTGGGCCAGGCGGGGACGCTGAACGGCGCGCCCGGCTACAGCGGCACGCAGCTGGCCCAATGGCAGAGCACCCAGGCCACCGTCCTCGCGTGGCTGCTGGGCAGCAATGGCCCCATCGCGACGCAGAACTGGACCCAGTACTTCGAGGACGTGGGCTCGGACGCCACCAACAACCTGAACCAGCTGGTCCCCGGGGAGACGGCCAAGTTCCTGATGGACAACCCCGGCCTGGACCCCAACTGGCAGGCGCACGTGCAGAACATCATCGCCTTCATCGAGACGAACTTCGGGGACACGCTGGAGTTCGGCGCGCGTCCCATCAAGGAGCAGTTCGCCTTCCACTACAAGATGGGCAGCCACACCGCGCGCTACGCCGCCGTGAACGCGCGCTACGCGGAGCTCACCGGGGACGCGGCGGCGAAGGACAAGGCCTTCCGCGCGTTCAACTGGGCCACGTACATGGTGCGCGACAGCGGGCTCACCATCGACGGGCCGTATCCCAACAACGTCTGGTTCACGGACGGCTGGGGTGACTTCATCCGCCACTTCGTCATCGGCATGGGCGCGCAGCCGGACTGGGCGCCCGCCGGACAGAACCACCTGCTGCGCTCCACCTCCGTCGTGAAGAGCGTCACCTACGGCCCCGGCAACGAGGTCCGCTACACCACCTACGACGCCAGCGCGACGGAGGTGCTGCGCCTCGCCTTCGTCCCCTCGGCGGTGACGGCGGGCGGCACCGCCCTGTCGCAGCGCACGGACCTGGCCGCGGACGGGTGGACCTTCGACACCGGCAACAACGCGCTCCGCATCCGCCACTCGACCAGCGGGGTCATCGTCATCTCCGGGGCGCCTCCCACCGCCCCCGCCGTAACAATCACCGCGCCCTTGGCCGGTCAGAACTTCACCGCGCCCGCGACGCTCAGCCTGGGCGCCACGGCCACGCCCACCTCGGGCCGCACGATTGCCAGCGTCACGTTCCGCGCGGGCGCCACCGTGCTCTGCACCGTGAACGCCCCCGTCTCCAACCCGGTCACCTGCACGGCCACGAGCAGCCTGGGCAATGGCAGCCACACCGTGAGCGCGGAGGCGGTGGACAGCCTGGGCGAGAGCGGCTCCGCGTCGGTGGCCATCACGGTCGCCGGCCCGCCCACGGTCAGCATCCTGAGCCCCGTCTCCGGCGCCACGCTGCCCACGGGGAGCACGACCCTCAATGCTTCGGCCAGCGCGGGCGCGGGGAGGACCCTCACGCGCGTGGAGTTCTTCCAGGGCACCACGTCGCTCTGCTTCACGACGACCGGCACGGGCTGCACGTGGAACGCGACGGCCGGCACGTACTCCAATGTCTTCGCCCGCGCGACGGACAATGGCAGCCCTGCGCTCGTCACCAACTCCGCTCCGGTGAGCTTCACGGTGAGCGCCTCCGCGGGCGGCGTGCGGCTGGTGGGCGTCGACACCGTGGGGACGCAGAACGACTTCGACAATGGCGGCTCGGTGAACGCCTTCCAGTACACCGCCGTCGCGACCGGGACGCTGGGGACGCTCAAGGTCTTCGCGGCGCCGGGCAATGCCAATGCAGCGCTGTCCATTGGCGTCTACAGTGATGCCTCGGGCGCTCCGGGCACCCTGCTCTCCTCCTGCACCACCCCGGTGGTGGATCCGCTGCCGCTGGTGACGGGGCAGTGGTACGGCTGCACCGCCGCACCGCAGGTGACGCTCACGTCGGGCACCGTCTATTGGCTGGCGCTGCTGGGCGCGAACGGGGGCGGCGTGTTCCGCTACATGGACCTGCCCACCGGCTCCATGCGCTACTCGCCGACGGGCCTCTCCGCGCTGCCGGGCCCCACGTTCGGCACCTCCACCGTGTACACGGGCGCATCCAGCGCTTCCATGTATGGCCTCTCCGCGGGCAGCTCCACCGCGCCGACGGTGTCCATCACCCAGCCGGCCGCCAACGCCAACTTCACCGCGCCCGCCAACCTGAACCTCCAGGCCACCGCCACGGCGGGCCCGGGCCGCACGCTCACGAAGGTGGAGTTCTTCGACAACGGCACCACGCTGCTCTGCACGGTGAACGCGCCCACCACGACGTCCGTGAGCTGCGGCGTCAGCTCGCTCCAGGACGGCGCGCACAGCGTGACGGCGAAGGCCACCGACGACACGCTCCAGGCCACCACCTCCGCGGCGGTGCCCCTCACGCTGTCCAACCCGCCCACGGTGAGCCTCACCTCCCCCGCCGCCAATGCCACGTACACCGCGCCGGCCTCCGTGCCGCTGGCAGCGACCGCCAGCGCGGGCTTCAGCCGGAGCATCGCGCGGGTGGACTTCTATGCGGACGGCACGTCGCTCATCTGCTCCAGCACCACCAGCCCCTACGGCTGCACCTGGAGCAATCCCTCACAGGGCAGCCACACGGTGCGTGCCGTGGCCGTGGACAATGGCAACCCCGTCGCCAGCACCAGTTCCGCCACGGTGTCCATCAACGTGAGCAGCGCCACCACCGCGCCCGCGGCGCCCACGGGCCTGACGGCGACGGCGGTGTCGTCGGGGCAGATCAACCTGGCGTGGACCGATGCCTCGACCAACGAGAGCGGCTTCCTGGTGGAGCGGGCGCCGGACGTCTCCGGGGCCCCGGGCACCTTCGCCCAGGTCGGGACGCCGGGCGCCAACGTGACGACGTTCAGTGACACGGGCCGGGCCGCGAGCACCCGCTATTGGTACCGGGTCCGCGCGACCAACGCCGCGGGAAGCTCGGCCTATACGGCCAACGCCAGCGCGACGACCTCCGCCGCGCCCACCGCCCTCGTCGGCAACAGCACCGTGCTGACGACGTCCGACTTCGAGAACGCCGGCGTCGCGGCGGCGTTCAGCTACGCGGCGGGCGCCACCGGCAACGTCACGCGGCTGAGCCTCTACGTGGATGCACAGACGACGGCCACCACGCTCCAGCTCGGCCTGTATGCGAATGGGAGCGGGACGCCCGGCGCGCAGCTGCGCACCTGCACCGTCACGCCCGTGACACCCGGCGCGTGGAACAGCTGCACCATCACGTCACAGGCGGTGACGTCGGGCACGACGTACTGGCTGGCGGTCCTCGCTCCCACCGGCGACATCTACTGGCGCCACACCAGCGGCACCGGCTCCTACAAGGTGCAGCCGGGCCTGACGACGCTGCCCTCCACCTGGTCCGGCACCGGCGGCTACCCGGGCAGCAACATGTCCGCCTACGCCGGCAACTGAGCCAGCGCTCAGCGGATTGAATCCAGCAGCTCGCGGAGGGCATCGCGGGCCGGCCCGGTCGAATCGCGGCCCCCCGGCTCCAACATGCCCTTCGCGCGGAACAGGGTGGAGGGCTCCACCTCCCGGCCACGTCGAGCGGCCAGCCTGAGCAGCGCTGGTCAGCACCTCGGGCGCGCAGGGCCCCGGACGGAGCGGATTGGGACTACCTTGACTCTCAGTGGCACTTCACAGGGGGTTCCCATGGCGACCGAGGACACAGCACCGAAGCCCCCGCGGTCCCAAACGGACGAAGGCCTCCGCGTGGAGCGGAAGAAGTCGGACCAGGAATACGCCGAGCGGCAGCAGGCGATTGAAGAGGGCTCGGACGCCGCGATCGACAAGGCTCGGGGGCAGGCGGACGAGGCCCTCCAGACGGCCCGCGACACCGCGGACACGAGACGCAACGCGGCGCCCGTGGCGCGGGAGACCCTCACCCGGGAGCGGGCCAAGGAGGACACGGTCCTCCAGGGAGAGCGGGACGCAGCGGACGCGGAGCTGCAGGACGAACGCGACGAGCGGCTGCTGGCCCTGGCGGCGCTCCTCCACCTGGAGCGGGCGGAGACCGACCTGCGGCTGTCGGGCGAGCGGGCGTACGCGGACGAGGCGCTCGCCACGCGGGACCAGTTCATGGGCATGGTCAGCCACGACCTGCGCACGCTGCTCGGGGGCATCGCGTTGCAGGCGGCCCTGATCAAGCGAGGCGCTGGCGAGGACGAGGCGGGCCAGCGGGCGAACCAGGCCGCGGAGAAGATCCAGCGCTTCACCGCGCGGATGAACCGGCTGATTGGCGACCTGGTGGATGTGGCCAGCATCGAGGCGGGGAGGATCCGCGTCGCCCCCGCGCCGCAGGACGCAACCGCGCTGGTGAGGGACTCCGTCGAGGCATTCCAGCCGCTGGCCTCCGCCCAGGGCCTCAGGTTCGACGTGGAGCTGCGCGGGAACACGCTGATGGCGAAGTTCGACCATGATCGGGTCCTCCAGGTGCTCGCGAACCTCCTGTCCAACGCCATCAAGTTCACGCCCGCGGGTGGCCGGATCCTGCTGCGGGTGGAGCCGGTGGACGCCGACGTCCGCTTCTCCGTGACGGACACCGGCCCCGGCATCCCGAGCCACCAGCTGGAGGTGGTGTTCAACCGGTTCTGGCAGGCCCGCGGCGAGGACCGGCGAGGGCTGGGGCTCGGGCTCTATATCGCCCGGGGCATCGTGGAGGCGCACGGGGGCCGCATCTGGGCGGAGAGCGGGCCCGGCCAGGGCAGCACCTTCCTGTTCACGCTGCCGGGAGCGCCGGCCTCCGCGACGTAGGGAGTGCGTCTGGCGGCTCACGGCCGGGACGTGATGCCCAGGGGACGTGACGCGCGAGCAGCTGGGAAACCTCCCCCAGGCCTTCAGCCACCTGGGCCTCATCAGCGCCACCGCGCGCATCGACCGCGCGCTCAGGCTCCGGGACGAAGGGCAGTCGGAGCCCCCTCACCTCCTGGAGCCCGAGCCGCCATCCGTGGAGCGGCGTGAGCCTGGCGCGCAGCTCCGAGGTGAAGCCTGCTTCCTGCGCGTGCGGGCTTCGCAGTTGCTCGTCCGTGAGGTGGACCTTGCTCGCCACCTCGTCCACGGGTGTGGACCTTGTGTTCGCGTTGCGGTGTCTACACGGCGCGAGTCGCCACGGCCATCTTGTCCCCGTCGAAGGCATCACGCCTTCCGCTTCGGACAGGAGACTCACCATGGCACTGCCCATCCTCTTCTACGGTGTCCCCTCTGGCTGCTCGTTTGGCTCCATCGTCGCGCTGGAGTGGCTGGGCCGGCCCTACCATGCGCGCGGTGTGGGCACCGGGCTGTCGTTCGCCCAGGGCACCGGGGACTTCGACCGGCTGAACCAGATGCTCGCGTACCTGAACACGACCTTCTTCAGTGCCTTCTCGCCGCTCTGGTACGGCATTGCCCGCTGGACCCGGTACCACGAGGTGCTGGACCGCCACGACTACCCGAAGGTCCAAGGCCTCTTCGAGCGGCTGGAGGCGGACGCCGGGGTGCGCTTCGCCCATGCCATCGAGAAGGGCGAGGCGCCCCAGGGCAGCGGCGCGTTCCAGGGATACGTCCGCCTCGCGGAGGCCCTGCACCGTCGGCCCCCTGCACCCTGAGCAACCGTCGTTCCGCTGGAGTGTCGCGCACCCGTGGGTGCCCGGCATTCATCACTGCAGTCCGACTCCAACACCGCGATACTGCGAAGGTGAGGATGGACGAGAAGATGGACCTGCTGCCCGGGTACACCCTGGACACGATCGTGCGGCAGGGGGAGCGCGCCGTCGTCTACCGGGGCGCGTCCGCCGACGGCCGCCGGGTGCTCGTCACGCTGCTGCGCTCCCAGCAGCCCTCTCCCAGGGAGCTCGCGGAGCTCCGCCACGCGTTCGACTTCGGGCGTGAGCCCGACTCGCCGGCCGTGGTACGCGCGCTGTCCCTGGAAACCTCCGGCGGTCGCTTCGCCCTGGTGCTCGAGGACGGTGGAGGCCGATTCCTCGACGAACTGCTCGGGACTCCCATGGAGTTCGGCCGCGCGCTCGACCTGGCGGTCGGCATCGCCGGAGCCCTCACCGACCTCCACGCCCACGGTGTCATCCACAAGGACGTCTGCCCGGAGAACCTGGTCGTCAATCCCGAGACGGGCCACGTCCAGCTGACCGACTTCGCCCTCGCCGCACGCGGTCCGTACCTGTCGCCCGAGCAGACAGGCCGCATGGACCGTCCCGTCGACGCACGCACGGACCTCTACTCGGCGGGCGTCGTTCTGTACCAGGTGCTCACCGGCCAGCTGCCCTTCCAGGCCGAGGACCCGCTCGGATGGATCCACAGCCACCTCGCCCGCACGCCCCGGCCGCTCGTGGAGCTTCAGCCCCACCTCCCGGCCGTGGTGTCGGACCTGGTGATGCGCCTGCTGGCGAAGGCGCCCGAGGACCGCTACCCGACAGCGCAAGCACTGCTCGTGGACCTGCTGAACTGCCGCCAGCAATGGACCTCGAACCGGCGGATCGAGCCGTTCGCCCTCGGCGCCAGCGACGCGCTCGGACAGCTGCGAACACCGCGGCTGCTCCCGCTTCGGGAGGCCGAGCTGGAGCAGCTGCGCGCCGCCTTCGAGCGGGTGGTGGCCGCGAAGCTCCCGGAGTTGGTCCTGGTGCTGGGAGAGGGTGGCGTTGGCAAGTCCTCCCTGGTGACCCAGCTCCGGTCCACGGTCCTCGACAAGGGCGGCCTCTTCCTGACGGGCAAGTTCGACCAGCAGCAGGAGGCTCCCTACGCTGCGTTTGCCCGCGCGTTCCAACCCCTCTTCCGGCAGCTCGCCGCGGAGGACGCATCCCAGAAGGCCCGGTGGCAGGAGCGACTGGATGAGGCGCTCGGCGCGAGCGGGCAGCTGATCGCCGACCTCATCCCCGAATTGCTCCAGGTGACCGGGCGGCTTCCGGAGGTCGCGCCGCTGGCTCCCGCCGAGGCCCAGAGCCGCTTCCTCCAGGTGTTCCGACAGCTGCTGGAAGCACTCACCAAGGAGCACCCGGTGACGCTCTTCCTCGACGACCTCCAGTGGGCCGACGAGGCCAGCCTGCGGCTGCTCCAGCACCTCGCGTCCCACCCCGCTCCCCACCCCCTCCTCATCCTCGGGGCCTCCCGCGACCGCGACAGGGTGCCGTCCGATCCGCTGGCGCTCGCCCTGGACGTGCTCCAGAAGGGCCAGACCCGGGTGACGGAGCTCACCTTGGCCCCCCTTTCGCGCGAGGACTGCGCGCAGCTCATCGGAGACACGCTCGGCGCGGAGCCACGGACCCTCGCTCCGCTGGCGGCGTTGGTCTGTGAGAAGACCCACGGCAACCCCTTCTTCACCCTCCAGCTGCTCTCCGCGCTTCAGCGCGAAGGCCTGCTCACCTTCGACCGGGGGCGGAGCACCTGGCGGTGGAGCGCCCACCGCATCCGCGCGCTGGAGCTGGGCGAAGGCGTCATCGAGCTGATGCTCGGCAAGCTGCGACGCCTTCCCGCCCTCACGCAGGAAGCGCTCAAGCTCGCGGCCTGCCTAGGTGCGACCGTCGAGCTCCCACTGCTCAGCGTGGCGGGTGGCTTCGCGGAGGACGCCCTGCGCATCGCGCTGGACGCGGCGGCGCGCGAGGGGTTGCTCCTGCACCTCGAAGGCACCTATCGCTTCTCACACGACCGCGTGCAACAGGCCGCCTACGCGCTCCTCGAACCCGAGGTGCGCGCCGCCACGCACCTGCGCATCGGCCGCCAGTTGCTCGCGCACACCCCACCGCAACTGCTGCCCGAGCGCGTGTTCACCCTGGTGGCCCAGCTCGACCAGGGCATCGAGCTGATCGAAACGCGGGAGGAGCGCATCGCGATCGCCCGGCTCAACCTGCTCGCCGCCAGGCGGGCCAGGGCCGCCTCCGCGCATGGTGCGGCGATCCGCTACCTCCAGGCGGGCCAGGCGCTGCTCGCTCCCGATCCATGGGCCGTTGATCATGAGCTCGCCCAGGGCCTTCAGCTGGAAGAGGCCGAGAGCGAGCTGTCCGCCGGCAGGCTGGACACGGCGGAGCGCCTCCTGGCCGTCCTGCTGGACCATGCGCGGACTCCCACCGAGCGCGCCAGCGCCTACCGGGCGCGGATCGAGCTGCACACCACCCGGGGCGCCCTGGGCTCCGCCATCGACAGCGCCAGTGCCTGCCTCCATCAGTACGGCATCGCGCTGAGCCCCCAGCCCACGCTGGAGCAGGTAGAGGAAGCGGACCGGACCGTGGAGCAGCTCCTCGGAGAGCACGCCATCGAAGCGCTGCTCAGCCTGGCGCCCATGCGGGATCCAGACATGGAGGCCGCCATGAACGTGCTGGCCTCCTTCCTGCCGACGGCCTACTTCCGCAACCCACAGCTGCACCATCTGGTGGCGTGCCAGATGGTGATCCTCACGCTCCGTCATGGCCTGACCTCCGCGTCCACGGTGGGGCTCACCGCCTATGGCTTCGAGCTGGTCATCACCCACAAGCAGTACGCCAGGGCGGCCAGCATCGCCCGCGTGGCGCTCGCGTTGGTGGAGCGGCACGGCTTCCTCGCGGATGAGGCGAAGGTGTGCCTGGTCGCGGGCGTCGCCATCTTCCCCTGGGTCGAGCCGCCGCGCTCCCTCTACACCTACCTGGAGCGGGCCCTGCGCGCGGGAAGGCGGGCGGGAGACGTGGTCTTCGTCTGCCTCGGGCTCACCCACCGCTGCATGCTGGCGCTGGCCGCGGGCGAACGGCTCGAAGAGGTCGACCGCGCGGCGCGGGCCGCCGCCGACTTCAACCGCGGCATCGGGAACGAGCCGCTGCTCGTCTGTGTCGAGGTCGTCCAGCGCCTCACCCAGGCGCTGCGCGGCCGCCCTCCGGCGCTCCCCCTCGAGAGGCTCGAGGAGGCGGCCTTCGCCGAGCGGGTGAGCCGCCAGCCGCCGTTCGCCAGCTTCTGGTACCGCGTCCGCCGCCTCGAACTCCACCTCGTCCTGGGCAACCGCGCCGCCGCGCTCGCCGAAGCGCGACAGCTCTCCGGACTCATCGTCGCCCAGCGGGGCCAGTACGGTGAGGCCCATGCCGTCTTCATGGTCGCCCTGACGCTGGCGGCCCATGGGGAGGAGGCAGCGGCGGAGGAGCAGGCGCAGTGGAAGGACGAGCTCGAAGGCCATCACGCCTTCCTCAGGAACCTGGCAGCCTTCTGTCCCGCCAACTTTCTCGCCTTCAATGCGTTGGTGACGGCGGAGGTCGCGCGGCGGCATGGACGGACCGAGGAGGCCGCGGAGCATTACGAGCAGGCGCTCCGGGCCGCGCGCGAGAGCGGCCTCCTCCAATATGCGGCGCTGGCGGGAGAGCTGGCCGCGCGCTTCTACCGTTCCCGCGGCCTGCGCACCGTCGCCGACGCCTACCTTGAAGAGGCCTGGCGCGCGTACCAGGAGTGGGGGGCCGAGGCGAAGCTGCGCCAGCTGGAGCAGCTGTACCCGCGCATGAAGGAGCGGCTGTCGCGTGTGCTCCCGCACCGCCTGGATGCGGAGCCCGCCCAGCTCGACGCGCGCGCGATGGTGCACGCGTCACAGGTCCTCTCCCAGGAGATCGTCCTGCCGCGGCTCTTGGAGAAGCTCTTGCGGAGCGCGCTCGAGCAGGCAGGTGCGGAGCGGGGATACCTGATGACGCTCGAAGGGGGACATCCCCTCGTGCGGGTGGCAGCGCAGCTGACGGAGTCCGGGATCCAGGTCTCCGTCCTCGGCGAGCCCGTCGCGCCCGGTGCCGAGCTTCCGGGCTCGCTCCTGACGCACGTGCAGCGGCTGCGGCAGCCGGTCCTGCTCGACGATGCATCCCAGCCGAGCCCCTTCTCCTCGGATCCGTACTTCGCCTCGCTGCGCGTGCACTCGGTGCTGTGCATTCCGCTCGTCCGGCAGACGGACCTCGCCGGCATGCTCTACCTGGAGAACAACCAGCTCGCGGGGGCGTTCACGTCCGAGCGGATCCTCACCCTGGAGGTGCTGGCCGCGCAGGCCGCCATCTCCCTGGAGAACGCTCGCCTCTACCAGGCAGCCCAGGAGACAGTCCGCGTGCGCGACGACTTCCTGGCGATCGCCTCCCACGAGCTCAAGACCCCCATCACCGCCATGAAGCTCCAGGTGCAGTCGATCCGGAAGGTGATGGGCACGCGGGCGCCTGAAGCGCCCACCGACGGCCGGCTCGTGACCCTGCTCGGGACCTTCGAGCGTCAGGTCAGCCGCCTCGCCTATCTGGCCGACGAGATGCTCGAGGTGTCCCGGCTCAAGGCGGGAGCGCTGGCGTTGGCGCTGGACGCGTGCGACCTGTCCACCCTGGTGCGGGAGCAGGTGGACGCCCTGGCTGAGCGGCTGAAAGCCTCGGACTGTTCGGTGGAGCTCGGCTTCGAGGAGACGGTGGTGGGGCAATGGGACCGCGCCCGCCTGGGGCGGCTCATCACCAGCCTGCTCCTCAATGCCATGAAGTTCGGCGCGGGCCACCCCATCACGGTGCGTGCGCGCGTGACGGGCGACTTCGCGCGGCTCGAGGTGCGGGATCGCGGAAGCGGGGTGGACCGCGCGGATCAGGCGCGCATCTTCGAGCGGTTCGAGCAGGCCGTGCCCGCGTACAACTACGGCGGGCTGGGCCTGGGGCTCTATCTGGCGCGTGAGACGGTCCGCGCCCACGGTGGCACCATCACCGTGGAGAGCGCGCTCGGCGCCGGTGCCACGTTCGTGGTGGATCTGCCCCTCGGGCGGCAGGGCCCCGCCGCCCGAGGTGAAGCTTCATCCGGGTCGTGAGGAGGGAAGGGAGCGGGCTCCCTCCCTTCCCAGGACTTCAGCGGCTACGGGCTGAACATGCCGGTGAGCACGCTGGCGCGGGCTCGCGGCAGCGCGCGCTTGTACGGGCTCGTCGCCAGGTCCGAGCCGGGCTGGTACCAGCTCTGGATCTCAGCGAAGTACGTCTGGCCCGCCTGCAGCACGCCCGGGGGCAGGTACACGCTCTGGAGGTCCGTGTGCAGCGCCGCCACGCGCGTCACGGTGGTGGCACCGTTGCTCGTGCCCAGCCGGTAGATGTTCACCACGTAGTTCGTGGCCGTGCCCACCAGCGGCTTCGACCAGCGCAGCGAGGCGTCCGTCCCCACGCCCGTGAGGTCCTGGAACGCGCCGCGCGTGTTCACCAGGGGCGCCTGCACCGGCCCGACGAGGGGCTGCACGGGCGCGGCGGTGAACGCGCTCGCCTCCTGGTCCACGCGGATGTCCACGCTCATGGTGTAGGGCGTCGCGCTTCCCAGCGCGTAGCTCTTCGTGAAGCCGGCGGCGACGAGCGCCACCTTCTGCCACGTCGCAGGGAGCGGGTTGTTGTAGGTCATGCTCCCCGTGACGATGTCGGTCCGCAGCGAGTCAGGATTGAGCTTCACGAGCAGTGGCTGCCCGCTGATGGACGCGAACGCCGAGCTCAGCGCGGCCGGCCGGGCGGACATCCAGATCTCGTTGTACGTGCTGACCGCGCCCGGGTTCACCTGGGTGCGAAGGGCTTCGAAGGCCGAGCGCCTCCAGTCCACCGCGAAGGTGCCTGTCGCGACGGGCTGGGTGAAGGTCCCGCTGACGGTGACGGGCTGGCCCTCCACCTGCGTCATGCTCGTGACGAGCACCTTGTGCATCGCGCGGTAGGGCACTCCATTCGCGCTCGTCTGCAACCGCATCTGCGCCAGCGAGAACAGATCCCCGCGGCTGCTGTCGAGCAGCACCGGGTTGAGCATGTCGGCGTAATTGAAGCTCAGCCCGGAGAGCGACGTGGCGCCCGCCAGGGGGAACCCCGTGACGCCGCGGTTGACGTAGCCGAACGCGCCCGCGTTCAACGAATACACCTCCAGGTAGTCGTCCGACTGCCAGGGAGACAGGCCGGTGGCGGACACCGTCACGGGCGTGGGCTGTGAGACGAAGGTGCCATCGCGGCCCCACTCCGTGGAGCCCAGGTCGAACGCACGGCTGGTGCTCACCAGGTAGCGCGAACCCAGCTTCAGGTAGATGCGGCCGGAAGGGACGTTCGGCACGGAGATGGTGCCGTCCGCGGAGCCCGTGCCCGGATAGGCCGTGAACGCCCCGGTCGTCGAATCCCGCGTGTAGGCCACCACCGACGTGGCGGACTGGTCGTAGGGCTTCGTCTCGTTGCCCGACATGGCGACGAAGACCACCGGGCTGGTGCCGGTGACCTGGGTGATAACGCCCTGGGTGACCTGGGAGGTCGTGTCCCCCGCCACGGCGGAGTCCACCGCCCCGGCCTCATCGAGCCCACCGCAGCCGACCCCTGCCATACCCACCAGAAGCCCGAGGGAAATCAGTGACTTTTGCATTGCGAGTGCGGCCCTTTCGGCGACGCCCGGAATGGCGTCGCGTAAGGAGATTCATACCGGGTCGGTCTGACATTTCCGGGAGCGCTTCGATTCCAATTTTCTCTCTGAATGTGAATACAAACGCGCTTGTCGGCGGGTGCGCCCGGCAGCAGCGGACGCCGTGGCTACTTTGAGGGCGGGAGGTCGCGCTCCTGCCCCGCGACACGCCTGCCCATGGACCTCTACAGCGCCGCCAAGCGGATGGCCCGCCCCTTCCGGTTCACCAACCCGGCGTCCTACCGGGAGGTCTCCCTCGCGGGCCGCGGGGTGATTGGCGATGGAAGCTCCTGCGCGCTCGTCCGGCCGGACGGCGTCATCGACTGGCTCTGCTTCCCCCGCTTCGACAGCCCGAGCGTCTTCGCGGGAATCCTCGATGAGCAGAAGGGGGGCATCACCGGCATCACCCCCGTCGTGTGGCCCTTCGAGAGCCTGCAGCGCTACGACCCGGACACCAACGTCCTGGAGACGCTGTTCCGCTTCGAGCGCAAGGGGGCCATCCGCATCATCGACTACATGCCGTGGACCAACGACCCGCGCTCCACCGTCCACGAGGTGCACCGGCGCATCGAGTGCCTGGAAGGTCCGGTGGAGCTGAACGTCGTCTTCGACCCGCGCTTCGGCTACGGGGCATCGCGGACGCGGGTGGAGCTGGAGGAGCACGGCCTGGTCGCCCGCGGGTCGGGAGGGGAGCGGCTGGTCGCCGTGCTCAGCGGGGAGGCGGAGTGGCGGCCCTGCGAGCCATTGCGCGGCCAGCCCTGCCGGGGAGACACGGGCCTCCAGACGCGCATCCGCATGGGGCCGGGCGAGCGGCGCTGGATGATATTGGCGTGGGACGCCGACCGGCCGGAGCCGCTTGCCGCGTACCGCCCCTTCGACCACCTGCGGGACACGCGGCAGGCCTGGCGTGAGTGGGCGCAACAGCTCCACTACGAAGGGCCGTGGCGGCACCACGTGCTGCGCTCCGCGCTGGCGCTGAAGCTGCTGATGTACGGCCCCACGGGCGCGATGGTGGCTGCGGCCACCACGTCGCTCCCCGAGTGGATTGGAGGGCCTCGCAACTGGGACTACCGCTTCAGCTGGGTCCGCGACTCCGCGATGGCGGTGCGCGCCACCAACCTGCTCGGCTTCCAGGGCGAGTCGCGCGAGTTCTTCTACTTCATGCGCGACACGTTGCAGCGCGGTGACGGGCTCGAGGTGATGTACACGCTGGACGGCGCCCCCGTGCCGCCGGAGCGGGAGCTGGAGCACCTGGCCGGCTTCCAGGGCTCGCGGCCGGTGCGGCTGGGGAACGGCGCGAGGGACCAGTTCCAGTTCGACACCGCGGGCGCGCTGCTCGACGCGGCGTACCTCTACGAGCGCTCCGGCGGGCGGCTGCCGCTGCGCACCTGGAGGCTGCTCCGGTCGGTCATCCACACCACCGCCCGCCGCTGGAGCGAACCCGACCACGGCATCTGGGAGCCGCGCCGGGAGATGCGGCACAACGTCCACTCGAAGCTCATGGGGTGGCTGGCCGTGCGCCGGGGGCAGCACCTGGCGCGGCTCTTCGGGGAGACGGCGCTGGAGCACTCCAGCGCCGCCCTGGCGGACGTCATCCGGGCGGACATCCTGCGCAACGGCGTGGATCCGGCGCGCAAGCACTTCGTCGGAGTCTACGGAGGCAACGAGCCGGACGCCGCGCTGCTGCAGCTGCCCATCGTGGGCTGCTTCCGGGGGACGGATCCGTTCATCCTGAGGACGATCGACTGGCTGCGCGCGGAGCTGGGCGCGGGCCCGTTCCTGCGCCGGTACCGGATGGATGACGGGGTGGCGGGGCCGGAGGGAGGCTTCATCCTCTGCGGCTTCTGGCTGGCGGAGGCGCTGGCGCTGGCCAATCGCATCCAGGAGGCCGAGGACGTCTTCGTCGCGCACGCCGAGGCGTCGAACCACCTGGGACTGCTGGCGGAGGAGATCCACCCGCTGACGCGCGAGCAGTTGGGAAACTTCCCCCAGGCCTTCAGCCACCTGGGCCTCATCAGCGCCGCCGCGCGCATCGACCGCGCGCTCAGGCTCCGGGACGAAGGGCAGTCGGAGCCCCCTCACCTCCTGGAGCCCGAGCCGCCAGCCATCGAGTGACCTCCCCGTCAGCGGCCCTCATCGACCCCTCGAACCTGGCGCTCGCTCCCCAACTCGCTGATGGGTGCGGCGCGCGTCAGCCCCAGGGGGTATGAGGAGTGCCCATGAGCAATGAGCACACGCCCGCCGAGCCCGATGTCATGGAGCCCACGTTCTGGCGGAAGAACGGCTGGTCGGCCCGGGTCATCAAGAACGAGGAGGATGACGGCTGGGCGGTGGAGATCCGCAAGCAGGGGCTCTCAGAGCCCGCCCTCATCAGCCCGTGGGTGATGGGCCGCGACAAGAAGAACCCCAAGCCCTTCGACGCGCCGGCGTTCGCGACCTTCGTGAAGACGGCCTCGGAGGTCCTGGACCGCTCCGCGCGACAGCGCGACCAGGCCATGACCAAGAAGCTCTCCATCGCCTGGGAGGGACGCTGGTACGAGGTCCGGCTGGAGATGGTGCCCGATGAGTACGAGCCCCACGCGTTCCTCTCGGCCATCGACGACGCGGGCGCGACCGTCGCGAAGCATCGCGTGCCGGTGAACTTCAAGTTCACCCGGGACGTCGCCAACGCGTGGGTGCGCGGCGGCTTCAGCGAACCCTGAGCGAAGCAGGCCCCGGCGATCCGCGCAGGATCGCCGAGGCGCGATGCCGCCTTACTGGACGGCGCGCAGACCCGGCTGCTCTTCCGTCAGCTCCGTCAGGAGCCGCTCCCCCTCGGTCTCGTCGATGGGAACGAAGCGGCCGAGGTCGGGCCGGTAGGCGTGAACCTGCGCCGCCCCGATGTCGAACCACCAGCCGTGCAGCCGCAGCGTCCCCGCCGCGAGCCGCTCCCGCACGATGGGGTAGGTCTTCAGGTGCTCCAGCTGCTCGAGGACGTTCAGCTGGGAGAGGCGATCCGCGTCGGGCAGCCCCGCGCCCACCTGGGTGTTCTCCTTCAACGCCTTGAGCGAGGGCGCTCCGTGCCCGAGCCACTGCACGAGGTTCGGCGCGCCGTCCACGGCGCCTCCGGCCAGGATGGCCTTCATCGCGCCGCAGCCCGAGTGGCCGCAGACCACGACGTCCTCGATGGGCAGGAAGCCCAGGGAGAACTCGATGGCCGCCGCCTCGCCACGGTCCCCCGTGGACTGCCCGTTGTTCGCGGCGGGCGGCACGAGGTTGCCCACGTTGCGCACGGTGAAGAGGTCACCGGGGTCCGTGGAGACGAGCAGGTTGGGCACCACGCGGCTGTCCGCGCAGCTGATGAAGAGGCAGTCAGGAGACTGCCCCTTCGCGAGCCTCGCGAAGGTCGCCCGGTACGAGGGCAGCGTGTGACGCCGGAAATCGAGCAGACCTCTGATGAGCTTCTTCACTGAGCACCTCCGGAAGCGAGTGACGAGACGTGATGAACGGGGGAGGAAGGGGATGAAGCAGACCCTGCAGCGGGGGCCGCACGCGCGCTGCGCCGGGTCCAGACGTCCTCGAGCGGCTCCATGGTCACGGTGCCGCCCGTCTTGCGATACGTGTCAGCCCAGCTCTCCAGCGCCTCGAAGCCGGAGTGGTCGAGCGTGTTCACCGCCACGTCCACCTCCACCCTGGAGCCAGAGGGAATCTTCGCGAGCGCCGTCGACAGCTTCGGCACCCCGACGAAGGTCAGCGCGCCGCTGATGCACACCTGGTGGACGCCGTTGACGGCGCGGGTCTCCACGCGCACCTGGCCCAGCTGCCACAGGAGCCGGAGGATGGCCGCGCCGAGTCCCAGCCCGATGCCCGCGAGCAGGTTGATGCCCACCACGCCGGCCACGGTGATGAGGTAGACCGGCAGCTCGCCGCGGTGCCGCAGCTCCCGGATGTGGGCGAGGTTCACGAGCTTCAGGCCCACGTGCACGAGCAGGCCGGCGAGCACCGTCAGGGGCACGTAGGACGCGAGGCCGCCCAGCAGCGTCACGAAGGCGAGCATCCACACCGCGTGGAGCACCGCCGACCAGCGCGTCTTCGCGCCGGCGTTGATGTTCGCCGCGCTGCGCACGATGACGCCGGTGATGGGCAGACCGCCGACCAGACCGGAGACGGTGTTCGCCACGCCCTGCGCGAGCAGCTCGCGATCCAGGTTCGCCCGAGGCCCCGTGTGGAGCTTGTCGGTCGCCACCGCGCTCAGGAGCGACTCAGCGCTCGCCACCAGGGCGAGGGACAGCACGGCCACGATGAAGGCGCCCCACATGGACCCTTCCGGCAGGGAGGGCAGCTGGATGGCCGACAGCGCATCCGAGGCCAGCTTCACCCGCGCCACGTTCGCGTTCATCACCGCCGCGACCACGGTCCCACCCACCACCGCCACCAGCGGCCCCGGGACCTTCTTCAGCCGCCCGTTCGGCAGGAACTGCCACGCGATGAGGATTCCCAGCGTGAGCAGCCCCAGCAGCGTGGCCGGCCCATGAAGGTCCAGGATCTGCCCGGGCAGCTCCCGCAGGTTGTTCCAGGCATTGCTCTGCGGAGAGCCGCCCAGGACGATGTGGACCTGCCCCAGCACGATGAGGATGCCGATGCCCGCGAGCATTCCGTGGATGACGGCAGGCGAGATGGCGAGCGCCGAACGCGCCACCTTCAGCCCGCCGAGCGCCACCTGCACCAGCCCCGCCGCGGCCACCGCCGCGCACGTCACGGCGAAGCCCAGCTGCTGGATGAAGCCAAACACCATCACCGCGAGGCCCGCCGCGGGGCCGCTCACGAGCAGCGGCACGCCCCCCAGCAAGCCCACCACGATGCCACCCACGACGCCCGCGATGAGGCCCGCCATGATGGGCGCTCCCGAGGCGAGCGCGATGCCCATGCAGAGGGGCAGCGCCACCAGGAACACCACCAGCGAAGCCGGCAAGTCCGAGGCGAGGATCCCCTTCAACGAGGGCCTCTCCTCCGCAGCTTTTCCACCTGAAGTCATTGCTTGAGCTCTCCTGTCATCTGCCGAACCGCAAAAGGGCTCGAAGTGACAGGAGGCCTACGCAAGCGTCATGCCGGGCCGTTTCGGGCCCTTCCCGCCTGGGGCGTGGCCCGTCAGCACCGGGGGATGAAAGAAACTTGAAGCCCGCGCCTCAAGCGATGAAAGACTTTTTAAGTCCTTCACTCCGAGGGGGGGTTCTCCTCCAGGCGGCGGAGAAAGGTCGGATAGGACAGGCCCAGTGCGCGGGCCGCCTCCATGCGCCTGCCTCCCAGCTGCTCGAGCACGTGCCGGACATAGAGCCGCTCCACTTCATCGAGCGGCCGGGGTGGGCCCGACACGGAGAAGGCATTGGGGTCCACCGGGGCCGGCATGCCGCCCCCCTTGGCGAGCGACTGCAGTTCGAGCGCGGGCCCGCCCTCCAGCACCAGCGCGCGTTCGAGCACGTTGCGCAGCTCCCGTACGTTGCCGGGGAAGGGGTAGCTCAGCAGGCGCTCCTCCGCGGCGGGAGAGAACGGGACGGGGCGCCGGCCGAGCTCCGAGCACAGCTCCAGCACGAGCGTCCGTGCGAGCGGCAGCACGTCCTCGCGACGCTCGCGCAGCGGGGGCACGTCCACCCGGAACACGCTGAGCCGGAAGAGGAGGTCCTCGCGAAAGCGCCCGGCGGCGACCTCCGCTTCCAGGTCCTTGTTGGTGGCGGCCACGATGCGCGCGGTGCTCGTGAGCTCCGTCGTGCCACCGAGCCGCCGGAAGGCCCCCTTGTCGAGGAACGTGAGCAGCTTGGCCTGGAGCGCGAGCGGCAGCTCCCCCACCTCGTCGAGGAAGAGCAGCCCGTCGCTCGCGAGCTCCACGAGCCCGCGCCTGGCCGTCTTCGCATCCGTGAAGGCGCCGCGCTCGTGGCCGAAGAGCTCGCTCTCCATCATCGTGGCCGGAAGCGCGGCGCAGTTGATCTGCACGAAGGCGCCCTGCTTCTGGCGCAAGGCGTGGAGATGGCGGGCGAGCACCGCCTTCCCGGTCCCGGTCTCCCCGAGCAGCAGGACGGGGCTCCGCGGCGTGGTGGCGATCCGCTCCAGCATCTCCAGGGTGCGCTGCATCGCCGGAGAGCGGGGCTCCGCCATCCGATGCTGTCCTTCGAGGACGCTCTCCGCCTGGCGCAGCCGCTCCTGGAGCTGGAGGTCGCTGGCCGCGCGGCGTGCGCGCATCACCAGGTCGTCGATCTCGACCGGCTTGCTCAGGTAGTCGCGCGCCCCGGCCCGGATGGCCTCGACCGCGCTCTCGATGTCGCCGTGCGCGGTCACCATCAGCACGACGGTCGTCGGGAGCTGGGCGCGCAGTTCGGGCAGGAAGACGAGCCCGTCTCCGTCCGGCAGCCTCCGGTCCAGCACGACGAGGTCGGGCGCCTCCGCGGCGAGCGCGACGCGGGTCTCGTGCAGCGACCGGGCAACCCGGACGCGGAATCCCTCCTGGCTCAGCATGGAGGCCGCGAGCGAAGAGAAGGTCCTGTCGTCATCGACGAGCAGCAGGGAGGTGCTCATGAAGCCATTCTCTCGAGCGGAAGGCGGACCGTGAAGCGGCTGCCTCCGGGCACGCGGGTGTAGGAGACGCTTCCTCCATCATGCGCACGGATGGCCGTGCGTACCATCGGAAGCCCGAGCCCGATGCCCTTCGAGCGCCCCACCGCGAAGGGCTCCCAGAGCCGCGGCTCGAAGGCCGGGGGCACTCCGCCCGCGTTGTCCTCCACGATGAACACCACCTCCGCGCCGTCGCGAAGGAGGCGGACCTCGACGCGGGGCGTGGGCTGCTGGCCCGTGTCATGGGCCACGGCGCCGGCCTCGACGGCGTTGCGCATGAGGTTGTCGACAGCGGAGACCAGCAGCGTCGGGTCCCCCTTCACGAAGAGCCCCTCCTGCAGCGTGGTCTCGATGGCGACATCCGCCGCTTCCGGCAGCAGCCGCACGGCCTGGAGCGCGTCCTGCACCAGCAGGTGCATCTCGCAGCTGCGCTGCTGCGTGGACTGGGGAGAGGCGAAGCTCAGCAATGAGCGGGCAAGGTGGCCAAGCCGGTCCGCCTGGGAGCGCAGCGCCTGGACGGGCAGGGTCGTCTCCCCTCCCTTCGCGCGGATCATGCTGAGCGCGGCCTGCATGCTGTTGAGCGCGTTCTTCACCTCGTGGGCGATGAGCGAGGACGCCGTGCCGAGCGCGGCCATCGTCTCCTGGCGCCGCAGCTGCTCCTCGGCGGCCACCAGCGAACGGTAGGAGCGTCGCAGGAGCACCGTGAAGAGCAGGAGCACTCCGCCGAGCAGCGCGGTGTGGAAGCCGAGCTGGCCCAGGTAGCGGCTCTTGAGCACCGCGCGGTCCTGCGCCTCGTCCTCGAGCACGGCGAGCAGCATGCCGGTTCCGGGAACGAGCGCCGCCGCGCCGAGCAGCCGCGTGCTCCCGAGCGTGACGGCCCCGGGAGCGTCCACCAGCGGGCGGAGGCGTGTGGCGAGCTCCGGCTGGCGCAGCAGCGGCGGGGGCGTCGCTGGCAGGAGGATGCGGCCGCGCTCGCCGAGCAGGGCGACCATGGACTCGTGCGTTCCGCGAGGGGTCGGGAGCAGCTCGTTCGCCGTCGCGAGCTCGCCCACGAGGAGGCCCACGACGCGCTCGTCGCGCACGATGGGGACCGCGACCGCGACGAGCCCTCCCCCCTCCTCGTCCAGCAGTCCGACCGAAGCGACCCGCTCCTTCACCATCCGCCGGAACCACGGGCGCGAGGCGAGCGGTGTGCGCCCGAGCGGCATCTCCGCCGGGTCGCTCCAGATGCGAGCGCCGTCCGCGGACACCAGCGCGACGCCCCCCGAGAAGAGAGACGTGTGGCCAAAGGCATTCTCGAGGAGCGCCACCTCGGGCGCCGCGGCGCCATCCTCGGGCCGGAGCGACGGGTGCTCCGCCAGCCGTTGCAGCTCCGAGCGCAGCAGCCCGAGGTGCGCGCCCAGGGCCTGGGCCTGGAAGCCCGCGCGGTCCGACAGGTGGATGAGGAGCTCGCCCTGCGCCGCCTTCACGTCCTCCTGGTAGGCCAGGAAGGGGCTCACGAAGGCGGCGCCCCAGAGGAGCATCAGGCCGACCACGGCGGACCGGCCCGCTTTTCTCTGCGTGCGAAGCAGCTCGCCCGGTGGGGGCACCAGGGAGGTCAGGGAGGGATGGGCCGGGGGCGACGACATGCGGCCATCATCAACACACTGTCGCCGACGGCTCCAGGGTCAGGGCGCTGATCACGAGCCTCCCCGAGAGCGCCCAGGGGACGGCTACGCGACCCGGTCGCGCAGGAATCCCCGCGCGAAGTCGTCGCTCAGGAACTCGCCGTCGAACGCCTCCATCCCGGCCATGCGCACGAAGGTCTTCTGGAGGATGGACTCGGGCTCCATGCCGACCTCGTCGCCGTGGCGCTTCAGCTTGCGCACCTCCGCCACGGCGAGGCGCACGAAGAGCCTCCACCAGAGCTTGAGCAGCGCCGTCTTGAAGGGACCCGCGTGCGCCATCAGCGTCTGGACGCCCAGCCGTGTGCCGGCGATGTGCCGCGACTCGTCCTTCAACATCAGCCGGAGCAGCTCTTTGCCCGTCGGGTCCACGGCGTCCAGCTCCAGGGCGCGCTGGAAGAGGGTCGCCGCCAGGGTCTCCGTGAAATAGGTCGCCAGCAGCCACCGCTCCACCGGCAGGGGACCCGACGTCGCCAGGAACACCAGCGGATCAAACGTCCGCTGCTTCGTGGGTGAGGCGTTGAGCTTGCTCAGATAGGTGCGGAAGACGAACAAGTGCTTGGACTCGTCGTAGCACTGGGTGGAGTAGTACGTGACCATCTCGCTCGTGTTGAACCGGTGCGCGGCCTTGTTCATCAAGCGCTGGATGATTTCGAGCCCCTGCCACTCTCCCTCGTAGAAATACTGGAGGATGCGGACCCAGCCCTCCTTGACGGCGCCCGGCTCGATGGGGCGGCTCCAGTCAATGGCCGTTTCGGGGTTCCAGTCCGCCGCGAAGGCCATGCGTGAAAGTCCGTCCCACGTCTTGGCCGTGGCCCTCTCCAGCGGAGCGCTTCTCATTTCCATGAAGAGGGAGCCAAGCCCAGGTGGCGGGGCGACGCGCGAGGTTCGCCCCGAAGGAGGGAGGCGGGGTGCGTTGGCGGACACTCCGGCTCCCATCGCGCCGGGGAGCGGAAGCAAGTTCACGTGGCGTGCGAGCCGCGGCAGGAACGTCATCGTGTCCCACCGCTTCACCCTGGCGACGGTGCCGATGGCCTCGCTTGCGGGCGGCGCTCAGTAGAAGAGCAGCTCCGGCTGGTCTGCCTTGACGGTGATGATGTCTCCCGTGGCGCCCGCCTTGGAGGCGTCAGCGCTCAACGTGGACTTCGTGCCGTCTCCGCCATCGCCCGCGCAAGCGCCACCGCCACCGCCGGTCTGGACCAGCGTCGTGGCCGTGCCAGAGACGGCCGACGCGCCCGCGGCGCCACCGTTCACCTGGACGTTGGCGGGGTTCACGATGACGGGCGCGTTCGCGCTGAGGAACTGGATGATGCCACCGCCGCCACCACCGCCGCCGCCATACATCTGCCCCGCCACCGGAGTGGCTCCGTTCCAGCCAACGGCTCCATTGCCTCCATTGGCGTATATCTTGCCATTGGTATCCACGGTGATGGTGCCGCGGGAGATGAGGCTGACGACGCCGCCACCACCGCCTCCGCCACCCGCCACGGGGGTCGGCGAGCCAGCGGGCCGGTTGATGGTGGGAACACTGTTGTTGATGCCCTGGCGACCGTTGGTGTCGATGTAGCCGCGGATGATGATGTTGCCCTTGGCGGCGAGGATGAGCCGCCCGCCACCATCGCCGCCAAGGATGTCGGGGTTCGTCGTCGAGCGGAACCCGCTCCCGCCACCCTGGAGGTCGGCGCGGGAGACCAGGGAAGTGCGCCCCAGGTCCAGTCCCTTGCCCCCCAGGTAGTTGAAGGAGGCGGACATGGCGATGCCCTTCTGCGAAGGGTTGAGGGTCTGAATCGCGAAGTCGGGGCTGACGATGATGGCGCCGGTCTGACCAATGATGATGTCGCCGGTGGCGCGAATCATCGTTCCGCTCGACACGATGAGCGTGCCGTCGATGGTCACGTTGTGGAACATCAGGTTGGCGCCAGCGGGCAGGGGGTAGTTCCCAGCCTGGAAGAACCGCGGATTCGCGAAGGAGGAGAGGGTGAAGTCCCCCGCGGAGCCGTCGCCGTAGGCGAACGCGAGCGGTCCGGACTCGCCCTGGAGCCCCTGCGAGCCCGTGTCGCCCTTGGGCCCCTGCGGGCCCATCAGGCCCGTGTCGCCGGTGTCGCCCTTGGGCCCCTGGGGCCCCATCTCCCCCACCGCGCCCACCGCACCCGTGTCGCCCTTGGGACCCTGGGCGCCGTTGCAGAGGTACTTCGTGGCGGACGCGTTCACCTCGCCTTCATCCAGCAGGTCGCCGTCGCCGTTGCGGTCGACGCCGGTCTCCAGCTTGACGCCGCCGAAGCCGCAGTTGGCGCCCGCGGGCTCGGGCGTGGTGAGCAGCAAGGCGCTCAGGCCCTGTCCCGCGGGCCCCTGCGGACCTTGCGGGCCCTGGGCACCCGGTGGGCCCTGAGGTCCAGCAGGGCCCTGGGTGCCTTCCGAGCCCGCCGAACCCTTGCAGGCGGCGACGCCGAGCAGCCCCGCCGAGAGCACGGCTCGCAGCACATGTGAACGAAGAACCCCTGTCGCAACAAGGACGCGCATGACTCCCCCAGATGAAACAAGACGCGTGCGGTCCGGGATTGGTCCCTTGACGGCACGAGGCAACCGGGTGCGTGGCCGCGCACACCGGGAGACAGCGAGCGCGCATTCTGCATCCAGGGGCCTGATGTCCGCCAGTGGACTCGGGGGGCGTGAGGGCGGAACTCCGAGCAGCCCGGTCAGAGGTGCTCGCGGATGGCCTGGTACCAGCGCTCCGCCATCTTCTCCTCACCGAGGAGATTCGGATGCACCCCGTCATACGTGTCCGTCGAGGGGTTGAAGTCGGTCCACTGGTCCACCACGTAGACAGGCGAGTCCGCCGTGCTCTTGGCCGCGGCCAGCCCGGGCATGCGCTGGTTGAGGGACTGGATTTTCAGCGCCAGCGCGGCGCCCGCGGTGGGGATGAGCTGGGCCAGGAACACCTTCACCCGTGGGTTCACCACGCGCAGCCGGTCGATGATCTGCTCCAGCTCCGACACGGTGCTGTCCTCTGTCTGGTCATGGTACGTGTCGTTGGTGCCCAGGTGGATGAGCACCAGGTCGGGGCGCGTGCTCTCCGCCCAGTTGGAGATGTTCGCCAGCACCTGATCCGCCCGCCAGCTCCAGTGGCCCTCATGGTCGCGATCGAACCCGGGCGAGGAGCAGGTGTTCTCCCCCAGGTAGCCCGTCGACAGGGTGCCCACGAAGTCCGCCTTGTAGCGATTCCGGGTCAGCTTCCGCCAGAGCTCGCACCGGTAGCTGGCGTGCCCCGCCGCCCCCTGGGTGATGGAGTCGCCCAGCGGCATCACCCGCTTCGGCGTCATCACGGTGACGCCCGCGTTCTCCATGCCCAACACCTCCAGCGACTCTCCTTCCGGGGGACCGCCACAGCCGAGCAATCCCAGCAGCGCAATGCACAGCGCGCCCCACACCTGATTCACAATGCGATGCATCAGAAGCCCCCCAGGAATGCTGTTCATGAATGCCATCGCAGCCAGGAACGCAATCAAGCCTTTTTCCATGGAAGACCGGCATCCCAAGACACATCCAGGGATGTGGAATGGAAGCCACTTCCAAGGCGCTTGCTGCTCGCGGCGTTGGTCCTTGGGCATTGCGCTCGCATCGCGGTGCACGCCCTGGCGCCAGGACGTGAAGAGGTCCGGGGCCCTGGGGAGGTGCGCAGGCTTTGCGCGCCCGGCCCGGAGCTTCCCTCGGGCGCAAGCTGGCACAGGGTTTGGATTGGAGCAGGGGTGTGATGGAAACCCGCTTCGACCTCCCCACGCCGTCCGAGGAACTGCTGGCCCGCTACAACGTCGCCGGCCCGCGTTACACCAGCTATCCCACCGCCCCCGAGTGGCGCGGCGACTTTGGCCCCGACGCCCTCGCGGAGCGCCTCACCCTGGCCGGCGCGCGGGAGGCCTCGGAGCCGCTGTCCCTCTATGTCCACCTGCCGTTCTGCCGCAGCCTCTGCTGGTACTGCGGCTGCAACGTCGTCATCAGCCAGGACCCGAGCGCGGCGGACCGGTACCTCGACCACCTCGTCATGGAGATGGACCTGGTCGCCCGGCGGCTCGGCGAGCGGCGCGGCCTGTCGCAGCTCCACTGGGGGGGCGGCACGCCCACGTTCCTCACCGAGGCGCAGCTGGAGCGGCTGTGGACGGAGCTCACCCGCCGCTTCACGCCGCTGCCAGACGCGGAGGTGGCCATCGAGGTCCACCCCGCGCTGACCACGCCGGGCCAGCTGTCGCTGCTGCGCCAGCTGGGCTTCAACCGCGTCTCCATGGGGCTCCAGGACTTCGACCCCCTGGTGCAGCAGACGACGAACCGCCTCCAGACGCCCGAGCAGACGCGCGCGCTGCTGGAGCATGCGCGCGCGCTGGGCTTCACGGGCGTGAACTTCGACCTCATCTACGGCCTGCCCCACCAGGACGCGGAGCGCTGGGCCCGCACGCTGGCGGCGGTGCTGGAGATGCGGCCGGACCGGCTCGCCGTCTACTCCTTCGCCTTCATGCCGGACGTGCTGAAGCACCAGAAGCGCATGCCCGCGCAGGCCCTTCCCGCCGCACGCACGAAGCTGGAGCTGTTCCGCGCCGCGTGCGAGGCCTTCCTGACGGCGGGCTACCGGCCCATCGGCATGGACCACTTCGCGGTGCCCGAGGACGAGCTGGCGCGGGCACAGGCCGGGCGCCGCCTGGGGCGCAACTTCCAGGGCTACACGGTGAAGGCCGCGTCGGACGTGGTGGCGCTGGGCAGCACCGGCATCAGCGACGTGGGCGGAGCGTATGCCCAGAACGTGCGACCGCTGCCGTCCTATTACGCGCGGGTGGCCGAGGGACGCCTCGCCACCGAGCGCGGCATCGTCCTCACCGACGACGACCGGCGCCGCCGCGCCGTCATCACCCAGCTGATGTGCAACTTCTGGACGGACCTCGGCGACGAGGGCGCGACGTACTTCGCCCCGGAGCTGGAGCGGCTGCGCGCCTTCGAGGCGGACGGCCTCCTGGTCCGCGACGGTACGCAGCTGGAGCTGACGGCGCTCGGCCGCCTCTTCGTGCGCAACGTGGCGATGGTGTTCGACGCCCACCTCGCCAGGGCCGCGAAGCCCCGCTTTTCCCGGACGGTGTGACGGCGGTCCCGGGCGCGTTGGCGACGGAGCGCAGAATCTGCGCGGGTCCACGGGGGGCGGTGCAGCTGTTGCGCAGGCTCCAGGGCGCACCCGAGGCGTCGTGAACGGCGGGGCAATTGCAATGACGCCCCTCCGTCATGACCAGCCTTGAACTCGCGCGATGGCAGTTCGGAATCACCACGGTCTATCACTTCATCTTCGTCCCGCTCACCATCGGGCTCGCACCGCTCGTCGCGCTGCTCCAGACACTCTGGGTGGTGACGCGCAAGCCGGCATGGCTCCGGCTGACGCGGCTCTTCGGCAAGCTCTTCCTGATCAACTTCGCGCTCGGCGTGGTGACGGGCATCGTCCAGGAGTTCCAGTTCGGAATGAACTGGAGCGAGTACGCGCGCTTCGTGGGCGACGTGTTCGGCGCCCCGCTCGCGATGGAAGCGCTGGCGGCCTTCTTCATCGAATCCACCTTCCTGGGCCTCTGGATCTTCGGCTGGAAGCAGCTGCCGCGCGGGCTGCACCTCGCCTCCATCTGGCTGGTGGCCTTCGCCGTGAACCTCTCGGCCTACTTCATCCTCGCGGCCAACTCCTTCATGCAGCACCCCGTCGGGGCGCACTTCAACCCCGCCACCGGGCGCGCGGAGATGACGGACATCGTGGCGGTGTTGACCAACAACACGGCGCTCGTGGCCTTCCCCCACACGGTGACCTCCGCCTTCCTGGTCGCGGGCACCTTCGTGGCGGGCATCTGCGGCTGGCTGATGGTGCGCTCGAGCCAGGCAGGTGAAGCGACGGAGGCCCAGACCTTTCGCGGCGGGCTGCGGCTCGGGCTCGTCACCGTCATCGTCTCCGGCCTCGGCGTGGCGGTGAGCGGGGATGCCCAGGCGAAGCTGATGTTCCAGCAGCAGCCCATGAAGATGGCCGCGGCCGAGGCGCTCTGCGACGGCCGCGCGGGGGCGCCCTTCTCGCTGCTCGCGGTGGGAGACCTGAACAACGACTGCCGGGGCGTGCGCCACCTGCTGGAGCTTCCCGGCCTCACGTCCTTCCTCGCGAGCGGTGATTTCCAGGCACCGCTGGAGGGCGTCAACGACGTCCAGAAGCGCTACGAGGAGCGCTACGGCGCGGGTCAGGACTACGCGCCGAACCTCGCCGTCACCTACTGGTCCTTCCGCCTGATGATTGGCCTGGGCGTGGGGAGCGCGGCGCTGGCGCTGGTCGGGTTCTGGCTCACGCGGGGAGGCGTGGCGAGCAACTCGGAGCGGCTCGCCCGGCTCAGCCTCGCGGCGCTGCCCACCCCGTTCCTCGCGTGTTCCTTTGGCTGGATCTTCACCGAGATGGGACGGCAGCCCTGGCTGGTGGCCCCCAATCCCAACGGGGTGGACGCGCTCCGCCTGTTGACGGCCAGCGGCGTGTCCACCGCCGTGTCGCCCGCCATGGTGTGGACGACGCTGATTGGCTTCACCTGCGTCTACGGGGCGCTGGCGGCGGTCTGGTTCTACCTGATGCGGCACTTCGTCCGTGCGAGCCTGAAACATCCGGCACCCGTCGCGAGCGAAGACAGCCACCCTGAAACCGCGCCGCTCTCGTTTGGCTACTGAGCTCCGGCCCCTCTTGCCTGACATCGATAGAAAATCATGGAACTGAATACACTCTGGTTCTGTCTCATCGCGGTCCTGTGGACGGGCTACCTCGTGCTCGAAGGTTTCGACTTCGGCGTGGGGATGTGGCTCTCCATCCTGGGCAAGACCCCGGCGGAGCGCCGCGCGGTGCTGCGCACGATTGGCCCGGTCTGGGATGGCAATGAGGTGTGGCTGCTCACCGCCGGCGGCGCGACGTTCGCGGCCTTCCCGGAGTGGTACGCGACGCTCTTCTCCGGCTTCTACCTGCCGCTCTTCCTCATCCTCGTCGCGTTGATCGTGCGCGGCATCGGGCTCGAGTTCCGGGCCAAGCTGGACAGCCCCCTGTGGCAGCGCCGCTGGGAGCAGGCCATCCAGGTGGGGTCGTGGGTGCCCGCGCTGCTCTGGGGCGTCGCCTTCGCGAACATCGTGCGCGGGGTCCCCCTGGACGCGAAGCATCAGTTCACCGGGACGTTCCTCGGCCTCCTCTCCCCCTTCGCGCTGCTCGGCGGCCTGGCCACCACCCTGCTCTTCCTCAGCCACGGCGCGGTCTTCGTCGCGCTGAAGACCCAGGGCCCACTGCGGACGCGGGCGCTCGGCTGGGCGAAGCGGATGGCGCTGCCCACGCTGGGAGTCAGCGGGGCCTTCGGACTGTGGACGCAGGTGCAGTACTCGGTGGCGTGGACGTGGCCGGTGCTGGGGTTCGTGGCCCTGGCGTTGGGGGCGGCGGCGCTGAGCGTCTGGCGGGAGCGGGAGGGCTGGTCCTTCACCTTCAGCTGTCTGGCCATCGCGGGCGTGGTGGTGCTGCTCTTCGGCTCGCTCTTTCCGGACGTGATGCCGGCGCTGGAGCCGGCGCACTCGCTCACCGTCCACAACGCGTCGAGCACCCCCTACACGCTGCGGATCATGACCTACGTCGCCGTCGCGCTGGTGCCGTTCGTGCTGGCCTACCAGGGCTGGACGTACTGGGTCTTCCGCCAGCGCGTCACCGTCGACGAGCTCACCCCGGCGCTGGGAGAGGGCTGAGCGTCCCATGAAGCCGCTCGACCCGAAGCTCCTGCGGCACGCGAGCGCCGCGCGGCGCTACGTGCTGCTCACCGCGGGCCTGGGGCTCGGGATGGTCGCGCTCACGGTCCTGCAGGCGCGGGGGCTGGCGCGGCTGCTGGGGCATGCGCGCGAGGTGGCCGCAGGCCCCGAAGCCCTCCTCTGGCTGGGCGGCGTGTGGCTGCTGCGCGCGGCGCTGGCGGGGCTCCAGGAGTGGACGGGGAAGCGGAGCGCGCACCGGGTCATCGCGCAGCTGCGAGCAGGCCTGCTCGCGCGGCTGGCGTCCCGGTCGGAGCGGGACGGCACTTCGGCCGGCGGGGTGGCGCAGGTGGAGCTGGCGACGCGTGGGCTGGACGCGCTGCAGCCGTATCTCGAAGGCTACGTGCCGCAGCTGCTGCTCACGGCGCTGGCGACGCCGGCCCTGCTCGTCTGTGTGTGGCGCGCGGATCCGGTCTCCGCGGTCCTGATGGCGGGCTCGCTGCCGCTCATCCCGCTCTTCATGGTCCTGGTGGGCCGCTTCACGCGCGAGGCCACGGTGCGGCAGCTCGCGAGCATGCAGCAGCTGAGCGCGCGGGTGCTGGACCTCATCACCGGGCTCGCCACGCTGCGGGCGCTCGGCCGGCACCGGGGCGTCGCGGCCCAGGTCCTTCGGCTGAGCGAGGCGCACGCGCGGACCACGCTCCAGGCGCTGCGGCGCGCCTTCCTCTCCAGCTTCGTGCTGGAGCTCATCGCCACGCTTTCGATTGCCAGTGTGGCGGTGGGGATCGGCCTGCGGCTGCTCGAAGGCGCGATGCCGCTGGAGACGGGCCTCTTCGTGCTGTTGCTCGCGCCCGAGGTCTACGCGCCGCTGCGTCAGGTGGGCGCGCTCTTCCACGCGTCCGCGGAGGGCGCCGAGGCGGCGGCGCAGGCCATCGCGCGGCTCGAAGCCCCCCAGCCCGCGCGCGGCACGCTCGCGGCGCCCCCGCTCACCTCGGGGACGCTGGAGCTGCGGGACGTCTCGGTCGCCACGCGCGACGCCGGGTGCCACGCACCGGAGGGGCTGTCGTTCGCGCTGCCGTTGGGACAGGGCCGCATCCTCGGGTTGCGAGGGGAGAGCGGCGCGGGCAAGAGCACGGCCCTGGCGGTGGTGCTCGGGCTCCTGCCGCCCACGCGCGGGGGCGTCTTCCTGCGGCCCGAAGGCGCGGCGGCGCTCCCGCTCGGGTCGCTCGACCTGACGACTTACTGGGCCCAGCTCGCGTGGCTGCCCCAGCGGCTCCATCTGGAGCCTGGCACGGTGCGCGAGAGCGTCTGCCGGGGGCGCGTGATCGCGGACTCCGCCCTGTCGGCCGCCGCGGAGGCCACCGGCTTCGATGCCGTCGTCGCGCGGCTGCCCGAAGGCTGGGACACGCAGCTGGGGCGGGACGGCCAGGGGCTCTCGCTCGGGCAGCGGCAGCGGCTCGCGCTCACCCGGGTCCTCGCGGGCGACGAGCGGCTGCTGCTCCTGGACGAGCCCACGGCGCACCTGGATGAAGTCTCCGAGCAGCGCGTCCTCGAAGCGCTGAAGCGGCGCGCCCGGCAGGGGACGACCCTCCTGCTGGTCAGCCACCGCGCGCGAACGCTGGCCATCGCGGACGAGGTCCTCACGCTCCACTCGCAAGCCCCTTCCCCGGACACCCTCGCGGAGGCCGCATGAGCCGTCATCCCTTGCGTCAGGTGCTGCCGGAGCTTGGGCTCCGTCCCCGCACGGTGGGCTTCGCGGTCGCGCTCGGGACCGCCGCGCTCTTCGCGTCGACGGCGCTGGGGGCGCTGTCCGCGTGGCTGATCGCGCGCGCGGCCGAGATGCCGCCCGTGCTCGACCTCACGCTCGCCATCGTCGGCGTGCGGGCCCTGGGGCTCTCCCGCGCGGGCCTCCGCTACGCCCACCGGCTCGTCGCGCACGACGTGGCCTTTCATGGCGTGGCGCGGCTGAGGGCCCGGCTCGTGGACGCGCTCGCGCGCGGGCCGCTCACCCGGGTCCTGGGCCTCAAGCGCGGGGACCTCGTCGCGAGGCTCGGTGGCGACGTGGATGCGGTGGGCGAGGCGGTCATCCGCGCGCTCGTGCCCATGGCCATCGCGGTGGGTGTCGGCGTCGGCAGCGTCGTCCTGCTCGCCTTCTTCCTTCCGGCGGCGGCGGGGGCCCTGGCGGTGAGCCTGGCCATCGCGGGGGGCGTGGCACCCTGGATGGGTGCGCGCGCGCTGGCCCTCCTGGAGAAGGCGTCGTCGGACACCCGGTCGCATCAGCTGGCCACCGCGCTGGAGCTGCTCGAAGGCGCGGCGGAGTGGAAGGTTTCGGGACAGGCGCGGGTGTTGCTGGGAGCGCTGCGCGCGGACGACCTGTCTCTGGAGCGGCTCTCCGCGCGGGCTGCCCGATGGACCGCCGCCGCGACCTTCCTGATGCACGGCGCGTGGAGCGCGAGCGTGGGGGCGGCGCTCGTCCTCGGCTTCGCGGCGCTTGGACGCGGAGCGCTCTCGCAGGTGGAGCTCTGTGTCGTCGTGCTCGTGCCGCTCGGTGCGTTCGAGGCCCTCCAGTCCATGCCCGCGGCGCTGACCCAGCTGCTGCGCTCGACCGAGGCGGCCCGGCGGCTGCTTCCGTTCCTCGAGATGCCCGAGGCGGAGCACCCGGCCACCGCGCTCCCCTCCCCCGCTCCGGCGGCCCACCTGCGCGCGGAGGGGCTCGCGTGCGGCTGGCCGGACCGAAGCGCGGCGGTCTCGGGTATCAACCTCACCGTGCGTCGAGGCAGGTCGCTCGCCCTCACCGGGCCCAGCGGGAGCGGGAAGACGACGCTGCTGCTCAGCCTGGCGGGGCACCTCCCTGCGAAGGCGGGAGTGGTGAAGCTCGGCGAGGTTTCGTTGGCGGACGTGAGCGAGCAACGCCGGGTCGAGCTGCTGCACTGCTCGGCCGAGGATGCGCACCTCTTCGACACCACCCTGCGGGAGAACCTCCGGGTCGTGCGCGCGACGCTCACCGACGACGAGGCCGTCGCGGCGCTTCACAAGGCAGGTCTGGGGGACTGGTACGCGCGGCAGCCGCAGGGGCTCGACACGCCCCTCGGCCGCGGCGGCGAGGCCCTCTCGGGAGGCGAGAGACGGCGCGTCCTCCTCGCGCGCGCCTGGCTTTCAGAGGCCCCCTGGCTCCTGCTGGATGAGCCCACCGAGCACCTGGATCCGCGCACCGCCGCGCGCGTGATGCGAGACCTCGATGGGATGAAGGCACACGGGCGTGGCCTGGTGGTCGTCACGCATGACGCGGACGTGGCGCGCGCGCTGGACAGCGTCCACGCACTCTCACCGCGTGACAGCGAGGCGACCGCCGCGCCGGCCTGACGCCTGGCCTGTCGAGGACGGCAGGACGCCGCGCGCACCGAGGGGTCGAGGCGTGTTGACCGGGGGCCGTTGGGGGTGGGTGAAGCCCTGGGCCAACCTTCGCGCGTCCAGCCAGGGGGAGCGCCATGGCGAAGTCGAGCGGAGCCAGTTCCGGGAACATCGTGGCGGTCGTGTCACCCGTGTCGCCCGCCCCGCCGCCGCGCCCGCCCTGCCCGCGGCCGAGCCGCCGAAAGCCCCCTGACCGCTTCCGTCGTCAATGCCAGTCATGGCCGCACCACAGGCACTGCCGCGCCCGGGGTGTCGCCAGGATGCTCCGGCACCGCTCACACCGGTGGATGAACACCGTGTCCGCGTGCTCCCTCAGGATGCGGTCCCGCCCCCCTCGAAGGAACGCCGGCATGCCACCCTCGAGGGCCGCGTTCACCTCCAGGTCGTCCAGGAAGTACCCCTGGCGAACCCTCGGAGGCTCCAGCAGGGGCCGCTCCTCGTAGCGAATCAGGAGGGACCTTCGCACCCGGTGCTCAAAGGGGGTGATGAGCTCGCCGCAGTGCTCCAGCACGTACCGCGTCGCGTGAGCTCCGCGTCATCGTCGTAGGGGCGGCGGGCAGGGGACATGGTCTTTCCTTCGGATCGGCCTCCTGACGGCGCAAACACCCACGAACTGAAACACCTTCCCCCGCCGCCGGAGGTCTTCCCCCGGCAGGGCTACGGCGAGGGCTCACGCCGCAGGAGGACGGGGAGTCCTTCCGCGTCCTCCTCGCGGGTCCGGACGTTCAAGCTCCCGTCCGGGGCGAGCGTCAGACAAGGCTCCAGCGCTTCGGGCTCCGGGCTCAGACAGACGCGGCCCTCCGGCCCCGGCTCCAGCCGCACCTCCCGGCGCTCCAGTTCCACGGGAGGCAGGTGGACGGACACGACGTAGAGGAGGGTCGCGGTCCCGTCCTCCCGCACCTTCAACTGCAACAGGCCCACGTGGCGCGGCGGCCGGCCGTTGTAGATGCCCGGCGCGACCAGGGGTCGCGAGGGCGGTGCGGGCGGTGCGGGCGGTGCGGGCTGCTCGGGCGCCGCCGCGGGCGGGGGCGGCGCCGCGGCGGGGCGGGTGCAGGCGAGCGCGCTGGCGACCACCAGCGCCGCGAAGGGGCTCCGCGAGGCGTGGACCCTGCCCCGGCTCACCGGGAGGGGTTCCGCAGCTGCACCGTGGAGCGGAGGAACTGGCCCTCCGGCCCGTACTCCCGCAGGGTCCGGCGGTCTCCTTCCTGGAAGGCGACGATCTTCACGACCGGCACCAGCTCGCCCGCTTCGTTCTTCGCGAAGCGGATGGAGGGGGGAACCTCCTTGGCGTCGACGGTCTTGGTGACTTCCTTCGTCGCGCCGTCGATGAACTGGATGGTCCCCGGATGCTTGGGCTCACTCATGACCTGAAGCTCCTCTCATTTCCGCGCGTCACGGTTTCCCGGCGACCAGTGAGTCGATGATCTTGAAGCGCTCGGGCATCATCGCCCGGACCTCCGCCTCCTGCGACGTGCCCTTCACCTGCTGGTAGAGCTGGAGCGTCTCGCCGAAGTCCTCGCCCACGGACGCCTTCGCGTACTTCGAGGGCACGATGCCGTCGCTCTTCACCGCGGCCTTCCAGCCATCCCAGCGCTTGTCGCTGTCGTCGGAGCCCCACGTCTTCATGGAGAGCGTGTGGCCCGTCTCGTGGATCATCGTGCCGTCGAGGTAGTCCTGCGACTGCTTCGGCTTGCTCGGATAGACGTTGATGACGCCGTCGGCGCCGGCCGTCATGTACGAGGAGAAGTTGGGGTCGTTGTACTCCTTGGCCCAGTAGGCGTCGTCGGGGTTCGGCTTGCCCTCGACCAGCACCTCCTTGACGAGCGCGCGGCTGGACTTGGGCAGCGCGGCGAGCCCCTTGGCCACCTCGTCGATGCTGTGGGTGGTGGTCTTGTCCATCTTCTTGGGCAGGTAGACGGGGATCTTCCTGCCGTCCACCTCCACCTCGTACTTCACGGCGTCGGCCTTGCCGCCCTGGAACTCGATGTCCTTCGCCTTCGTGGGCCCGTGCAGCTTGTACGGCAGCCGCTTGTCCTTGAAGGCGTCCTTCTGGGGCGACACCACGTCCGGCGTGGCCGGCTGGTCGGTGAGGAACTTCTGGAGCTGCGCGGTCTGCTTGCCCGCGTCCGCCTTCTTGTAGGCGTCGGTGCCCAGCTTCTTGTCCAGCGCCGCGCGCGCGGGCCCGGACAGGTCGCGGTTGGTGCCGCCCACGTAGCGCAGCAGCTTCTGCTGATCCGCCGGCTTCATCCCCTGGAAGCCGGGGGAGGCGGCGAGCGCGTTGAGCGTCTTGCAGGCCGCGCTGTTCTTCGGATGGAGCGCGAGCTGCTCATCCAGGGTCTTGCGGACGTCCGCGCCCAGCTTCGAGGTGTCCTGGCTCGCCCCGGCACCGGCCTTGGCGCCGGCCGCGGCACCGGCCTTGGCGCCCTCCGCCTGGGGCTTGGGACGGGCGGTGTCCGCTTCCTCGAAGCGGCTCTCGTAGCGGGCCTCGCGGAGGTTGCTGGGCTCGGTCGCGGCCGTGTTCTTCTGCGCCGCCTTGGGCGGAGGAGGAGGTGTGCCTGCGGACCGCGAGAGCGGCGATGGGCCTGTTCCGGCGCCCCCAATGCGACGGGTCATGATTCGATCCTGGAGAAGCTCACCCGGCATCCCCAAGAGGCCGGGAGGTTCTGTCCCCCATGCTACTGGAGGTGCGGGTTCCGCGTGAAGCCCGGGGGCCGCGGAAGGCCCGGCGGCGGAATGCGAGGGTTCAGTCAGCGCGCCAGGGCCCCCCGTCCGTTGCATTCCTCTCACGAAGAAGGGACACGCGGACACTGAGCATCCAGAGGGACAGGGAATAGATCCTCGGCGCAGTCCAGGAAGATGGGCAGGCAGCCGCTTGCCCTCTTTCGTTCACGGTTGGCACGCCGCCCGAAGGAGGCTCGAAGTGCAAGCTCCCCTCATTGTCTCTCCGCTCAAGCAGGTGCGCAGACGCGCCATGGGTGCCATCGCATCGCTCGCGCTGGCGACCCCATGTCTCCCGCTTCATCAGGCTCACGCGGAGCAACCGCCGCCGCCGTGTCATCCCAACCCGAATGCCGACGCGGATGTGGCCACCGTGGCCAACCGTGGCGACGTCGTCGCACTGCCCACGCCGCTGAAGGAGCGGCTCCTCCGGATCGCAAGCCGGCCGCACACCTTCCTCCCCATGCAGGTCTTCGCGGAGGCGGACACGCCAAGCCAGCTCTTCCAGTATTACCTGCTGGATACCAATGGCTTCGAGCGCAACGTCTTCGTCAGCATCATCCCCGGCGTCAATGACACCGCGATGTTGACGGCCACGGGCGGCAACTGCGGGCTGCCCACCATCGCGTCGGTACGTCTCGTCGTCGAGCCGAAGCCCGGGCTGCCCACCGACCCGAACGACGTCCGTGCCTTCATCGACGTCTTCACGGACATCTCCGGGCTCTTCGTCATCAACAACGAGAGCGGGTGGTACGAGGGCTGGATGATCCACGACCTGGTCGTCCCGCCAGTCGCGCCCGCGCGCCCTGACGGGCATGCCCGGTTCGGCACGATGACCCCGGCCGATGCCGCGATGCTGGCGAAGATCGGACACCACAACAATGTCCCCGGGAATCTCTTCACGACGGATGGGAAGGCCGTCCGGTTCCCGAGCGAGAACGATCGCTTCCCGTGGATCCAGAGCAACGTCGTCCCCATCCAGCTCAGCATGGGGGCGTACAACGCCATGCAGCAACTGGACGTGCACAACTACTGGGAGTTCAACTACACCACGAACTGGGTCCACCCGCTCTACGAGCTGCCGTTCACCGGTGGCTTCCCCGACAGGATTGGAGCGCCTCCTGACGCCTTCGAGGACGGTGAGATTGGCTTGCTGAAGTCAATCATCCCGGGCTCGGGGCCCCTGGGCGTGAAGAACTTTCCGCAAGAGTATGGAGACAGCCCATATCGCCCTCGCGATCCGGACCTCTTCGACGCGGACATCGATTCCCAGCGGGAGTTCCGCCAGCGATTCATCCCAAGCGGGCTCGCCAACGAAATCTTCCTGGATGTCTATGTCCGGCTGGCGTCGTTCATGCCCTGGGAGCGGAACCTGGACCGCCGCCTCTTCAAGGCCTATGCCCGGGAGGTCGCGAGGGTCGACATGAATGGTGACGGCGTCGTCTCGGCCGCCGAGGGGGACGTCGACGCCGCCTCGGATGGCTTCGCGGACAACACGCGGTTGTTCATCCCCGCCACGGCGTTCAATCGCTTCGCGGTGACTCGCGAGATCAACGATGGCTATCTGGCGCCTCGCTTCGCCCCCAGTCAGCGCGCCTGGGTGCTGACGGGCGGGCGCCAGGAGGTCAGTCCTGCGGTTCCCGCGTCCGCGGGGCGCGACGGCGACGACCGCTGAGGGACCTGGTAGGGATTCGACGGGAAGCAGCGAGGAGGCGGACCTGGCGCGCGCGGTGGATCCACAGGGCCTTGGCCCCTCCCATGCGCTCCCGGTTCCGCCTCCCCTGCATTGAAAGCCGCCGTTGCGTGGCTGGCGTCCTTGCGTCAGCTCGCGCTCCCCACCACGTGGTCCTTGGCCATGCTCTTGACGATGGCATTCGCGAGGCCCGGGACCTCTTTCTGCACGTCCGAGGGCTCGTAGGTCTTGGTGTTCGTGCTCCAGAGCAGCTGTCCGTTGTCGCTTCGGGCGTCGAAGAGGCTGACCTGCATCCGCGCCTCCTCCGTCACGGAGTAGGCCGTTGGCCCGTAGAACCCGACGTAGTCGTAGTAGGACATGGAGGGAGCGGCGTTGACATCTTCATGGATCCCGGCGAAGCGGGCCACCAGGATGCCGTCATAACCCTTGCCTTCGATGGCGCTCCGGAGCGTTTCCTTGTCAGGCTTCGCTCCCGCCGGGAGGACGTCGGAGCTCTTGACGGCCTGGACTCCCTTCTCCGACAGCTTCGACACCAACTCCTGTTCGAGCTGCTGCCGGGTAGCGTCGCTCGGCACCATCGCCACGACAACGACCTTCTTGACGGGGGGGAGCTGAGCGAGTGCCGGGCTCTTCCAGGTCTTGCCGACGCTCGTCGAGGCGCAGCCCGCGGCGAACAGCATTGCTCCAACGATCAGGGCGAATCCGAAGTGAGTACTGTGTCCTGCTCTCATGGCTTTGTCTCCTGCGAGGGCTGAGTGCCCGCCTTCGAGGAGGCTGAGGACGCGGTCGCCGGAGGACAACACCTCACGGTGGGAGGAAGCGGGCCCCCGTTTTCCGGGCCCTCCGTCGCATGCGGCGACCGAGCGGGCTCACGCTGTTCAACCTGCTAGCGGAGGAGAGCGCTCGGAACTCACGGCTGGCGAATCAGCTCATGGACGGGCTGCCCTTCCGGGCTCACACCATCCAGCCGCACGAAGTCGACCGAGAAGGGCCAGGACGTCTTCACGAAGACGTGCTCCAGCCGGGAGACGCTGTTGCCCAGCTTCGTCCACGCCTGGACCTGGCATCGGCCGTCGACCCGCGCGGTGGTGATGTCGATGGGGCGCGAGGGAAAGGCCCGCAGGCGCACCCGCACGCGCCAGCCCTCCGCGGTGGCGTCGACCGGCTGCGAATCCTCCAGCCCATAGACGGGCTGCTCGATGTCCAGCAGCTCCTCCACCTCCGAGGCCCCGCGCTCCAACATCCGCCAGTACACCTGGACGGGACGCGTCCCCACGGGGCGGCAGGCCTCGTCCAGGCGCAGGGCGTAGTGGACCTGGTTCCGGTTCTCGCTCCGGGTCAGGAAGAAGGCGGATTGCGCCGGAAGGGGCGTCCCGGCCGCGGAGGCCAGGGTCGCGACGGTCGTCAGCGCGACGGCAGCGAGGTTGCGAAGCCCGGATTCAGGAAACATGGGGGCCCCTCTATCATGTCCGGTCCCCACTCCAGGACCAGGAGCCAGGCCCCCGGCCACATTTTGCTTGGGAATGACTTGTCAGGGCCCGAATTTCGACCAAGGCAGCACGGGCGCCATTCTCTTCCGCACTGCGATTCCGCGCACGGGCTTGTGAGCCATTCATCGGCGCGGCCTACGGCCCGGAACGCCGCCAGGCGATGAAGGGTGCGGAGTGTGCCAGCGTGCGCGCGAAGGGCAGTCCGTGCGCGTGCAGCCACTGGCGTGTCGCGTCCCGCAGCCCGGCCTGTTCGAGCAGCTCCCCCACCGTGTGCCGTGAGAGGTCCTCCAGGACGGCGTGGAGCTCGGCCTTCAGCCCCTCGCGCACTTCGGGGCGCGCGAGGTTGTGCGCAATCACCTGGGGCGCCAGGGAGTCGAGGTGCTCGTGGGGCACCCGGCCCAACGCCTGCGCGGCCTCGGCCTCTGTCTTCTCCAGGGTGGACAGGAAGAGCTTCAGGCGCCGTGCCCCCAGGGCGCGGGCGGTCTCCTCGCTGGCGAGCCGCTCGGCGATCCGCCGCTGCACCAGGGCCATGGAGCCGTCGATGACCTCGCGCACGCGGTCCTGCAAGCTGCCGCCCAGGCCCCCCAGGATTCCCTTGCCCGCCGAGGCCGCCGCTCGCGCGCCCCAGCTCAGCGCATCCCTCAGCCCGGAGCCGCCCGTCCCGGGGGCTCCCGCGATGACCTTGCTCACCAGCGACGACAGGGTCTCCTGGAGCGTGGTGCGCACGGTCTCCCGCACCTGCTCGGACGCCACCATTTCATCGATGGCCTTGCGAGGCAGGTGCACCGGCTGGCCCAGGAGCGCCGTCAGGGACGTGGTGGCCTCGGCGGGGAGCCACGCGCCCAGCTTGATGCCGCTCTTCGCCGCGCGCGCGAGCAGGCGCGTGCGCAGGGGGATGCCCAGCCGGGCATGCCAGCCCGTCACCCGTTCGGGCGCCAGGGCGAGGTCGACCGCGGCGAGAACCCGGTCGGGGTCCACCCAATCCGAGACGCGGGACGCACAGAGTGCGTCGAAGGTCAGGTCCAGCAGTTCCAGGAGCGAGGAGTCGTCGAGGTCGGACATCGGCGCGTTCCTACTACGGACCGGCGCCGGAAGGCCGGGGACGACGCCTCCCGTGACGCCCCGTGCACAGATGGGCTCCGCTTTGGAGCAGAGAGCGGAAGGGGACGACAGTTCGCGTGAGCGCGGACGCAGGACGTGCCTACTCCCCGCTGTTCCGGACCGTGGGGGCCCGCAGGGGTGCGATGAAGCCCGAGTAGGCCATCCGGTTCGGCGAGCAGTGCCCGGGGTTGGCCACCTTGTCCGGCGTGGCGTTGCCCGTCATGGCGGCGATGACCTCCTGCGGCGCGGCGGAGGGATGCGCCTCCAGGAAGAGCGCGACGATGCCGGTGACATGCGGGGTGGCCATGGACGTGCCGCTCAGCGTTCGGGTCGCCGTGTCATCGCTGGCCCAGGCCGAGAGGATGCCCTCGCCGGGCGCGAAGACGTCCACGCAGTCGCCATGGTTGGAGAAGGACGCCCGCCGGTCCACGCGGGTGGTGGCACCCACGGTAATGGCCTCGGCGGTGCGCGCCGGAGAGCGCTTGCACGCGTCCTGGTTCTCGTTGCCCGCCGCCAGCACATACGTCACGCCCAACGCGATGGAGCGGCGCACGGCGTCGTCGAGGACCGCGTCCTCCCCGCCGCCCAGGCTCATGTTGGCCACCGCCGGGGACTGGTGGTGCTCGGTCACCCAGTCCACTCCCGCCACCGCGCCGGCCGTCGTCCCGGAGCCCTCGCAGTTCAGCACGCGCACGGCGTGCAGCGACGCACTCTTGGCAATGCCATACATGTTGCCGCCCACCGTGGCGGCCACGTGGGTGCCATGGCCGTTGCAGTCCACGCCGTTGCGACCGTCGTCGACGGCATCGAAGGCGATGTCCGCCCGCCCGGCGAACTCCTGGTGTGTGGGACGCAGGCCCGTGTCGATGACGTACACGTGCACGCCCCGACCCTGCGTCTGGTACTCGTAGAGCTGATTGAGCGGCAGGTCGCGCTGGTCGATGCGGTCGAGCCCCCACGTCGCATCGGCCTGGCTCCCGTCGAGCGTCACCACGCCATTCTGTTGCACGTACTCCACCTCGGACGCGGCGGACATGGCACGGGCCTCCTTCTCGCTCATGCGCGCAGCGAAGCCCCGCAGCGCGTGCGCGTACACGTGGAAGGCCTTGCCGCCGAAGCGCTCGGTGAGGCTCCGCGCGACCACCCCCGGCGCCGGCGCGACGTCCCCTTCCCGGGACTCCTTGAGCACGACGACGTACTCACCGGGGACCGGCTTCGCGACCGTGAGGAACTTTTCGCGCACGGCTGTCGGTACGGACGCGGTGCCACGGCAGGGTGTGTCACCGGGTGACGGTATGGGATTGCCCGCGCTCTGGCACGCCGACAGCAGGAACAGCACGCAGGCGGACACGACCGTCCGCGACAGGAGCTTCAGCGACATGGGTCCCCCGGGGGTGGCACTACCAGCTTCGGCCAGAAGCCGGGAAGGCAACGCTGGCGCGGCCTTCCCAGTGAAGTAACGCCTTCTGACTCAAAGTGATTGATGCCCCGCGGGGTCGCGAAACGTCCGAAACCCTCATCCGCGCGGTCCTACCCTGGAGCGTGAGGAGACAACCGCGCACATGATGACCGCGCATCGATTTCGGGGTCTCGCTCCAGGTTGTGGGCGCCGAAGAGGGCCATGTGCCCACGTTCGCGAATGGGAACCTCGGCCAGCTCCAGCTCGGCGGGAAGGAGCAGACCGGGGAAGCAGAAGTCAGCGCGCTGCGCCCTTCCCTCCTGGCGGTGAGCAAGGTGTTCCACGCGGACCCCGCGGAGCTCACCTTCCAGCGGGTCGTCACGGATGGCCTTGACGACCGGCACTTCGTCGATGTGCGGCCTTTGAATCAAATCCTCACGGTCCGTCGGCTGTGCGGCATTTCCGTCTGGGGTGGGGATGAGCGAACATGTGGGCCTCTTCCAGAGTTCCTTTCAAGAGGTGAGGCCCCATGAGGCATTTCCTGGCAGTGTCTGCGTTCCTGGCGTCGGGGCTGGTCGCGTGCGGAGGCGATTCCAGCCTGGAAGGCACCGGGAACGAAGCGCGCCCGCCCGCGGTGATTTCCGAGAAGGACAACACCGTGAAGGCAAGTGCATGCACCCAGTACTACGTCCCCAGGCTCACCACGTACTGGGATTCCTACCCCATGCGAGACGATGGGCAGGTCGGTCAGTGCGAGCTGGATGCGTCCTGCAATCCCACATGCTGGGGCGTGGAGAGCGCCTATCCCGTCTATACCGACTACTTCTACTGCACGCATTGCCCCTGAGGCTCGCTCCCGCCAGGCCGCGCGGGAGCGGCGGGCCCCCTCCGGTGTTGACGGAGGGGCCCTGCTGTTTCCGTTTCAGTGGACCTTCCACAGACGGAGGGCTTCCTCCGCGATGATGTCGGGGTGCTCCTCCTGGAAGAACAGCTTCCCGCCCGGCACGAAGCGGATCCCCTGGGAGCCGGGGAACGTGCGGTCGAGGTAGTGCGCGTCCTCGTTCGAGAAGATGTCGTCGCTCTCGCCCCAGACGATGCGGACCGGGACCTGGGTGCGAAGGAGCTTCGCCTCGATGCCCGCCAGCGGGTTGGGGAGCAGCGCCTTGTGGAAGGCGTGATACTGCGCCTGCCGCTTCGGTGAGCTCACGACGGGCGAGGCGTAGGTCTCGATGACCTCCTGGGTGAGGGTGCCGGGGTTCTGGAAGACAGCCGCGCCGAACGTCGAGCGGGCCATGGCCGGGTCGGTGAGCCACTCCGCGGTGGAGGCCGCGAGCGTCCCAGCGCGGGACATCTCGATGGCTGGCATCACCTTGGGCGGAGGGCTGTTCGGCTCGGTGTCGCAGTTCGTCAGGAGGAGCGTCCGGACCCGCTGTGGGAACTTGACCAGGAAGAGCTGGGCGACCGCGCCGCCGCTGTCACTGGCGACGATGTCGACCTGGGAGACGCCGAGCGAGTCGAGCAGGGCCGCGAGCATGTCCACCTGGTCGGCGGCGGCCAGCGACTGGGACTCGGGGACCTCCGAGTAGCCCAGGCCCATGAAGTCAGGAGCGATGCAGCGCCGGACATCGCACAGCCGGTCGAACGCGCCGCGCCACTGGAAGCCATTGAGGGGGGCTCCGTGGAGGAACACGGCCGCGTCACCCGAGCCGCGCTCCACGTAGGCAATCTTTCCGAACGAGAGCGGGGCGAAGCGTCGCGCCGCGCGCCAGGCCGCCGCGTCCGTCACCCGGGCCGCGGTGACGCCAGCCGTGGTGGAGCGGAGCTCCGGGTGGGATGCACAAGCGCCGAGCGTGCTGGCCGCGAGGGCGATGCCCGCGAACTCGAGGAGGAAGAACCGACGGCTCATGGGGAAGACTCCAGAGGGAGAGAACGCGCCAATGATTGCGGCGAGCTCGTTTCGCCGCGCGCACCGCTGGCCGTTCCCGGGCATGAACGGATGATCTTCCGTGTTGCGGCCCGGCAGCCCCAAGGGGAAGGATCCCGCGATGACCGATCGACCCTCGTGCTACCCGAGCCTTCCGGCCGCGCTGGTGACGAGCCTTGGCCCGGGGCGCATGCCGTTGCTCGACGTGCTCACGTCTCCGGTTCCGTCCGGGCGGTTCGACTCGCCGGTGGATGACCGCCATGTCCTCTGTCTGCACGTGGGGGAACCGGTGCCGGTGACGTATCGCGTGGGGAATGCCGAGCGTCAGGGGGCGCGCATCCACGGTCAGTTCTGCGTGGTTCCGGCGGGGTCGAGCACGCGGTGGACGTTGTCAGGCCCGGCGCGGTCGTTGCTCCTGCGGCTGACGCCCGCGCTGATGCGGGAGGCCGCGGAGTCCCTGGGGTTGGGAGCGCAAGGGGCGGCACTGGATCCGGCCATCCACATCCGGGACCCGCAGGTCGAGCGCATCGGCTGGATGATGCAGGCCGAGGACCACGATGGCTATCCGGGTGGGAGGCTCTTCGTGGACAGCCTGGCGACGGCGCTCGCCGCGCGGTTGGTCGCGTCGCAATCCCACACAGGAGCCCCGGCGCCCAGGCGTCGCCACGCATTGCCGACGTGGCGGCTGCGGCAGGTGGTCGAGTACATCGAGGCTCACCTGGACGAGGACCTGACGCTGGCGGAGCTGGCGAGGGTGGCGGGGTTCAGCCTGTCTCACTTCAAGCCGCTGTTCAAACAGGCCACGGGGATGCCGGTTCATCGGTTCGTGATGGAGCGTCGCGTGGAGCGCGCGCGGCTGCGCTTGATGGAAGGGCGCCAGAGCCTGACGGAGATCGCGATGGAGGCGGGCTTCTCACACCCAAGCCACATGGCCCGCTGCCTGCGCCGCTTCCTGGGCATGAGCCCGACGGAGCTCCTCCGGGCGGAACAGTGAGGTCGCAGGAGGACGCCGCGGGCTTCTGATTCGCGGCGCCTACCAGGTGATGGGCAGCTCGTGCACGCCGAGCAGGTTCTCATCCTTCTTGAAGCGGATCTCCTCCGGTGGCACGGCCAGCCGCAGCGTGGGGATGCGCTGGAAGAGCGTCTTGAAGAACACCTCGAACTCGATGAGCGACAGCGCCCGCCCCGTGCACAGGTGGATGCCATGGCCGAAGGCGAAGTGACGGTGCACCTCGCGTTGGAGGTCCAGCCGGTCCGGATCCTCGAAGACCGTCTCGTCGCGGTTGGCGGAGTCCGGCTGGGCGAGGATGCCTTCACCGGCGCGGATGAGCTGGCCGCCAATGGTGACGTCCACCGTGGCGACGCGCTGCCGGCCCAGGTGCGAGACGTTGACGAAGCGCAGGAGCTCCTGGACGGCCGCGGTGATGGCCGCGGGGTCCTCCATCGCGCGGAACTTCTCCAGCTGCCCCGGGTCGAGCAGCAGCGCCAGCGTGCCCAGGCCGAACATGTACGCGGGCGGCCCGTGGCCCGCGTAGAACAGCGCATGGAACATCGCGGCGGCATCCGGGGTACTCAGCTTGCCCGTCGCCACCTGCTCGGACACGACGCGACCGATGAGCGTGTCCGTGGGCTCACGGAGGTTCGCCTCCACCAGCGCCAGGAAGACCTCATCCAGTCCGGCCAGGGCCGCCGTCGCCTCCTCGCGCGATGACGCCCGGGAGCCGATGGTCCGGCTGAGGACGTGCAGGCGCTCCGCGCCGTCATGGGGCACCCCGAGCAGGTCGCAGATGACGCGCAGGGCGACGGGCAGCGCGAACGCGGCCATCAGGTCCACCGGATGCGGGCCCGCCAGCATCGCGTCGAGCGCCTCATCCACCGTGCGCTGGATTCGCGGCCGCAGGGCCTCCATCCGCCGGGGCAGGAACTCCTGCACGAGCATGGCCCGCTGCACCCGGTACTCCGCGTCCGGGCGAAAGAAGAAAGGCAGGGTCCGCTCCTGCCGGGCCACGGAGGAGGCGGAGATGTGCGGGAACCCTGGCAGCGTGGAGTCCAGGACCATGCGGGGATCGCTCAGGACCGTGAGCACGTCCTGGTAGCGGCTGACCAACCACGGCGTGTTGCCGTTGAACAGCCGGACCGGACACACCGGGGCCTCCTGCCTCAACCGCTTGTATTCCGCGGGAGGCTCCAACGGATGCTGCCAGTCCTTGGGCAACGGATAGGAAATGCTCATCGGGATGCTCCTGTTCGGGTCAGCAGGGCGGCGGCGCCCGCCACGGTGGGATGCTGATACAGCTCACGCAATCCAAGGTCCCGGTCCAGCTCGGTCAGGACCCGGGCCGCGATTTCAATCAGCTGAAGGGAATGGCCGCCGAGCTGGAAGAAGTCGTCGTACGGGCCGACCGAAGCGACCTTCAGCACGTCGGCGAAGATGCGGGCGAGGTGTGCCTCCGTCGCGGTCGGAGGCGGACGCAGGCTCGTCGCGCGTGCGTCGGGGCTCAGGGCCCGCAGGACCTCTTCGTAGGCCGCCAGCAGCCCTTCGATGAACGCGAGGTCGAAGAGACTCTCATCGAATTCGGCCCACACCGTGAACAGGCCGTCGGAGCGCTCCTCGACCCGCAGGGTGAACTCGAACTTCGCGGTGGGGAGGTCCAGCAGCAACTCCGTCACCTCGCAGCCGTGCAGGGCCAGCGCTCCCGCCGTGTGGGGCGGATGGTAGGCGAAGTTCACCTGGACCACGGGAGAGCGCGTGGGGTCCCTGGGTGGGGACAGGTCCTGGACGAGCTGCTCGAAGGGCAGGTCCTTGTGGGCGTACGCGTCCGCCGTGGAAGCGGCCACTCTCGTGAGCAGCTGGCGGAAGTCGGGGTCGCCGCGCAGGTCCACCTCCAGCACGACGGTGTTGACGAAGAAGCCGAGCACGCGCTCGACCTCGGGCAGGTCCCGGTTGGCCACGGCCAGTCCCAGCAACACCCGCTCACGTCCCGCACGCTGACCGAGCACGAGGCCGCACGCGGCGGCCAGCACCGTGAACACCGTCTGACGTTCAGCGCTCGCGAGGGCGTGCACGGACCGCACAATGGCAGCGGGCAGCACGCGATGCGCACGGCGCCCCTGGCCCAGCGCGGGACGCGGGGCGACCAGGTCCAGGAAGAGGGGGACGCCTGACAGCCGCTCACGCCACCAGCGCGACAGGGACTCGCGCACTGAGGCGGTGAGCTGCTCGCGCTGCCACGCGGACCAGTCCACGTACTGCACGGGCAGCTCGGACAGGCCCGTGGGTTCGCCCAGGACCGCCGCGCGGTAGGCGAGGGCCAGGTCCTCGGAGAAGACCTGGAGCGACCCGCCGTCCGCCACGAGCAGGTGCACCGCGAAGACCAGGAAGTGCGTCCGGGGCTCCAGCCGGAGCACGGTGAGCCGCAGCAGCGGTCCGTGCTCCAGGTCGAACGGTCGGGCCGCCTCGGCTTGCGCGTGGCGCAGGGCCTCCGCTTCGGTCGCCACGTCCACGACGTGGACATGGGCCTGCCCCTGCGGCGAGAGGTGCTGCTGCGTCCCCAATGGGAAGACGGTCCGCAGCGGTTCGTGCCGGGCCACCAGCACGTCCAGGGCCTCCCGCAGGGCTCGCGGGTCCAGCGGCCCCGCCACCCGGTGGCAGCGGACCGTGGCGTGGGCCGCGCCGGTGGGGTCCATCCGGTGCAGGAAGCACAGCCGCTGCTGGGCGAAGGACATCGGGAACGCGGTCGTCATGCGCGCGGCAACCGCTTGATGGTGGTGGTGGCGGGCGCCACGGTGAGCGCGGCGGCCAGCTGCGCGACGGTGGGTCCCATGAGGATGGTCGCGAGCCCGACCTCACGCCCCATCATCCGCCCCAGTCGCGAGGCCAGCCGCATCGCCTGCAAGGAATGCATGCCCAGCGCGAGCAGGCTCTCGTGGACATCCACCCGGGTCACGCCCAGCAGCTCCGCGACCACCGCCGCGATGCGAACCTCGGTCTCGGTCCTGGGCGCCGTGAAGGGCGCCTCCGGACTCCGCTGTGTCGTGGTGGGCAGCCGGGAGCGGTCCACCTTTCCGTGCGGGGTCAACGGCCACGCCTCCAGGACCACGACCTCCGAGGGCACGAGGTGTCCCGGCAGCCTGCGCGCCAGGTCCTCGCGCACGGCCTGCGCGGATACCGCGACGCCCGGCTCGGCCACCACGTATCCCACGAGGCGGGGCTCCTCCGCGCGCGAGTCGATGACCGCGAGGGTGTCCGCCACGCCGGGATGTTCGGCCAGGGCGGCGCGCACCTCCGCCAGCTCCACCCGGAAGCCCCGGACCTTCACCTGCTCATCGCGGCGGCCCAGGAACTCGATGATGCCCCCCGGAAGCCACCGGCCCAGGTCTCCGCTGCGGTAGAGCCGCCCGCCAGGATGCGCCGAGAGCGGATCCGGCACGAACCGCTCCGCGGTGAGCTCCGGCCTGTTTCGGTACCCCCGCGCGAGACCGTCCCCGCCGATGCAGATCTCCCCCACGGCGCCCGGCGGCGCCACCTGCCCGGATGCGTCGAGCACGACGACGTGGGCATTGAGCAGCGCCCTCCCGATGGGCACGTTCGTGGCCTCGGGATCATGTCCTTCGTCGAGCTTGTAGGCGCTCGCCATGACGGTGATCTCCGTGGGGCCGTAGGCGTTCGTCAGCTTCGTGAAGCCTGCTCGCTGAAGCGTGCGGAACGCCTCCGGGGGAAAGGCCTCTCCGCCCACGAGCACCCGATCCAAGGCGGTGAAGGACTCCGGGGCCTCCGCCGCCAATCGGGGCAACACCACGGGAGGAATCACCGCATGCGTGATGCGCTCCTCGATGAGGCACCGGGCCAGCGTGGGCACGTCCCAGACCGGCGGCAGGAAGTGGACCGCGGCGCCGTTCAACAACGCCCCCCAGACCTCCAGCACCGAGACGTCGAAGGAGACCGACGCCATCGCCAGCATCGTCTTGCCCGGTCCCAGGTCCTCGGCCAGGGCCGTCCGGTGCATGAGCGACACGACCGAGCGGTGTTCGATTTGGACGCCCTTGGGCTTGCCGGTCGAGCCGGAGGTGTAGAGGACGTAGGCCAGGTCCGACGGACTTCCCGAGGGCAACGGCGGACCGGACTTCGGGGGAAGGTCATCCAGCACGACGGTGGGCAGGGAGGTGAGCCGGTCCGTCAGCGCCGCCGTGGTGACCAGGGCGTGGGCCCCGGCATCCCGGACGAGCGACTCCAGGTACGCCGGTGGCGCCTTCGGATCCAGCGAGAGGAAGGCCGCCCCCGCCATGAGGCTCCCCAACTGGGCCACGACCAGCTCCGCCGAGCGGTGGAGGCACACCGCCACCAGCGCCCCCCGGCCGACACCCAGGTCTCGCAGATGGTGCGCCAGGGACTCCGCGCGTTGCGTCAAGGCTGCGTACGTCAGCACGGAGGCGCCCGCCTTCACCGCCGGAGCGTCGGGCGCGAGCCGGGTCCAGTGGGCCAGCAGGTCGTGCACCCGATACGTGGGCGCCTCCATCCTGGCGCCCACGCTGACGAGCGCGCGCTGTTGCGCTTCGTTCATCAAGGCCAGGCGGGACACGCGGGTGTCCGGCGCGGCGGTGATGGAGCGCAGCAGTTGCTGGTACGCGGACAGCATGCCGGTGACGAAGAAGTCCTCGAAGAGGTCGGAGTCGAACTCCCACGAGAGCAGGATGCCGCTCAGGGAGGACCGGGGACTGGAGCGCACGGGGCCGTCGGAGAGGGGAATGCTCACCAGGTCCCCGGCGAACCGGCTGATGTGTCCCGGTTCGGCGTAGAGGGGGACCGCGACGACGGACAGCTCGAACTTGGCGGAGCCATTGCTCAGGCCCTCGACGATGTTGACGTCGAGCGGGGACGCTTCGAGCGAGCCCACCGACGAGTCATGGAAGTTGAACATCGTCTGGATCAACGGATTGAACCCGCCCTGATGCCGCGCGGGTGACTCCGCGAAGATGTGCTCGTACGGCAGCTCCTGGTGGTCGAAGACCTCCAGCGTGTTGCGCCGCACCCGCGCCAGGAACTCCGTGAAGGTGGGGTCTTCGTGCAGCCGGCCGCGCAGCACCACCGTGTTGACGAGCATGCCCAGCAGGCTCTCCGTGTCCTGCCAGCGCCGGTTCGCGACCGCGGTGCCGACGAGGATGTCCCGCGAGCCGGTGTAGCGGTGCAACAGGACGAAGAACGCCGAGAGGAGCGTGGTGAAGAGCGACGTGTGGTTGCGGTCCGCCAGGTCCTGCAACCGTCGCGCGAGCTCCGCGTCCAGCTCCATCCGGGGCGCCACCCCACGGAAGCGCCGGGTCCCGGACAACACGCGGCGCGGGAGCTGGAGCTGCGTCTCCGTGCCCTCCAGGGACTGGCGCCAGAAGTGGCGCTGCGCGTTCGCGGCCTCCGTGCCCATCCACTCCCGCTGCCAGCGCGCGTAGTCGTAGTACTGCACGGCCAGCGGAGGGCGGCGCACCTGTCCGTGGCGCACGTGGTCGGCGTAGCCGTTGAGCAGCTCGCGGACGAAGACGTTGAACGACCAGCCGTCATGCACGACGTGGTGCTCGACGTGCACGAAGATGTACTCCTGCTCGCCCACCTTCAGGAGCCGCCAGCGGAATGGCCGGCCCTCCGCCAGCACGAAGTGCGTCTGGACCGCCTCGCGGACCGCCTCACCCACCCGGGCCTCCAGCACGTCCTCGCCCACGCCGCTGAAGTCCTGGAGCGGCACCTCCACCGCCCAGGGCGGCTCCAGCTCGCAGCGCAGCTCCCCATCCACCTCGGGGAAGCGGGTGCGCATCACGTCGTGGCGGCGGACGATGTCCGTGAGGCTCGCGTGCAGCGCGGCGATGTCCAGCGCCCCCGCCAGCCGGAAGACGGCTTGCGTGTGGTAGGCGCGCGCGCCCGGGTTGAGCTTGTGCATCAACCACACGCGCTCCTGGCCAAACGACGGTGCGATGGCGGCACCCGCCTGGCCTCCGCGAGGGCCCAGGTCCACCCCCGCCTGGCCTGGCTTCAAGCCAGCCGCGAGCTGGGCGACCGTGGGCGACTGGAGCACCGCGCTCAACTCCAGCTGCGCGCCCAGGACGCGGCGCACCCGGGCGACGAGCTGGGTCGCGAACAGCGAGTGCCCGCCCAGCTCGAACAGGTCGTCATGCCGTCCCACCCGCTCCATCCCGAGCAACGCCGCCGCGATGGCCGCCAGGGCCTCTTCGGCGGGGGACTCCGGCGGCTGGTAGCCGGTCCGCTCCCTCCGCTGGGGACGGGGCAGCCGGGCCCGGTCCACCTTGCCGCTCGTGTTCAGCGGCCACGCGTCCACCACCACCACCACGTCCGGCACCAGATAGCCGGGCAGCCGGCGGCGCAGCTCCGCGCGCACCGCGTCGCCCGACAGCACCGCGCCGGCGACCGGCATCACGTAGCCCAGCAGCCGCTCCCCGGTGCCGTCGACGAGCGCCACCGCGTCCCGCACGTCCGGCAGCGCGGCCAGGGCCGCCTCCACCTGCCCCAGCTCGATTCGCGCGCCCCGGATCTTCACCTGGTCGTCGCGGCGGCCCAGGAACTCCAGCGTGCCGTCCGGCAGCCACCGGCCCAGGTCGCCACTGCGGTACAGCCGTCCTCCCGGCAGCGGGCCCCACGCATCCGGAATGAACCGCTCGGCGGTGAGGCCCGGCAGGCCCAGGTAACCGCGTCCGACCCCGGCGCCTCCGAAGCACAGCTCCCCCGGGGCTCCGTCGGGGACGGGGCGCAGGTGCTCATCGAGCAGGACCACGTGGTAGTTGGAGATGGGGCGCCCAATGGGCACGCGCTCGCCGTCCACGGAGCGCACGGCCTGGAGCGTGCTGGCCACCGTCACCTCTGTGGGGCCATAGCCGTTGATGAAGCGGTGCTGCGCGCCCCACTGCCGGACGGTCTCCGGCAGGCACACGTCCCCCACGCTCATCAACATCTGGAGGTCGGGGAAGCCCCCCGGCCGCAGCGTGCGCAGGACCGTCGCGGGCAGCACCGCGTGGGTGATGCGCCGGTGTACCAGCACCTGGGCCAGCGGCTCGCCAGAGAGCTGTGCCGCGTCCAGGGTCTCCAGCCGCCCGCCGTTGGGCAGCGCCAGCAGGACGTCGAACAGGGACGCGTCGAACGACGGGTGGAAGTACTGGAGCGCGCGCGTGTCCGGCCCCAACGCGCCCAGGAAGTCACGCTGGGCATGCAGGAGGTTGGCGACCCCGCGATGCTCGCTCATCACCAGCTTGGGTTCACCCGTCGAACCCGACGTGCAGATGATGTACGCGAGGTCCTCCGGAGCGAGCACCGCGTCGTCCTCCCGCGACGCGACGGAGCCCGCTTCGGCCCCCGCATCCAGGAAAGGGACCGCTGGCACGGCGCTGTCCGGTGCGAAGCCGACCGCGAGCGCCGCACCGACCCTGCGGACGATGTCCTCCCGCCAGGCCCGCGGATGCGATGGCGACAGCGGGAGGTAGGCCGCGCCCACCTTCCAGACCGCGAGCGCGAGTTCAACGAAGGCGGGCCCCCGGTCCAGCACGAGCGCGACCACGTCCCCCCGTCCAATCCCCCGGGCCCGCAGGTCCGAGGCCAGGGCGCGGGTGCGCGCATCCAGTCGCGCATACGTTGTCTCCGTGGTCCCGTCGGAAAGCGCCACGCGGTCCGCGTGCAGCCGGCATTGCTCCGCGATGACGTCCACCACCGAGCGCCATGGCCCGTGGTCGACCCTGGAGTCCGGGACGCGTGCGGCCCCGTGCCCGCCCTCCAGCGCCACCGCTGTGTTCCGACCTTCCAGCGCCCAGGGGCTCTTGCGCCGCAGGCTGGCGAGAAGGCGTTCGTATTCGGTTCCGGTGACCCGGGAGGAGGGGGGCGTGGACGTCAAGCGAGGGCTCCTGATGCAATGACTTGCACCTCGGCTCTCCGCGCGGAATCACGCCGCCCGGCAGCCCGGTGTCGCGGACCTCTAACACGCGAAAAAACGCCGCGCCGCCCTCATTCGGAAACATCCTGGGTGACAATCCAGGGTGACTTCATGAATTGATCCAGAGCGGACCGCACCGGCACCGCGGTGCACCCTGCACGGAGCCCACGAAGACGGACACCCCCGCATCCATCGTACGGCACCGCGCCACATACTCACGAGGCCGCCAATGCCAAGGTCGTCGGCTCAACGCTGCGAGGGGACATGATGCGCATTGGTGCCGGCAGTCGATTCAATCGGTGGCGAGTTGGGCTCGTCACGATGGCATGCGCGCTGTCGAGCAGTGCGCTGGCAGATGAGCCTTCGCGACCTGACTTCTACATTGTCTTTCGGGACTGTCAGGCTATCGGGGTGGGCCCTCGGGGCGGACAAGTGAAACCCCTCGACTCTCCCGAAAGCACTCTTGCTTGCTGGCGACAGTCGCGGAAGGTTCCGTGCCTCTTTGAGGGTGGAGAGACACAGAAAGAAATCGTCTTTTCAGTGGATGCTGAAGTTCCCCCACTTCTCACCCTCGTTCAGGGAGTGAACGCTGGGGACTTCTTGGTCATCGATACGGCACAGCACACCGCCTCACTCCTCACAAGAACACTCTTGGGCGGGAGTGGTCTCGTGGCGAAGGTATGCTCAGGCTTCTTCGCGACTGCGGACGAGGTCGATGCCCTGCGCGCCGAGGAGACTTCCTCCCAAAAGAAAATTGACCACAAGAGCAAGGCACCGCCGGTGAAGAGTTCGCCCAGCCGCGAGTAGCATTCGCCGCGCTCATTTCTTCGCGCGGAAGGTGAGCCCGATACCCGCCGTCTCTTCTGTCCTGCCATGGCCAACACGGCAGGCGGACGGTGAGGTGGGCGACGCAGCGGGCGGAACCTATGGTGGTGCAAGCCCTAAAGCGTGCCGGAAGCTGAAAGGGTGCGTGGCGCGCTCAGCTTTCTGACGTTTCGTTGCTCAACCAGAACGCCCGGTTGCCGCTGCGCAGCGCTTTCTCAAGGAACTCCTCGAACGAAGTGGCGATGCACGGCGTCTCGTCCGGGTACGTCTCGTGGAAGGCGTCGAGCAACGGATAGCAGCCGGTGGTCCGCGTGGCCACATCCAGGATGACGTAGTTGGTGTCCTGCATATCCACCAGTGTGTAATGCGAGGCAGGGCCTGCGTTGTCCTCGTCTCTTCCGCGGATGGCGACGCGGGCCCGCTCAATCTCGTCCAGTGGAAGGATGCAGTACTTCGCGCTCGACAGGGGTCTGAAGAGGGTGCCGCCGTTCGCATGCAAGTAAAAGGCGCGCAGGTCGTCGTCCAGCTTCCAGCCGGTGCGCGTCTCGAATGCGGTGAGCTGCGCGGACGTCGCGGGCGGGTTGGGGAAGTGGAGCCGGGAGAATTCGGCCAGCAAGCTGTCCATGGACATGGCGGCGTTCTTCAGTCTGCGTAGGGACGCTCAGGGCCGGGCGTCAGCCACTTCCCTCCAGGCGCGTAGCAGGCGGGGTACTCGTCGTTGAAGGCCTTGTGCACGTCGCTTGGGACGGGCAGGACATTGTCAGGAGCCACCGCTGGCCCGCCATGGGCGAGGTCGAAGATGTGGTGCCCTGGCCAGGCCTTCCCTTTGCTGGCTGGCCACGCGCCGAATTCGGATCCCCACACGTCCCGGAAGCGCTCGCGCGCGTTATCCCACTTGTCGCGGCGCCGCTGGAGGTCCGTCACCTTGGGGTAGTCACAGCAGCAGTGGGTGATGGCGAGGCGGCCACCGGCCTCTGCGGGCATGAAGAGGTATCGGCCCTGCCAATCCCCCTTGATGTCGGCCAGCCACATGCAGCCCATGAGCGGGTAGCCCTGGGCCGCACATTTCGACTCGCAGCGGGACAGGAACGCGGCGCTGCACTGCCAGGGCCCGTAATAAATTGTCGTGCGCAGCTGCCCGCCGTCCGGCGTGGAGAGGATGGGGCTGACCCACCTCGCGCGCGCAGGACTTCCTTCCCCACCAACGGTGGCCGAGCCGCACCCGAGGAGGGCGAGGAGCAATGCGGCGCTCGCGGCGCGGTGGGGAGCGGGGGCGGCTGGCATTGTTCAATGTGCCAGCATGGCAAAACAAGGAAGTTAAGTCACGGCCGACAGGCCCTCGCGAGGACCAGCTGAGCGAGAAGGAGGGGCACCAGGAGGACACGGGGAATGCTCATGGCTACGGTGCTCCTTTGCCTGCGCGCACCTGCTCCAGGGCCGCCATGAACTCGTCCGTGCATCTGGGCATACGCCGGCCCAAGCGCCCCACCTGGGCGGCAGGGCGCAGGGGCTGCTTCAGAGCACGTCGTTCTCTACCAGCGTGGCGAAGATGCCCAGACCCAGGAGGGCCACGCCCAGCACGATGTAGAGCACTGCCTTGCCGAGCAGGCCCGGCCAGGCCCCGGAATGGGAGGGGTTCACGACCGTCATCCGCTTGCGCACCAGGGCTCGCACACCGGACACGAGGAAGAACAGGCTGAAGCTCCCGGCCATGATGAGCACGGCTGGATTGAATTTCATGGCACGGGAGCTTCCTCGGACCCGGGTCCAGCGCGCAGGCCACGGCCGTCCCCTCGGACGAACTGGCGTTCACGTGAGCCCGCTGTCTATCCAGTGGTTCAAGAGTGCCCGAAACTCATGGCTTCGGGCACTGGACTTCACGCAAGACATCCCACCGCGGGTCGTGCGGATCACCGCACGGAACCGCGCGTGCGCTTGAGGGCGCGGGAGGTGGCATCGAGGAACTCGTTGCTCGCCTCGGAGAGGTCCACCGCGCGGGCGTCCACCCAGCCCTGCAGGGAGTTGTAGCCCATGACCGCGGGGATGGCGACGAGCAGGCCGAAGGCCGTGGTGACGAGCGCCTCGGAGATGCCCGTCGAGATGGTCCCGATGCCGCCCGAGTTCGCGGCGCCCATCTCCTGGAACGCGGTGACGATGCCGATGGTGGTGCCGAGCAGGCCCACGAAGGGGGCAGTGGAGCCCACGGTGGCGAGGTGGCCCAGGCCGCGCTTGAGGCTCTGGACCTCCCGCTGCGCCTGTCGCTCCAGGCTGCGCGCCACGGACTCCATGGCCTCCTCACGACTGTCGGTGGCGGAGATGCGGTAGGCCGTCAGCCCCGCGCGGATGGTCCTCCCCAGGTAGCCCACGTCCTTCTCCGTCTTCACCTCGGCGGCGGCGTCGAAGTCGCCACTGGCGAGCAGGGAGTCCAGCTGCGCGGCGTACCTGCGCGAGTGGCGGCGGGACGCGCGGAAGACGATCGTGCGCTCGGCGAGGATGAGGAGGGACACCATCGACATCACGCCCATGAGGATGACGATGAGCTGTGCGACCGGACCCATGTGGGTCCACAGATCCGCGAGTGTGAAGTTCATGGCGGGAACGAGACGCGCCTCCGTGCGCGTGGGCCACGGCGTGGCCCCATGAGGGAACGGCGGGCAACGGGAACGGTGTCCAAGGTACGCAGGCGCATGGACACGAAGGTGGGCACGCATCCATGCGTTGGTCATCGTTCTGTCATTGCGTCGTCCCCCTACCCTCCTTGCGCGCCGGGCGAGGACGGCTGGCCCTGCCGTGGGGTGCCGCTTCCGCTCATGCAGCGCTGCATTCCCTCCGCCATGCGCTGGACCTCCTCGACCTGGCCGGGGTTCTTCGCGGTGAGCCGCAGGATGGCCCCTGTCGGCGTCTGCTCCACCTTCACGTCAGCCTTGCCGTGCATGGGGCAGCTCATTCCTGCTCCTCCCATGCCATGGCCCATCATGCCGCTCCCCATCATCCCGCAGGGACAACCGGATTGCGGCTGCGCGGGCGCGTTTGTCTGTCGCTCCGAGGTCGGTGTCTGACTTGTCCCCTGGGCTCCAGCGAGCGGGCCCAAGAGCAGTCCCGTGGTGATGATCAGGCTGTATCCAAGCTTCCTCATGGCATTTCCTCCCAGGCTTGAGCTTCCCAAGCCAAAGCTGATGCCGGCGCTGGAGGATGGCCTGACCGAGCCAGACCGGGACGGCGGTGGAGGCGGTGGCTTGCCGCCTACATCCCTGACGTCGGAGGCGGTGTTGTCCACGCCAAGCCGCTCGGGCGCGACGCTTCGATGCAAAGCCGTGAGGTTGTGAACCTCATGGACCGCGGGACATCGACATGGGTCGTCATCCTGGCTGCCATCACGGCGTGGCCACGAGGTTCCCATGCGTCGAACGCCCGTCGTGCTGGCGAGCATCCCTTCCTTCGCTGACTGTGTCTCTCCGCTGAAGAGGCCACCCGCCATTCGCAGCCCCTACTTCGGCCGCCTCGTGGCCGACCGCTACCCACGGCACGGAGAGGCCCCATGAGCATCCACACGACCGAGACCGCGCACGCACCGGTCCGCGAGGAGGACGTCCCCAGAACTTCGGAGCGCGAGGGCTCCCCTGGAAGCCTTCCCGAGGCGGGAGGAACGGGAACCCTGACCCGGCGAAGCATGCTGGCGACAGCGGGCGCGACGCTCACGGGAGGTGCGCTGCTGCTGAGCGGATCCGCGGCTCGCGCCCAGTCGGAGTTCCCGGCGGCTCGCGGGCCTCGCGAGGGCTCCGCCGCGGGCACCGGCCCGCGACAAGCGAGGCAGGACGGGCTGCGCCCCGGGATGCCCCACCGGGACTATCAGCCCGTGGTGGTGCCCAATGGCTCCAAGCTGCCGTGGAAGGTGGTGGACGGCGTGAAGGTCTTCCACCTGGTCGCCGAGGAGGTGGAGCACGAGTTCGCGCCCGGGCTGAAGGCCTTCTGCTGGGGTTACAACGGCCGGGTCCATGGCCCGACCATCGAGGCGGTGGAGGGAGACAGGGTGCGCATCTACGTCACCAACCGGCTGCCCGCGCCCACCACCGTGCACTGGCACGGCATCCTGCTGCCCAACGGCATGGACGGCGTGGGAGGCCTCAATCAGAAGTCCATCGCCCCTGGTGAGACGTTCAGCTACGAGTTCACCCTGCGCCAGTCAGGGACGAACATGTACCACTCGCACCATGACGAGATGACGCAGATCGGCCTCGGACTGACGGGCATGTTCGTCATCCACCCGCGCCGGCCCGTGGGGCCCCGCGTCGACCGGGACTTCGTCATCCTGCTGCATGAATGGCGCATCGACGTCGGCACCCGTCGGCCCAATCCAAACGAGATGACGGACTTCAACGTGCTCACCATGAACGCGAAGGCATTCCCGGGCACGGAGCCGCTCGTCGTACGCCAGGGTGAGCGGGTGCGCATCCGGCTGGGCAACCTGAGCCCGCAGAACCACCACCCCATCCACCTGCATGGCTTTCACTTCCGCATCACCGAGACTGACGGCGGACGTGTCCCCGAGTCCGCGCAGAAGCCGGAGGCGACGGTGATCGTCCCCGTGGGCAGCGCACGCGCCATCGAGTTCGTGGCGGACGCGCCCGGCGACTGGGCCCTGCATTGCCATATGACCCACCACGTGATGAACCAGATGGGCCACGCCTTCCCCAACATGATTGGCGTGAAACCGGATGGGCTGGACGCGAAGGTGCGCGCGCTGCTGCCCGGCTACATGACGATGGGCCAGACGGGCATGGCGGAGATGGGCGGGATGGGGATGCCGATCCCACCCAACTCCATCCCCATGGTGGGACGCCAGGGCAAGCACGATGACATCACCATGGGAGGCATGTTCACCGTGCTCAAGGTTCGCGAGCGCCTGGACGGCTACAAGGACCCGGGCTGGTACGACAACCCGCCCGGCACGCTGGCCGAGGCGGCGAGCACGGAGGGGCTGCGCCGGGACGGCATCGACGTGGACGCCCCGGCACCGGTCGAGCCCGGCTCACCGGCTTGAGGCGAGAACGGGCTTCCGCGCGGCTGGACCGCCTCGCTTGGGACACGGACCGGGTCCAACGGGTCGACGCTCGATACGCGGGGGTGTGGGAGCTGCCGGTGCTGGGCGCGGTCGCGGCTACCCACCGCAGGGGCGTGACGCGCGTCACGCGGCCCGCTATGTCCCCGTGTTGTGAGCACTCCCCTCCTCACCCTGCTTGCCCTCCTGGGCTTCGCCGCGAACTCGCTGCTGTGCCGCGCGGCCCTCTCGGGTGGCGCGGCGCGCGGCATCGACGCGGGCTCGTTCACGCTGGTGCGGCTTGCGTCAGGAGCGCTGGTGCTCGCGCTGCTGCTGCGGCTCCGGCGGGACGGCCGCGGGGCGACGGGGCACGGGAGCTGGGCGTCGGCGCTCGCGCTCTTCGTGTATGCGGCCGGCTTCAGCTTCGCGTACGTGCGCATCGGGGCGGGCGTGGGCGCCCTGCTGCTCTTCGGCTGCGTGCAGCTCACCATGCTCGCGGCAGGGCTCGCGCGCGGTGAGCGGCCGCGCGCGCTCGAGTGGGCGGGGCTCGCGGTGGCACTCGCCGGGTTCGCAGGGCTCACGCTCCCTGGAGCGAGCGCGCCGGATGCGCTCGGCGCGGGGCTCATGGCCGCGGCGGGCGTCGCGTGGGGCATCTACAGCCTGCGGGGGCGCGCGAGCACGGATCCTCTGGCGGCAACGGCCGGCAACTTCGCGCGCAGCGTGCCGCTGGCCCTGGTGCTCGTGATGCTCGCCCGCGCCCTGGACGTGGCCCCCCATCCGTCATCGAAGGGGCTGCTGCTCGCGGTCACGTCAGGCGCGCTCGCCTCGGGCGTGGGCTACAGCCTCTGGTACGCAGCGCTGCCCCACCTGAGCAGCGCGCGCGCGGCGGTGGTGCAGCTGTGCGTCCCGGTCATCGCGGCGGTGGGCGCGGTGCTGCTGCTCGGAGAGCCCCTCACCCAACGGCTGCTCCTGGGTGGCACCGCGCTGCTCGCGGGCGTGCTGCTGAGCCTGCGTGCGAAGCAGCGTCAGGCCCCGCTCCGCAATCTCAAACGCTGAGACCGCTCCGTGCGGAGCTTTTCAATGACATCGCGCTTTCTATGTAAACCTTGACCAGCACTCTCATGCGCTGTTGCATCCGCACCTCACCAGCGAAAGGGAGGGCCACATGTTGCTTCGTGGGTTCGCGATGTTCGCCGTCGTCTCCATCTTCGGAATGGGCTGTGGTGGCGCTGAAGTGACAGACGGTGCCGAGAGCGGCGTGCAGCCCGGTCAGGACTCCGCCGAGCTCCTCAGCAGCTGTGAGACGCTCCAGACCCGCCGCTGTACTCCGGGAGCGGAGACGGGCTGCCAGTGGGCCAATGGCACCTTTGGCGAGTGCTTCTGCCAGGAGATCCCCGCCAACACGTGGGTCTGCTTGAGCAACTGAAGTTCCCGCGGCAACCGCCTCTTGCCGGCGCTGTGCCGGCGGGAGGCGGGGCTGGTTGGGCGCCAGCAGGGACGAAAGCCACGAAGCGGAGCTGCGCGCCGGGTTCGCGCCGCTCCAGTACGAGCGCCTGCACCTGCTGCGCCCCGGCGTGGTCCTCATCAAGGCCCCGGGCCACACGCCCGGCACCCAGATGGTGTACGTGCGGCTCGTCGACGGGCGCGAGTTCCTGCTCGTCGGCGACGTGGCCTGGCACCAGGACAACATCCAGCTCCCGAGGATGCTCCCGCGGCTCGCCCAGTGGGTGGGCGGCGGGGATGCGCAGGCGATGGCGCACCAGCTGCGGTGGCTGCACGACCTGCAGGGCACCGCGCCCGAGTTGCACCTGGTGTTGGCCCACGACGGCGCGCAGATGCAGGACTCCCAGCGCCGTGAGCTCATCCTGGACGGGCTGCTCTGAGCCATGGGCTTGGGCTAATGTCTGACGCCTCCATGCCCCAGCTCCAACGAACGATGAGCGATGCGGACTGTCTGGCCGAAGCGGAGCGGATCCAACGGCTGCTGGCCGAGCAGGCCGCGCGGCATGACCGGGAGACCTCCCTGCCTGACGAGGGCTTCGAGGCCATGGCCTCATCCCCGCTGAACACCGCGCTACTGGAGGGTGCCTCCTGGCTGACCTTCGGGCGCGTCGTCAGCATCCTGAGCCGGGGCAGCGCCTCCTTCGGGACGCTCTGGCTGATGCATCAGGGCTCGGGGCTCGCCTTCCTGGCACTGCCTGAGCCCGCGCTGGTGGCCTCCTTCAACGACAGGTTCCGCCAGGGAGCCTGGTTCGGCAACGCGCTGTCCGAGCCCACCAGCGGCAACATGTTCCTCATGCCTCACCAGGAGGCCCGCCGCGTCGAGGGCGGCTGGCGCCTGTCCGGGGCCAAGCGCTTCGTGTCGGGCAGCGAGCGGGCGGGCTACCTGCTCACCAATGCCGTGTGTGATGGCCAGCCCGCCTTCTTCCTCATCGACAAGGACGACAGCATCCGGGTGGAGGATGTCTGGGACACCCTGGGGATGCGGGCCACGCGCAGCCAGCTGCTGCACTTCCAGGACACCCTGCTGCCGGAGTCCCGGCGGCTGCGGCTGGATCCCTCCCAGCCCAACCCCATCGCCCTGGGACTGCCGTGGATCTCCATCGGCATCGCCGAAGCGGCGCTGGCCTTCGCCATCTCCTACGCCAGGGAGCGCAAGCTGCCTCCGGAGAACCGGGCGATCGCGCAGATGCAGTGGGTCCAGTTCTCGGTGGCGGAGATGAGCCTCCGGCTGGAGGCGGCGCGGGCGCTGGCCATGCGCGCGGCCATCGCCACGGATCAGCGCGAGCCGGACTTCCCCGTGCTGCAGATGCAGGCCAAGGTCGTGGCCAACGAGGCCGCCGTGGCCATCACCACCGCGGCCATGGAGCTCGCCGGAGGCTCGGGCTACATGCGGAGCCACCCCATCGAGCGCTACCTGCGCGATGCCATGAGCGGCCCGCTGATGGCCTGGTCTCCAGCGGTGGTCCGCGACTTCCTCGGCAAGGCCCTGCTGGGGCTTCAGCCAACGCCCCGGACGTGAGCTGCCCCGCTACGGCTTCATCACGCCGGCGGCCTTCAACCACAGCACCGCGGAGCGGGCCTGGAGGTTGCCCTTGGCCTCCAGGGCCAGCAACTGCTCCCCCAGCTTCGGGGTGTAGCCCTCCCGGAGGGCACGCTGCAGGGCTTCCTGATTGAAGCCCCAGTCCTCCATCGCCTCGGGCAGGAGTTTCACGGCCCGGACGTCCTTCATCCGCACCAGCGCCGCGACGGCCGCGGCCTTCCCCGCCGGACATTGCCTCGCGAGCTCGTACGCCTTGTCCGCCGCCGCCTTCGTCCCGACGTAGCCCAGCAGGGCCACATCCCGCTGATCAATGCCATGGCGGCAGAGGATGAGCTTTTGGATGGCGGCCCGGGCCTCCGGGTTGCCCTGCCGCACCGCGGCCTCCATCTCGGCGTCGTTCCATTCGAGCCTCTTCGCATCGAAGGTCACCTTCCTCGGCACCTCGTGGCCCGCGTTCACCAGGTCCGCGGCCAGCGTGTTGCGCCGCAGCTCCGGGAAGTGCTCCAGGTCTCGCGCGAGGCGCTGTGCCGCGGCCTGCCTCAGCTTCCAGTTCCCCACCATCACCGTGGCGAGCGGCATGAGCAACGCGTCCTCGTAGGTGCCCTTCGCCGCCACCGCGTCATAGGCCGCCACCGCGCAAGCAGGGCTCAACTCCACGCGCTCGCCGTTCTCACGCCGCACGTAGAGTTCCATGGAGTCGTTGGACGCGGACCACCCGCCGGACGCCGCCAGTCCCCTGGCCAGCTCGTCCACCAGCACCGGCTCCAGCTCGCCGGGCTCGACACACCGAAGGGGCGCCCGCACCGCGTCCGCCAGCTCCGCCAGTTCGTCCGCCACGGACTCCAGCCCCTCCGGCACGCCGCCGTCCCGTTTCCCGGCCATGCGCGTGAAGCACTCCGCGAACGCGGTCGCCCACAGCCGCAGCTTCGGATCCGGCTCCAGCCGCATCGCCGCCAGGGCCTCCTCCTGCGTCGAGGGAGCCCGCGCCGAGGCCGCCAACGCCAGCCCCCGGTCGAACGGATCCTCGGAGCGCTGCGCCCGCTGACGGAGCGCCGCGTCCTCCGCCAGCATCCGCCCCAACAGCTCCGCCGCCTGCACGGACAGGGAGGAGCGTTCCGCGCGCACCCCGCCCCGGAAGCGCGCCACGGCGGAGTTGCCACAGGACGTGGCGGGCCCTGAAGCGGACAGGGCCTGCTCCATGCCCCCCACCCGCGCGACCTTCGACAGGACGCCGTAGGCCGTGGCGCCTCCCTTGAACAGGTCGGCCTCCGCGCGGGCCCGGATGGCCGGGACGGTGGGCGGCTCCAGCGAGAAGACCGCCTTCCACATCGCGGCTTCATCCGGGACGGGAGCGGCGCCCGCGAGCACGAGCGTCGCGAGCAGGACAGGTGCGTGGACCATGACTCACCTTGGCAATGGAAACGGGTGGGCCAGTCTCCCCCGGAATCGCTCCGCTCCGCAGCCGGGGGCGCGGGGGTTCGTGGGCTGGCCCACGCATTGCTCTGCGTCAGGCCCGAGGGGCTCCATCGATGGCGCGCCGGCTCCACGCCCCTTCCGGAGCCGTTCCCGCGTGGTCATTCCGCCACGGGGCGCGGCTGCCTCGCCACACGTCCCCATGTCCCGACCTCCTCCCAGCTTCCTGTCCGTCCTGGGCCGCCATGGCCTGCTGCCCGCGACGCTGTGCAGCCTCCTCGCGGTGAACCTGCTGGCGGTCCGGCTCGACTGGAGCGAGCGCGCCAGCTTCGCCTTCCTGGCGTGGAACCTGTTCCTGGCCTGGGCGCCCTACACCCTGGCCCTGCTCGCGCGGGTGCTGATGGTGCGCGGCCTGGATCGGCCGTGGCGCATGGCCCCGCTGGCGCTGGGATGGCTCGCGCTCTTCCCCAACGCGCCCTACCTCGTCACCGACTTCATCCACCTGCGGCAGCGGCCCGTGGTGCCGCTCTGGTTCGACGCGGCCCTCCTGGCCCTGTTCGCCGCCACCGGGTGGATGCTGGGCCTGCTGTCATTGGAGGTCTGGAAGCGGTGGCTGGAGGAGCGCTGGGGGCGGACAGCGGCGTGGGCCTTCGTCGCCAGCACGTCGCTGTTGTGCGGCTATGGCATCTACCTGGGCCGGGTGGAGCGCTGGAACAGCTGGGACGTGCTCGCGCGGCCGGAGCGCCTCATCGTCGCCATGGCCGCCCACGTGCGCGAACCCCTGGCCCACCCCGCCTTGACGCAGGTCACCGTCCTCTTCGCCCTGCTGCTGCCGCTGTCCTACGCCGGCTATGAGGCCCTCCTCGCCCGCCTGCGCCGCCCCGCCTCCGCGGACTCTTGATGCCACCCCGCGGCCCCAGAAGGCCGGTACAGTGCGCGCTCGATGTCGCTCCCTCTCGTCCACATCTACTGCGACGGCGCCTGTTCGCCGAACCCCGGCCTGGGCGGCTGGGGGGCCATTCTCATCGCCCCCGAGCGCAAGGACTACCGCAAGGAGCTCCAGGGCTCGGAGGCGGACTCCACCAACAACCGGATGGAGTTGACCGCGGCGCTCGTCGCGCTGAAGGCCTTGAAGATGCCGTGTCGCGTCCAGGTGTTCACCGACTCGAAGTACGTGTGCAACGCCTTCGAGGCGAAGTGGCTGGACACGTGGCAGGCCAATGGCTGGCGCACGTCGGCCAAGAAGCCCGTGTCCAACGCGGACCTGTGGCGCGAGCTGCTGGACGCCGTCCGCTCACATCAGGTGACCTGGCACTGGGTGCGAGGCCACTCGGATGACGTGGAGAACAACCGCGCGGATGCGCTGGCCGTGGCGGCCCGGCTCGAACTGGCGGCCCGGCTCGAACGGTAGGGACCGATTTCAAGCCCCAGGGGCAGCTGACACGGCGGACTAGGGAGCCGCAGCGACCGCGGGCATCACCTCTTCCGGCGTCGTCGCCATGGTGAAGCCATCATGGTAGATCGAGCCCGTCTGCGGGATGGTCGCATCCCGGTAGTAGCCGAGCTGGAGGTAGCCCCCCGTGTTTGGGAAGCGCGTGGCGATGTTGCGCATCGGCACCACCAGCTGGCCGTTGTAGTACAGCTCGATGAAGCCGACATTCGGGTCGGACGACCACTTCACGTGCATCACGAAGTCGTTCCACTGATCCCGGTGCACCGGCTCCTGCCACAGCACCTCGCCCGAGCTTCCTCCGACGCGCATGTTCATCGTGTCGTTGGTGACGAAGAACTCGAGCGGCGGGGAGCCACAGCAGCCGTCATGGTGCCATTGCGTGAACACCTGCCACCGCGGTGAGCTGGGGAAGTCCTGGGGAAACAGGGTGCTCCACTTGTAGTAGAACTCGGAGCCGTCCGGCTCATAGGTGCCTTGAACCAGCTCGTTGCGATTGCCGCTGGCATTGATGGGTTTGTCTCCCTGCTGGACGGTCACCTTCAGCGCCTTGTTGCCATCCCGTACCAGGTCACCCTGCACCTGCATGCGGTCCGGAGCAACAGCCCAGGCCTGGCTGTACTGAGACAGGTCGCCGGTCTCGAAGTCTCCCTTCCAGACAACGGATGCCTGGGCAACGAAGGGTACCAGGAGCGCCAGGGGTGCGAGTTTCAGGAGTCGAAGCATCTTGGTCCTTTTGTCCGCGGGTTGAAGAGGACAGACAAAGGAGACCCGCCCGTACTTCCCGCCGGCTCGCGCGCGCGTCAGCCGAACGCCCCAGCAGGCGCCCCTCCCGGGTGCACAGCAGGAGCAGCCGTCCGGCGTCCGGCCGCACAGCGGCAACCCAGGAGGACGGGGGCCAAACGACAGCGTCAGGAGGACGCCCGGTGCCAGAGGATGTCCCCGCCGGGACCGGCGACAGCGTGCCCTTCACTGCCGACAGGCTCCTCCTTCCCGTCACACAGGAAGTCGATTCCCGCGGCGTCCCGCGCCGGGACCTTCGCGAGGAAGCGCTCACCGGACGCGCCGCGCCCGACGATGACGCCGAACCTCGGGCTGCCGTCGCGTTCGTACAGCACCGTATACGTCTCGATGTGGCCGGGGCCCGTGAAGTCCTCCACGAACCGAGGGACGGGACCGCGCGCGGCGTCTGCTTCGGCCTGATGTTCGAAGGATTGGGGGAGCGTCCCGGCGGGCGGCGGCTCACGCGTGAGGACGAGGCTGTGATTGTGCGTCGCGAAGCCGCCGTTGCCGAAGAGCAGGCCGTGACGCCCCTGCTCGCGCAGCCGCTGCACCATGCTGACCACCGCGTGGCTCATGTAGTTGGCGATGGGACCTCCGCCAAACGTGAGGCCTCCGAACACGGTGGCAGGCCTCTCCAGCGGCCAGCCCAGCACCCGGCGCGCCATCTTCGGCACGCAGGGGAAGCAGCTGTAGAGCTCCACGAAGTCCAGCGAATCGACAGTCAACCCGTTCAGCTCCAGCGTGCGTCGCAGGGAGACGGCCATGCTCGGCGAGCGCGCGTAGCCATCCCTCGCCAGGAAGTCCTCCGGTTCGTGCGCGGCCACGCCCCGCCCCACGTACACGAGCCGATCCTCCGGCACGCCGTGCGCCAGGGCCTTCGCCAGGCTGGTGACGAAGAACCCCGCTCCCTGGTTGACCGCGCTGTTCGCCACCATCCGCTTGCAATACGGAAACGCGATGGGCCGGTTGGACGGCGAGGGCGTGACAATCTCTTCCACGGACAAGGGCTCGCGGATCCACGCGCCCGGGTTTCCCGCCGCGACCTGTGAGAACCGCGACCAGATTTCGCCGCTCTCCCGCTGCGCCTCCGCCAGCGTCTGGCCATACGCGGCGCGGCCCGCGTTCTCATAGAGGGGATAGACGTCGACCGGCGAGTTGAGGCCGTAGCGCCGCCGGTAGGCCGCGTGCGCCTGGACGCCGATGGTGCTCGCGGCGTTGTGCGCGGAGGGGGCGTCCCCGGCCGCCATGGCCGCGCGCCGGGCCGCCGTGCGCAGGGCCTCGCCGCCCACGACCGCCGCGACCTCCGCCTCACCCGAGGCGATCCGGTTGGCGGCTTCGTGGAGCAGCCGCACCGGGCTGTCTCCGTTGGCCTCCGCCGTCTGCTCGTGGAAACGCGGCCGGGCCCCCAGCCGCTCCGCCAGCGCAAGCGGCAACGGCCCCATCTGCCGGAAGGAGAGCTGGTCCACCACCGCCAGCGAATCCAGCCGGGAGAGCCAGCCGCCGCCCGCGTCCGTGTCCGCTGCCCGGAGCGCGGCCTCCATCAGCCCCAGCGAGTCCAGGCCCCGCAGTGGATCCTCCGGGCGGTCGTTGATCTGCCCCACGCCCACGATGACGGGAATCCTGTTCGCGTCCTTCATGCCTCGGCTCCGGGTCCGTTCCGCACCGCCCGGCTCCCCTTTCAAGCAGGGCGCGAAGAAACAGACTGCCGTGGTCCGGGGTAGGGGCTAGGTCTTGTACCAGGAGGACGACGTGCCATTGAAGTACTCCGTCATCCACAAGCCGTCCGTGGACACGGTGATGCTGACCGGGACCCAGACGACGGAGGTGCCATCGCAGATGCCACACTCTCCCGTATATTCATTGGTGCTCGTCTTGACGAGATCACGGAAGCTCTTTGAGCCGACGGACCAGCAAGGATAGCCCGAGGCGACGGACGTCATATAGCCATCGCCGCTGACGTAGATGGTTTGCACCCAACTACCGTTCTGCCAGCTTCCAATGAGCGAATCTCCGGCGGTAAGCACCGCCTGCTCGGCGCTCCCGACAGCAGGGCTTTCAGGCATGGCTTCGGGCCCGCCGCACGCCATGACGAAGAGAGACGAAAGGGCAACAACGGCGCTCAGGAATTTCATATGTGACCCCCCAAAAGACAGCAAAGCGTTCGAACTGCAACCATAGACATATGACATTGCCTGCCACCCCACCAAGTGATTCCTTTCAAAATCCTCACAAAGCCACGAGGTTCCCCGCAGGACACAATAGTGAAGAACCACTGAACAACAATCCGACAAGGTCTGAAGGTTCTTTGCCCCAGGGGACATTTATCACCCGGGTATAATTGACACCTATTTATGTCCGGGTAATATGCCCGTCATGCCCTCCCCTTCCGTCACCTGGACCGCCTTCGCCGGCCAGCGCCTGATCGCCTCCGGAACGCCCGCGGAGGTCGTCACTGCCGCCAAGGGCGCGCTCGACGCGGGTGAATCCGAGTCCCTGCTCCTGTTCGACGACGCCACGGGCCGGACGGTGGACTTCCACCTGCGCGGCACGATGGAGGAGGTGCTTGCCCGCCTCCAGCCCGCGCCGGATCCCGCCGCCGAGTCCTCCGAGCCCCGAGGCCCAGGCCGCCCGAAGCTGGGCGTGGTGGCCCGTGAGGTGACGCTGCTCCCACGCCACTGGGAGTGGCTGTCCGAGCAACCCGGCGGCGCGTCCGTGGCCCTGCGCAAGCTGGTGGAGGCCGCTCGCGCGAACAGCGGAGAAGCCGACCGCGTCCGCCGTGCCCAGGCCGCCACGGACCGCTTCATGACCACGATGGCCGGCAACGCGCCGGGCTACGAGGAAGCCGCCCGCGCGCTCTACGCGGGCGACCGCACCCGCTTCAACAAATGGACCCGGAGCTGGCCGGACGACATCCGCGAATGCGCTCGGCGGCTGGCGGCCCCGGCGTTCTCCAAGGAAACGCCATGAACCACCAGTGGGTGCTGACGTCCCGTCCCCACGACGAAGTCTCCGACGCCTGCTTCGAATGGCGTCAGGCGCCGGTGCCGACCCCGGGCCCTGGCGAAGCGCTGGTGCGCGTCGTCTGGCTCTCCATCGAACCCACCCAACGCACCTGGCTCAATCCCCACACGACCTACATCCCGCCCGTCGAGCCTGGCGAGGTCATGCGTGGCGTCGGTGTTGGACAGGTCATCACGTCCCGCTCCGAACGGCTGGCCGTGGGGGACTGGGTGACGGGCATGACGGGCTGGCAGGAGTACGCGCTGGCCGGTGACGCGGGCCTCTTCGGCTTCAACAAGGTGCCGGACGGCATCGACCCCAAGGCCATGCTGAATCTCTACGGCGCCAGCGGGCTGACCGCCTGGATTGGGATGACCGACGTGGGCCACGCGGCCCCTGGTGAAACCGTCCTGGTCTCCGGCGCGGCGGGCAGCGTGGGCTCCATCGCGGGACAGGTGGCGCGGCTCCGGGGCTGCCGTGTCATCGGCATCGCGGGCGGTCCTCTGAAGGCCGACTGGGTGACCCGCGTCGCCCGGTTCGACGCGTGCATCGACTACAAGTCCGAGGACGTCCGGACGCGCCTCCTGACGCTGGCTCCGAAGGGCGTGGAGGTCTTCTTCGACAACGTGGGTGGGCCAGTCCTGGAGGCTGCGTTGGATCACCTCGCCGTGCGCGCCCGCGTGGTCCTCTGCGGCGCCGTCTCCTCCGGCTACAAGGACCACGACTACGGCACCACGCCGCGCAATTACATGCAGCTGGCCTTCAAGCGGGCGCGCATGGAGGGCTTCATCTTCCTGGACCACGTGCCGCGCTTCCCAGAGGCCTTCCGCGAGCTGTCCACCTGGGCCGCCCGGGGAGAGCTCGTCCACGCAGAGACCATCGCGGAAGGACTGGAGCAGGCACCGTCCGCCCTGCGGGGTCTCTTCGAGGGCCGGAACCTGGGCAAGCAACTGGTCCGCGTCGCGGCGCCCCCGTCACCGCGATAGCGAGCCACGCGACGCGTCTGACCAGGTAGCCCCCTTCACGCCGCCGCGGCCTCTTCCTCGGAGACCGGGGCGTCCGGCTCGGCCCGCCCCTCGCGGCGCAGGTCGAGCCGCGCCTGGACCGCGTTGATGATCTGCACGCAGAGGAGCGCCATGGCAATGGAGCAGACCGAGGACAGGAGGCTCACGACTTCGATGGTGGTGCTGTCGACCGTTACAGGCTTGCCAGACAGCAGCTTCCCCTCCACCCGCTCCAGGATCCGTCCAACGATGAGCGCCGCCCACCACAGCTGAAGTGGGAGTGATGCGACGAAGGGCATTCCCCCCAGCCGCTCCGCGATGTCCCTCATCAGGTGGTACGGCTTCCACCAGTTGATGACGGGAATCAGCCACATCCAGACCGCACGGGCAGGGCTCATCCCGATGTCCGCGCCCAGGGCCTTGAGCTGCCGGACCACGCGGTGGACCCACATCAGGAGGCAGACCCGCGCGGTGGTGGCGACGATGAACACCAGGAGCAACACGCCGCTCGCGGCCACCTCCTGGGACTCCCCCTTGAGCTCGGGGTACAGCAGGAGGTTGAAGAGCAGGCCCAGCAGCGACGCGCCGCCGGAGACGTACTGCGTGACCGTGGCCCGGTGCGCCCGCGCTCGAGAATCCGGCACCTCCAGCGCGGAGAGCCGCGTGCACTCGCGGCATCGGCCTTCGTCCCCCTCGCACGCTGCGCAGGCATACCTTCCACAGCGCTCGCAGGTGCGCACCGCCTCCCGCTCAGGGTGCTGCGGGCACATGGGCTGCGACGCGACGTCCCCCTCGGCGGCGTTGAGCATGAGAGGGATTAGCATCTGCCTTCAATCCTTAGTCAATCCCACCGCCTGGAGGAGGCTGGCCCCCAGCCGCCGGAGCCCCTCCGGGACACGCGCGGCCGGAATGCCGCCATACCCCAACACCAGCCCCGCCCGCGCTCGCGGCCCCGCGAAGTAGCGCGACAGGGTGATGAGCCCGACCCCCGCTGCCCGGGCCCGCGCCACCGTCTCCCGCTCCAGGGCCAGGCCGCCCCGCCGGAAGGTGGCGCTCAGGTGCAGGCCCGCCACGGAGGGCACCACCTGGAGCCAGTCGCCGCAATGGCGTGACAGCCCTTCCGCGACGCGCTCGTGCCGCGCCTCGTACTCGCGCCGCATCTTGCGGATGTGCCGCGCCAGCAGCCCGCTGTCGATGAACCGCGCGAGCGCGGCCTGCTCCGGCACCGGGCTGTGCCAATCCATCACGCGCCGAGCCCACCGCAGCTCCCGCTGGAGCGACGGCGGCGCGACGAGGAAGCCCATCCGCAGCATGGGGACCATCACCTTCGAGAACGACCCCACGTAGAGCACCCGTCCGGAGCGGTCCAGCCCATGCAACGTCTCCAGCGGCCGGCCGCCGAAGCGGAACTCGCTGTCGTAGTCGTCTTCAATCACCACCGCGTCCCGCCGCTTCGCCCACTCCAGCAGCGCCACCCTGCGCGCGGGCGACATGGGCATGCCCAGCGGGAACTGGTGCGACGGCGTGACATAGACGAGCCGGGCGGCATCCGGCAGCGCCGCCACGTCCAACCCCTCCGCATCCACCGGAACGGGCACGACGCGCGCCCCCAGTGACTGGAACACCTGCCGCGCGGGCGGATAGCCCGGCTCCTCCATGGCGACGCAGTCCCCCGGCTCGATGAGCACCCGGCCCACGAGGTCCAACGCCTGCTGCGCGCCATTGGTAATGAGCACGTCCTCCGCGTCCGCGCGCACGCCCCGCGCGAGGCCCACGTGCCGTGCCACCGCCTCCCGCAGCCCCCGGTGTCCCGCCGCGTCGACGTAGCCTCCGGACACCGTGGCCGCCCGAAGCTGGCGCGCCACCAGCCGGCGCCAGGACTCGAAGGGGAAGCTGGAGACATCCGGGCTGCCCACGCCAAAGTCATACGCGGCGGGGGCCAGCGGCACGGGCAGGTCCGGCAGCGCTCGCCAGAAGGCCCGGGCGCGCAGCGGCACCTGCGCCTCCCGCCCTGCCCTGCCTCGCGGCCGGGACGCCTCCCCCTGCACGAAGCTGCCCGCCCGCGTGCGCCCCGCGATGAGCCCCTCTGCGGCGAGCCATTCATACGCCACGCTCACGGTGTTGCGCGCCACGTCCAGGCGCAGCGCCAGCTCGCGGGTGGGCGGCAACCGCTCCCCGCGCCGCAGGCGCCCGTCGAGGATGGCGGCTCGCAGCCCCCGGTAGAGCTGTCCGGCCAGGTCCCGGCGGCCCTGGAGCTCCACATGGAAGTCCATGCCGCATCCTCCCACGGATTGGCCCAATGAAATCCGTCAATCCTGGCCCCTTCACTGGGCCAGGGCCGGAGCACTCTTCCGGCATGACCTCTTCCTCCTACGCCTCCCACCCCGTCGACTCCGAACGCATGCCGTGGATCCCCATGGGCCGGCCTGGGCTCGCGTTCAAGCCGCTGCGCTTCTTCCGCGACGGCAGCGGCTGGATGTACCTCTTCCGCCTGGAGCCCGGCACCCTCATCCCCCGGCACCGCCACGTCGGCGAGTCGCACGCCTTCAACGTCTCCGGGCGCCGCCAGCTGCTCGACACCGGGGAGGTGATTGGCCCGGGCACGTATGTCTACGAGCCGCCCGGCAACATCGACAGCTGGCAGGTCGTGGGCGACGAACCCGTCGTCCTGCACATCACCGTGAAGGGCGCCATCGAATACCTGGGCGACGACGGCCAGGTCCTCAAGAGCGTGTCGCCCGCGGAGCGGCTGGAGACGTACCGCCGCTGGTGCCAGGAGCACGGCGCGGAGTTCCTCGCCACCTGCGAGTGACGCGAAGAGAGGCCTCACGACCTCCAAAAAATGTCAGATGCGCTTGCTAGGGTTCTCCTCATCCGACGGACGGCAACGACAGTCTTTCGCCGCCTCGGATGCAACACCTTCTCACAAACCGAGGAGCAACCCTTGAAGCGTCTTGCATGGAAGGCTTTCGCTGCGGCGTGGCTGACGTGTGCCCTGACGGGCTGTGGCGCGGAGCTGGAGAACGCCCCCGAGGCCGAGGAGCAGGCCCCGGCGGTGAAGAAGGCGCCCCCGCCGGAAGGACGGGTGCAGGCCATGGCCGGCTGCTCCGGCAACATCGCCCTGACCCCCAACGTGGCCGTCACGGGCATCAGCGCGAACACGGGAGAATGGTCCTGCACGTACACGCTGTACGTCGCGTCCCCGAACAGCAACCTCACGTTCACCACCACCAGCGGTTCGGGCGACGCGGACCTGTACGTGAAGTACGGCGCGGAGCCGACCACGGGCAGCAGTGACTGCATCTCCAATGGCTCCAGCAACTCCGAGTCCTGCGCCATCAACGGCGCGCAGGCGGGCACGTACTACGTGAAGGTCTACGGCTACGCGGCGTTCAGCGGCTTGAGCCTGACGGCGACGTCCACGCCGTCCGGTTCGACCGGCTGCACCAGCAGCACGACCCTGACCAAGGACGTGCCCCTGAGCGGCATCGGCGCGGACACGGGCAACTGGTCCTGCATCTACAAGCTCTATGTCCCCACCGGGGCCACCCAGGTGACGTTCACCACCAGCGGCGGCAGCGGCAACGCCGACCTGTTCGTGCGCCGGGAGGGGTCCCCCACGGAGTCGGTCTACGACTGCAGGTCCAGCAGCCTCTACAGCAACTCCGAGACCTGCTCCCTCACCGTGACGTCCCCGGGGACCTACTGGGCGCGCCTGTACGGCACCGGGTCGTTCTCCGGTGCGAGCATCACGGGGACCTACACCCTGTCGGGGGGCCAGCCGGGGTGCACGTCCACCAGCCCGCTCGGCAACAACACCCCCACGTACGGCTTGAGCGCGCCGCCGGGAGGCTTCTCCTGCGACTACACGCTCGAGGTCCCGACGGGGGCCACGAAGGTCACCTTCAGCACCTCCGGCGGCTCTGGCGCGACGGCGTACCTCTACGCGAAGCGCGGCAGCGCGCCCACCCTGTCTTCGTATGACTGCGTCGGCAATGCAGGCGGCGCCGTCAACAACAACCAGTCGTGCTACGTGGACAACCCCACGGCGGGCACCTGGCACGTGCGCGTGTACAACGCGTCCTCGTCCGGGACGCTCACCAACGCCTCCCTGCGCGGCGTCTACGTCACCGGCGGGACCAACCCCAATCCGCCCACGGGCGTGCTGACGCTCGGGCAGACCGTGACGGGCCTGTCCGGGGCGCAGGGCTCCATGCGCTACTGGAGCGTCACCGTGCCGTCCGGCCAGAAGTTCCTGACGGTGCGGACCAGCGGTGGAACCGGGGACCCGGACGTGTACGTCAAGGGCGGCTCCCAGCCGGACACGTCCTCCTACGAGTGCAAGTCCAACAACGGCGGCACCACGGAGTCGTGCGCCACGTACGTCACCAGCCCGGGCACCTACTACGTGATGATGCACGGCTACGCGGCCTACAGCGGCGTGTCCATCACGGCCACCCTCGAGAACTGAAGTGTGAAGCAGTGCCCGGCCCCGAGGTGATTTCTTCCCTCGGGGCCGGGGTTGGGGGAACACTCCGGCCCCATGAGCGCTCGGCGGTTCGACGTGGTGGTCCTCGGCTCCGGCCCGGGGGGTGAAGGGGCTTCGATGAAGGCGGCGAAGTCCGGCCGCAAGGTGTGCGCCGTGGAGCAGGGGGCCCTGGTGGGCGGCGCCTGCACGCACACCGCCACCATCCCCTCCAAGGCCCTGCGCCACACCATCCAGCGGCTGATGGACGTGCAGCAGGACCACCCGGAGATGCGCGCGGACCTGGCCCGCCACACCACCCTCAAGGACATGATGCGGGTGGCGACCAACGTCGTGTCCAAGCAGGTGCAGCTGCGCACCACCTTCTACGAGCGCAACCGGGTGGAGCTGGTGGTGGGCCGCGCGAAGTTCCGGGACGCGCACACCGTGGAGGTCATCGAGCCGCGTGGCTCCGTGGAGCTGCTCCACGCGGACGCGTTCGTCATCGCCACGGGCTCCCGCCCCTACCACCCCTCCGGCGTGGACTTCCGCCACCCGCGCATCTTCGACTCGGACACCATCCTCAAGCTGCGCGAGTCCCCGCTGTCGATGATCATCTACGGCGCGGGCGTCATCGGCTGCGAGTACGCCTCCATGTTCCGGATGCTCGGCGTGAAGGTGGACCTGGTGAACACGCGCGACCGGCTCTTGTCCTTCCTGGACGATGAAATCTCCGACGCCCTCTCCTACCACCTGCGGGAGCAGGGCGTGCTCATCCGCCACCAGGAGGAGATGGTGTCCGTGGAGCCGCACGACGACAGCGTGGTGCTGCACCTGAAGAGCGGCAAGCGGCTGAAGGCGGACGTCTTCCTCTGGGCCAACGGCCGGTCCGGCAACAGCCAGGACCTGGGGCTGGAGGCGCTGGGCATCGCGGTGGACTCGCGCGGGTGCATCCAGGTCAACGACGGCTACCAGACGTCCGTGCCCCACATCTACGCGGTGGGCGACGTGGTGGGCGCCCCGTCCCTGGCGAGCGCCTCCTATGACCAGGGCCGCTTCGCCGCCACGCACATCGTGGAGGGGCGGGCGGAGCACAAGCTGGTGAAGGACATCCCCACCGGCATCTACACCAGCCCTGAAATCAGCAGCCTGGGCCGCACCGAGCGCGAGCTCACCGCGGCGGGCGTCCCCTACGAAGTGGGCCACGCCTTCTTCAAGAGCCTGGCGAGAGCCCAGATTACCGGCCGCACCGTGGGCATGCTGAAGCTGCTGTTCCACCGGGAGACGCGAGAGATCCTCGGCATCCACTGCTTCGGGGACAACGCCTCCGAAATCATCCACATCGGCCAAGCCATCATGGCGCAGGACTGGCCGGGCAACGGCATCGACTACTTCATCAACACGACGTTCAACTACCCCACCATGGCGGAGGCGTACCGCGTGGCGGCGCTCAACGGCCTCAACCGGCTGTTCTGAAGACACGAAGGGCACCGCGGGCTTGAAGCCCACGGTGCCCCGGGTGTGTCAGGTCAGGACGCGCCGCTTAGTAGCGGTAGGTGTCCTGCTTGTACGGGCCGCTCTTCTGCACGCCGATGTACTGCGCCTGCTCCGGGGTGAGCTCCGTGAGCTGGGCGTTGAGCTTCTTGAGCTGGAGGCGGGCGACCTTCTCATCCAGGTGCTTGGGCAGCACGTACACCTTGCCCACCTGGTACTTGTCGCTGTGCGAGTACAGCTCGATCTGCGCGATGGTCTGGTTCGCGAAGGAGCTGGACATCACGTAGCTGGGGTGGCCGGTGCCGCAGCCCAGGTTCACCAGGCGGCCCTTGGCCAGCAGGATGATGCGCTTGTTGTCCGGGAAGATGACGTGGTCGACCTGGGGCTTGATCTCCTCCCACTTGTACTTCTCCAGGGAGGCGACCTCGATCTCGTTGTCGAAGTGGCCGATGTTGCAGACGATGGCCTGGTCCTTCATCTTGACCATGTGCTCATGGGTGATGACGGACTTGTTGCCCGTGGCGGTGACGAAGATGTCCGCCTTGTCCGCGGCGTAGTCCATGGTCACGACGCGGTAGCCCTCCATCGCGGCCTGGAGCGCGCAGATGGGGTCGATTTCCGTCACCCACACCTGGGCGGACAGCGCGCGCAGGGCCTGCGCGGAGCCCTTGCCCACGTCACCGTAGCCCGCGACGACGGCGATCTTCCCGGCCACCATCACGTCCGTGGCGCGCTTGATGCCGTCCACCAGGGACTCGCGGCAGCCGTAGAGGTTGTCGAACTTGCTCTTCGTCACGCTGTCGTTGACGTTGATGGCGCGGAACAGGAGCGTGCCCTTGTTGGACATCTCCTGGAGGCGGTGCACGCCCGTGGTCGTCTCCTCGGTGACGCCCATGATCTTCGCGCTCTTGCGCGAGTACCAGGTCGCGTCCTCGGCGAGCTTGGCCTTGATGGAGGCGTACAGCTCCGTCTCCTCCTCGCTCTGGGGGTTGGCGATGACGGACAGGTCCTTCTCCGCGCGCTTGCCCAGGTGCATGAGCAGCGTGGCGTCACCGCCGTCGTCGAGGATCATGTTCGGACCCTCGTGGTCGCTGCCGGCGGGGCCGAACTCGAAGATGCGGTGGGTGAAGTCCCAGTACTCCTTGAGGGACTCGCCCTTGTGCGCGAACACCGGGGTGCCGGCCTCCACCAGCGCGGCGGCGGCGTGGTCCTGGGTGGAGAAGATGTTGCAAGACGCCCAGCGCACCTGCGCGCCCAGCGCCTGGAGCGTCTCCACCAGCACGGCCGTCTGGATGGTCATGTGCAGGGAGCCCGTGACGCGCGCGCCCTTGAGCGGCTGCTGCTTCGCGTACTCCTCGCGGATCGCCATGAGCGCGGGCATCTCGCTCTCGGCGATGCGGATCTCCTTGCGGCCCCAGCTGGCGAGCTTGAGGTCGGCGATGGCGTAGTCGTGATTCTGCTGCTTGGTAACCGCGGTCATGGTGTGGCTCCGGATCCAGGGTGGCGCGCCGTGCTGGCAAGAGGGAAGCCAGGCCCTGGAAAGAAAGGCCGCCTCACCCTCGCAAGAAACGCGTACAGGTGAGCGCCGTTGGGTCATTCGGCTTCGAGCCTGGGGCCGGGAAGGCCTCGCAACGCTCCTCGAAGTCGCGGGGGAAACTACGGGAAGGCGCCCCGGATTTCAAAGGGCATTTGGCGCTCGCCGGGCCGGCTGCTGGTCCCATGTAGGATGGGGCCGGAGGACATCCCCGCTGTGCACGGGCGTGGCCAGCTTCCCCGTGGGAGGCACGCCATGCAGGAGCCGTCACACCCCCGGAAGCAGGCGGGCCTTCGTCCCAACGGCGCGCCTTCCGTCCCCTGGCATGCACTGCCCCCGGAGGCCGTGCTGGAGCGGCTCTCCAGCGGCCCTCAAGGGCTGAGCGAGGAAGCGGCCCGGGAGCGGCTCGCGCGCCACGGGCCCAACGTGCTGGAGCGCTCGCGGCCGGACAGCGCGTGGAAGCTCTTGTGGCGGCAGATCGACAGCCCGCTCATCTGGGTGCTCATCGCCTCCGCGGGGCTGGCCATCCTGCTGGGCAAGGTGACGGACGGGCTGGTGGTCGCCGCCGTCGTGGTGCTCAACACCGTCATCGGCTTCGTGCAGGAGTACCGCGCCGGCCGCGCCATCGAGGCGCTCAACCACATGGTGCCGGAGACGGCCCACGTGCTTCGCGACGGGCACCCGGTGGCGCGGCCCGCCGCGGAGCTCGTCCCCGGGGACGTCGTGCAGCTTGCGTCCGGCGACCGCGTGCCCGCGGACCTGCGCCTCCTGCGCTCGCGCAACTTCCAGGTGGAGGAGGCCGCGCTCACGGGTGAGTCCGTGCCGTCCAGCAAGCACGTCGCGGCCGTCGCCGGGGACGCGGAGCTGGGAGACCGGGCGAGCCTCGCCTTCGGCGGCACGCTGGTGACGTCCGGCACCTCCACCGCCGTGGTGGTGGCCACCGGCGGCGCCACGGAGCTGGGCCGCATCTCCCACCTCATGGAGCAGGCCACGGACCTGAGCACGCCGCTCACGCGCGAGCTGGCCCGGCTGGGCCGCGGCATCTCCGCCGGCATCGTGGTGCTGTCCGCCGTGCTCCTGGGGGTGGGGGTGTTCCGGGGCTATGCCTTCAGCGACGCCGTGCTGGTGGCCATCACCCTGGCGGTGGCCGCCATCCCGGAGGGCCTGCCCGCCATCGTCACCATCGCCCTGGCCATCGGCGTGCAGCGCATGGCGGCCCGCCGCGCCGTCATCCGCAAGCTGCCCGCCGTGGAGACGCTGGGCAGCACCACCGTCATCTGCACCGACAAGACCGGCACCCTCACCCGCAACGAGATGACCGTGCAGGCGCTGTGGACCTGGCGCGGGCACTACGCGCTCACCGGCGTGGGCCACACGCCCCAGGGACAGCTGCTGCGCAACGGGCGCCCCGTGGAGGAGCTGCCCGGGGACGTGCACGCGCTGCTGCTGGCGGGTGTGCTCTGCAACGAGGCCGACCTCCAGCCCCGCGAGGGCCGCTGGGGCATGACAGGCGACCCCACGGAGGGCGCGCTGCTCTTCGCCGCGAAGAAGGCGGCCCTGGGCGTGACGGAGCTGCGCGAGCGCCATCCCCGCCTGGACGCCATCCCCTTCGAGTCCGAGCACCAGTTCATGGCCACGCTCCACGCGGACGGCCCGGAGGCGCCCGGCGAGCTGTTCCTCAAGGGCGCGCCGGAGGTGGTGCTGCGCCGCTGCGGGCCCGGGACGGACCGGGACGCCGTGTTGGCGGAGGTGGAGCGCATGGCGCGGCAGGGGCTGCGCGTGCTCGCCTTCGCGCGCAAGGGCATGACCCGGGCGGAGGCGCTGCGGCCCCACGACGTGGAGGACGGCTTCACGCTGCTGGGCCTGCAGGGGATGATCGACCCGCCCCGCGAGGAGGCCGTGGCCTCCGTGAAGGGCTGCCACGCCGCCGGCATCCGCGTGAAGATGATGACCGGCGACCACCTGGGCACGGCGGAGGCCATTGGCCTTCAGCTGGGCATCCACTCCCCCGCGCACCCGGGCCTCACCGGCGCGCGCCTGGCCAGCATGGGCGACGCGGAGCTGGCCCAGGCGGTGAAGGACACGGACGTGTTCGCGCGCCTGGCCCCGGAGCACAAGCTGCGGCTGGTGCGCGCGCTCCAGGCGCAGGGGCACGTGGTGGCCATGACGGGCGACGGCGTCAACGACGCGCCCTCGCTCAAGCAGGCGGACATCGGCGTGGCCATGGGCATCACCGGCACGGCGGTGTCCCGCGAGGCCGCGGACCTGGTGCTGACGGACGACAACTTCGCCACCATCGTCGCCGCCGTGGAGGAGGGCCGCCGCGTCTACGACAACCTCGTCAAGTCGCTCGCCTTCGTGCTGCCCACCAACCTGGGGCTCGCCCTCATCCTCATGCTGGGCGTGGCCTTCTTCCCCCTCCAGGAGGCCGGCGGCGTGCGCGAACCGCTGCTGGCCATGCGCCCCACGCAGCTCTTGTGGATCAACCTGGTGGCCACCGTCACGCTGGCGCTGCCCCTGGCCTTCGAGGCGAAGGAGCGCCACGTCATGCGCCGCCCGCCCCGCGCGCCGGACGCGCCCGTGCTCAGCCACTTCGTGGTGATGCGCACCGGGCTGGTCGCGCTGCTGATGGCGGCGGGCGCCATTGGCCTGTTCCTCTGGGAGTTCGCACGCCAGGGGGGCACCCACACGGCCCCGTCCGACCTGGTCCTGGCCGAGGCGCGCACCATGGCCGTCAACACCGTGGTCAGCTTTCAAATCTTCTACCTGTGGCTGTGCCGCACGCTGACCGGCTCCACGCGCGAGGTGGGCTTCACCAGCAACCGCACCGTCTTCCTGGGCGTCGCGGCGCTGGTGCTGCTCCAGGCCGCCTTCATGTACGTGCCCTTCTTCCAGCGCCTCTTCGGCTCCGCGCCGCTGGCGCCGGGGGACATCGCGCGGTCCGTGCTGGTGGGCGCCTGCGTGCTGCCCGTCGTGGGGCTGGAGAAGTGGCTGCGCTCACGGCGCCAGGAAGCGGGACGGAGCGTGGGCGCCACCTGAAGGAGGGAGGCGGGTCCCCGCGCCCGCGTCAGTCACTCCGCTCCGAGCGCGCGTCCAGCTCTTCGAGCAGGGCCACCAGGTCCGAGAGGTGGCGGACGGCGGTGAAGCGGACGCGCACGTGCTCATGGGCCTGGGCCCCCAGGCGGGCCGCCAGGACGGGCTCCTCCAGGAGCCTCCGCACGCAGGCGGCGAACGCCGGCAGGTCCTCGGGGTCGCGCACGAGCAGGCCGTCCACCTCGTTGCGCACCTGGTCCTGGAGGCCGCCCACCGCGCTGGCCACCACGGGGCGGGCCTTCCACATGGCCTCCGTGACGGTGAGCCCGAAGCCCTCCCGCAGGCTCTTCTGCACCACCACCGTCGCGTGGCGCTGGAGCGCGTTGACGATGGCGGCGTTCTCCTCCAGGTCCACCATGGGCAGGCTGGCCAGGTGCACGCGCTGGCGCAGGAAGCGCGGCTGCTCGCGCCACACGGCGGTGACGTTCTCGATGGTCGCCGCCGCCTCCGGATCATCCGCGACGGACGTCACGGACGGCCCGGCCAGCACCAGGTCCGCGCGCAGGCCGGGCGACTCGCGCAAGAGCAGGGCGAAGCCCCGCAGCACCCCCACCGGGTCCTTCAACGGGTCCCAGCGGGAGACCTGCACCACCAGCGGGGCCCCGGGGGCGGGCGCCGAGCCCAGCCGGATGATGTCCGCCCCCCGTGACACGCGGGCGGGGACGCCGTCCGTCCGGATGAAGACGGGGTCGGGGGCGTCCGGCGCCAGGGCCACCAGCCCGGTGTGGCCCAGGATGGCGCTGGCGACCTGCGGCGCCATGGGCTGGTTCTTCACCGCGAAGATGTCGATGGAGGGCGGGATGACGACGGAGCGGTCCGCGAGCAGCGGCGGCACGTAGGCGGCCCGGGAGAAGACCGCGAGCCGCACGGCGGCGAGCCCCGGCGCGAGGAACGCCCACGCCCGCACCACCTCCTCCTCAAGCGTGTCGCACCCGATGTGGCAGCGCCAGACCACGCGCGCGCCCGCCGCGGCCAGCGTCGGGGCCAGCCCCGCGGTCTGCGGGTCGTGCAGCAGCACCACGTCCCCCGGCCGCACCAGCACGAGCAGCTCCTCCGCGTTGTCGCGGAGCACCTCGTCGTAGCAGGCGCGCTCCGCGGGCCCCAGGGGCGAGTCGTCTCCGCGCGAGCCATGCAGCGCGTGGTGCAGCCGCTTGGTGATGCGGAAGAAGGCGGGCGTGCCCTCCACCACCATCCAGCGCGTGTCCACGCCCGCCCCGCGCGCGTAGGCGAGCATCCGGGGCAGCAGCTCCGCCACGCCGCCGCCCCGGGCCGTGGAGTTCACGTTCCAGAAGGTGTGGCCCGCCAGCCGGTCCCGGGCCTGCGCCGCGCTGGCCTGGAGCGCCGCCCACTCCGCCCCCGTGAGCTCCGGCTGGAAGCACTCCAGCGAGCGGGCCTGCACGTGGACCTCGAAGGGCTTCAGCATGGAGACCGTCATGGCAGCGCGGGGTGTTTGACCACCAGCACTGGCCGGCGGCTGCGGGCCACCACCTCCTGGGCCACGGACCCGAGCACCGCGCGGGACACGCCCGTCCGGCCGTGCGAGCCCAGGCAGACGATGTCCGCGCCGAACCGCTCCGCCGCCTGGCAGAGCGACTGCGCGGCGTGGACCCCCGACAGCAGCTCCACCCGGACGGTGATGCCCCGGCGCTCCGCGTCGCGCGGAATGAGGGCCTCGAGCTCGCGCCGCACCTCGGCCTCGTCCCCCGCGTCGCCCAGCGCCACCGCGGGCCAGAAGTCCGCGTAGACGACGGGCAGGGGGGACTCGATGACGTGCGCCAGGATGAGCTCCCCGCCCCGGGGCAGCAGCGACAGGGCGTGGGGGATGGCCAGGTTCGCCAGCGGCGAGAAGTCCGTCGACACGAGGACGCGCCGGATGGACGGGACCTCCATGGGCACCGCGGCCTGCCGCGGGCCCTCCACCGGCACGCACGCGACCGCCGCCACCGGCGCGACCTGGAGCGAGGGCAGCGAGACGGAGCCGTGCCGCATGCGCCGCATCCCCCGGCGCTGGTGGGTGCCCAGCAAGAGCAGGTCCGCCTTCGCCTCCTGCGCGAGCGTGCCCAGCGGCTCCACGACGTTCCCGTACCCCAGGGCCAGCCGGAACTCCGCCCGGGGCTCCCCGAGGCGCTCCAGGCGCTCGCGCAGGTCCCGCTCCAGGATGGACTCGATGCCCGGCGGCCCCTGGCTCGCGCGGTACAGCCCGAGCCGCCCGTACTCCGTGGCGGGGTTGTAGACGTGGGCGACCGTCAGCTCCACGGGCCCCGCCCGGCGCAGCTCCGGGAGCCAGCGCAACGCGACCTCCGCGCTGTGGGAGAAGTCGTCCCCCACGGTGACCCGCAGGGGGCGCTGGCCCTGGCACCACTCCAGGAAGGGCGCGGCCAGACGGACCATGAGGAACGGGCAGTGCGCGGCCTGCGCCACGCGCGCCGGGACGCTGCCCAACCGCCAGCGCTTCTCCGACCGCCAGCCCAGGGCCGCCGTGATGATCAGCCGCGCGCGCAGGTGCTCCGCGTGCGCGACGAGCACCTCGTCCGGCATGCCCAGCAGCACCCGCGGCTCGACGTTGAGGCCCTCGCCGCGCAACGCGGCGGCCTCTTTTTCCAGCCGCTGCTCCAGGTCGGTGATGGCGCCGCCGCGCTCGGACGACCAGTCCCGCCGGAGCATCCCGGGCTCCGCGACGTGCACGAGCGACAGCGGCATGCCCGTCTTCCTCGCGAGGGCGGCCGCGACGCGGACCGCCTCCTGGGCATGCTCCGAGAAATCGGTTCCGACGATGATGGCCATGCCCGCCCCCTTCCGGGACCTTGCCCGACGGGCTTCGCGAGGAGGCCCCCTGAGCGGAACGTTTGGACCGGGCCTGGCGGGTGCAAGGGGCCGGACGGGGAGGGGCAGTCGTGAAGGGCGCGGGGCTCCCGGGCCTTGCGCGCTCCCTCACCCCGGGGCGGCGGGCGCCGCGGCACGCCCGGCTCCGGGAGCGCCGGGGGCCTCGGGGAAGAGCAGCTCCAGGTGATACACGCCGTCCTCGCGACGGGAGCGCACGGGCAGGCCGCTTTCGTGGAAGACGTCCAGCATGGCGGTGTTCGTCACCAGCACGTCCGCCTGGAAGCCGGGGACGCCCCGGGCCATGGCGGCCTCGCGGATGCGCCGCATCAGCAGCGTGCCCACGCCCCGTCCCTGCCAGTCGTCCCGGACCACGAAGGCGACGTCTCCCAGGCGCGTGGCGGGGTCCAAGAGGTAGTGCACCTCGCCCACCACCTCGTCCGTGCCCGGCGGGCACGCGACCAGGGCCATGGCGTGCTCGTAGTCCACGTCCACCAGCCGTTGGATCTCCTCGTGCGGGTACGCCTTCCTGAACCCCATGAAGCGCCGGTAGCAGCTCTCGCCGGACAGGCCGTACAGCAGTTCCTGGAGGGCGCGCTCGTCGGTGACGCGGGCGGGCCGGATGGTCAGCGCGTCGTGGGACAGCGTGTGCTCCAGCCGCTCCTCCGCCCAGGGGTAGCGCGCGCGGGGCACCACCTGGTCGGGCAGCACCCAGCGGCGTCCCTTGGCCGCGGCCATCAGCTCCCCCCGGAAGTCCGGGTGGGCGATGGCGATGAGCGCGAGCGCGCGCTCGCGGATGCTCTTGCCCCAGAGGTCCGCGACGCCGAACTCCGTCACCACGAAGTGGACGTCGCCCCGGCTCGTCACGACGCCGGTGCCGGGCTCCAGCGCGCCCTGGATGCGGCTCACCGTCCCGCCCTTCGCCGTGGAGGGCAGCGCGATGATGGCGCGGCCGCCCGGGCTGCGGCTGGCGCCCCGGATGAAGTCCACCTGCCCGCCGATGCCGGAGTAGAAGCAACCGCCCAGCGTGTCCGCCGCCACCTGGCCGGTGATGTCCACCGCCAGCGCGGCGTTGATGGCGACCATCCGCGCGTTGCGCGCTACCACCGCGGGGTCGTTGGTGTCGTCGCTCGGGCGCATCTCGATGGCCGGGTGGTCGTGCGCCCAGGCGTAGAGCCGCTGGCTGCCCATGATGAACGAGGTGACGAGCTTGCCCGGCAGCCACGTCTTTCGCCTGCCGGTGATGACGCCCGCCTCCACCAGGTCCATGACGCCGTCGGAGAGCATCTCCGTGTGGAGGCCCAGGTCGTGGTGGTTCCCCAGCTCCGCCAGGACCGCGTCCGGAATCCTCCCGATGCCGGACTGCAGCGTGGCGCCGTCCGGGATGAGCCGGGCGACGTGCGCGCCGATGCTCCGGGACACCTCATCGGGAGGCTCGGGATGGACCTCCAGCAGCGGGAGCGCCACCGGCACCAGGTGGTGGATGCGGCGCACGTCCAGGAAGGAGTCCCCGTGCGTGCGCGGCATCTCCGGGTTGACCTCCGCGATGATGAGCGAGGCCGCGTCCACCGCGGCGCGCACGATGTCCACGGAGACGCCCAGGCTGACGTAGCCGTGGGCGTCCGGCGGGCTGACCTGGATGAGCGCCACGTCGATGCGGATCCGCCGGCTCCGGATGAGCTCCGGGATGTCCGACAGGAACACCGGCATGAAGTCCGCGCGCCCCTCCTGCACGGCCTGACGCACGTTGGGCCCGATGAAGAAGGCGACGTGGCGGAAGCGCCCGGCCTGCGCGGGCTCCACGTAGGGCGCGGGCCCCAGCGTCAGCAGGTGCACCACCTCGTTGTCCGCCAGGAAGGGGCCGCGGTCCACCAGGGCCCGCACCAGCGTCACCGGCTCCGCCGCCCCCGAGCCGATGAGGATGCGCCTCCCCGGCTGGACGTGGAGGAGGGCCTCCTCGGCCGTCCGCACCCGGTCCGCGTAGCGTTGGGTCCAGTCCTGTCGCGCGTGCATACCCCTCCGGATAAGCACGAGGCGCCCCCCTCGCGGACCGGCGGCGGATGGAGCGGCCGGCCCCTGCCCCCACCCACGACGGCGTGCGCCCCACGAGGCGCGGCCCCAGCTTGGAGGGAGCGCGGACGCACCGGCCCGGAAGGCCCCGCGCCAGGAGCAAAGACCATGGACCCGTCCCTCCCCCCAGAGCCCACCGCCCAGGCACCGGAACCCCAGCGTGCCCCGCTCCCGTCCATCCTCTGGTTCGACGCCCTGTCCCGCGAGGACGTGTCCCAGGCCGGAGGCAAGGGCGCCAACCTGGGAGAGCTGACGCGCGCCGGGCTGCCCGTGCCGCCGGGCTTCGTCATCACCGCCGCCGCCTTCCAGCACGCCCTGGAGCCCGTGCGCGCCCGGCTGCGCGAGCTGTGGGAGCGCGTCGACCCGGACGACGCGGGGTCGCTCGCCGGGCTCACGCAGGCGCTGCGCGACCTGGTGCTCCAGGCGCCCCTGCCGGAGGCGCTGCACGCCGGCATCCTCGCCGCGTATCACCAGTTGAGGGAGGGCGCCGCCGTCGCGGTGCGCTCGTCCGCCACCGCGGAGGACACCGCCACCACCTCCTTCGCGGGCATGCACGAGTCGTTCACCAACGTGGTGGGCGACGACGCGCTCATCGAGCGCGTGCGAGCGTGCTGGGCCTCGGCCTTCACCCCGCGCGTGGTGGCCTACCGCAAGGCCCAGGGGCTCACGGAGGTGCCGGAGATCGCCGTGGTGGTGCAGGCCATGGTGGACTCGACGCGCTCGGGCGTCATGTTCACCGTGGACCCCGCCAGCGGCGACCGCGGGCACCTGGTCATCGAAGGGGCCTTCGGTCTGGGTGAGGTCGTCGTGGGCGGACAGGTGGAGCCGGACACCTACGTCGTGGAGCGCGCGGGGCCCCGCATCCTGGAGGCCCGCGTGGGCGTGAAGGCCTTCCGGCTGGTGCGCGAAGGCGTGGGCCGCGAGCGGCGCGAGGACCTCACGCCGGAGCAGGCCCGCGCGCGGGTGCTCACGGACGTGCAGGTGCTGGAGCTGGCGCGCCTGGGGCTGCGCGTGGAGCGGCACTATGGCGCCCCCCAGGACCTCGAGTGGGCGGAGCAGGACGGCCGCTTCTACCTGGTCCAGTCGCGGCCGGTGACGACCGCGCTGCAGGGCGCCCCGGAGGCCCCGAAGGCCGCCGCGCCCGGGGCCCGGCCGCTCGTGTCCGGGCTGGGCGCGTCCCCCGGCACCGTGTCCGGCCGCGTGCGCGTGCTGCACGACGCCCGGGAGGACTCGCGGCTTAAGGCCGGGGAGATCCTCGTCGCGCCCATGACCTCTCCGGACTGGGTGCCCACGCTGCGGCGCGCGGCGGCGGTCGTCACCGACAGCGGCGGCATGACGTGCCACGCGGCCATCGTCAGCCGGGAGCTGCGCAAGCCCTGCGTGGTGGGCACGCGCACCGCCACGAAGGTCCTGCGCGACGGCGAGGAGGTCACCGTGGACGGCGCCGCCGGCACCGTGCGCGAGGGCCGCGCCCCGGAGGCCCCGTCCGGCGTCACGGTGGGAGCGCCGGCCCGGAAGGGGGCCCCGCTCCAGGGTGAGGCCGCCGCGCCCGAGGCGCTGGGAACGCGCCTCTACGTGAACCTGGCCCTGCCGGGACAGGCCGAGGAGGCGGCGGCGCTGCCGGTGGACGGCGTGGGCTTGTTGAGGGCGGAGTTCATGCTCACCGAGGCCCTGGGCGGCGTGCACCCGCGCAAGCTCATCGCGGAGGGCCGAGGCCGCGAGTTCGTCGAGCGGATGTCCGGCGCGCTGCTGTCCATCACCCGCGCCTTCCGGGGCCGCCCGGTGGTGTACCGGACCACGGACTTCCGCACGAACGAGTTCCGGGGGCTGGAGGGCGGAAGCGACTTCGAGGCCACCGAGGCCAACCCGATGATTGGCTTTCGCGGCTGCTACCGCTACCTGCGCGAGCCCCAGGTGTTCCAGCTGGAGCTGGAGGTGCTCGCCCGCGTGCGCGAGGAGACGCCCAACCTCCACCTGATGATTCCCTTCGTCCGGACGAAGTGGGAGCTGGAGGCGTGCCTGGAGGCCGTGGACGCCAGCGCGCTGGGACGCCAGCGCGGGCTGGAGCGCTGGGTGATGGCGGAGGTGCCCTCCGTCGTCTACCGCATCCCGGAGTACGCGCGCATGGGCATCACCGGCGTGTCCATCGGCTCCAACGACCTGACGCAGCTCATGCTGGGCGTGGACCGGGACTCGGAGCTGTGCGCGGAGCTCTTCGACGAGGAGGACGCGGCGGTGCTGGACGCCATCGTCCGCATCATCCGGGCCAGCCGCGAGGCGGGCATCACGTCGTCGCTCTGCGGCCAGGCCCCCTCCAACCGCCCCGCCTTCGCGGAGCACCTGGTCCGCGCGGGCATCACCTCCCTGTCCGTGGATCCCGCTGCCGTCGCCGCCACCCGGGCGGTCGTCGCGGCGGCGGAGCGGCGGCTCCTGCTGGAGGCGGCCCTGCGCCGTTAGGGCGCGCTTCCGGCGTGCGTGTCGGCGTGCGCGTCCGCGGGCTCCGCGGTCGGCAGCGTGAAGAAGAACGTGCTCCCCGCGCCGGGCGCGCTCTCCACGCCGACCTGGCCGCCGTGGGCCTCCACCAGGCCCTTCACGATGGCGAGCCCCAGCCCCGCGCCCTCCTTGCGCTTCGGTCCGGCCTGCCAGAAGCGCTCGAAGATGCGCGGCCGGTCCTCCGCCGAGATGCCGGGGCCCGTGTCCGTCACCTGGAAGCGGACCTGGCCCACCTCCGGCTGGACGCGCAGCAGGATGTGTCCACCCTCGGGCGTGAACTTGAGCGCGTTGCCCAGGAGGTTGGAGAGGATCTGCAGCAGCCGCTCCGGATCCGCCAGGACGCGGGGCACCGCCTCCGGCACGTGGGCCTGGAGGTGCAGCGCCCTGGCCTCCGCGAGCCCCCGGTGCTGCTCCATCGCCTCCTGGATGAGCGGCGCCACCTCCAGCGGTTTGCGCTCCACCGGCAGGATGCCTCCGTCCATGCGGGCCACGTCCAGCAGGTCCTGGATGAGCCGGTTCGCCCGCTGGACCGACTTCTGGAGGGTCTCCAGGCGGTGCCGGGCGCCGCCGCCTTCGGGCAGGCCCTTCTCCAGCAGGTTCGCGCTGAGCTGGATGACGTTGAGCGGGGCGCGCAGGTCGTGCGCGACGACACGCAGCACCTCCTCGCGCATGCGGGTGGCCTGCTCGGACTGTTCGAACAGGCGGGCGTTGTCGATGGCGAGCGCGGCGCGGCGGGCCAGCTCCTCCGCCTGGGCCAGCTCCCGGGCCCCGTAGCGGCGCCCGGACCCGGACGTCGCGAGGAGGATGACGCCCAGGTTCCGGTCCCGGCTGCGCAGCGGCACGATGATGGCCGACCGGGGCGCCAGCTGGCGCAGCTGCTCCAGGTGGTGGGCATCCACCGCGACCTCCTCGAACATCTCGGGCGGCACCTCCGGCAGCAGCACCGGCCGTCCCGTGCGCAGCACGGAGGCGGTGATGCGGTCCGGCGGGAGGGGCTGCGTCCCGTACGCCTCGCCCAGCGTCCGCAGCCGCTCCGCCACCCGCGGATCCGAGGCCGCGCGCTCCACGCGATGCAGGCGTCCGCTCTCGTCCACACAGGCCACCACGCACCAGTCCGCCAGCGCCGGCACGGTGAGCTCCGCCACCGTGGCCAGCGTCGTCCGGGACGACAGCGACGCCGCGAGCCGCGGGCCCACGTCCGCCAGGAAGCGCCAGGCCTGCTCCAGCTCCTGGCGCTCGGTGATGTCCTGCATCTGCGAGATGAAGTGGAGCGGCCTTCCCGCGGCGTCGCGCACCACCGCGCTCCACACGAGGATGGCGATGCGCCGGCCGTCCTTGCGCACGTAGTGCTTCTCCCGCTGGAAGGACCTGATCTCGCCCCGGCGCATCCTCGCGGCGTACTCCTGGTCCCGCGCCACCTCCTCTGGAACGGTGAGGTCCTGGAAGGACCGGCTGAGCAGCTCCTCCCGGGAGTAGCCCACCAGCTCGCAGAGCGCCGCGTTCACGTGGAGGAACCGGCCGTCCAGGTCCACCAGCGCCATGCCGACGGGGGCGCCCTCGAACGCGGTGCGGAAGCGCTCCTCGCTCAGACGCAGCAGGTCCTCCGCCCTCCGCCGCGCGCTGATGTCCCGGAGGATGACGGTGAGCAGCAGCGTGCCGTCCACGCTCAGCTTGGAGATGCTGGCCTCCGCGGGAAACCGCTCCCCACCCTTGCGCTGGCCGAGGATGGGCAGCCGCTCGCCCATGTGCCGGGACGTCACCGTGCCCTGCGCGAAGTTCCGCACGTGCCGCGTGTGGAGCTCCCGGAGGTTTTCGGGCAGCAGCACGTCCAGCGGCTGTCCCAGGACCTCGCTCGCGGAGTAGCCGAAGATGCGCTCGGCGCTCGCGTTGAACAGGATGATGCGCTGCGCGGCGTCGATGGAGATGATGGCGTCCGCGGCATGCGCGACGATGCCTCCGAAACGCGCCTGCGACAGCCGCAGCGACTGCTCCGTGCGCCGCCGGCTCGCGTCCAGCCGGGAGAGGGCGTTCGCGTTCCAGAGGGTCACGGTGAGGAACGCCGCCATCGTCATGAGCACGAGGAGCGTGATGCCCTCGGTGGTCCCGTAGAACCCCAGCCGCTCTCCCAGGATCCGGGCTGCGCCCACCGCGGGCACGACGACCAGGACCGCGAGCAGCAGCCGCCGCGCGGAGTGCCCCCCCAGGTCGTCCCGCAGGAGCGCGCCCATGACACCCTGCTCCGGGTGGAGGGAGAGCAGCCCGCCTGAAAGCAGCAGCAGGGCCAGCGACACGGGAAGCCCTGGCGCCCGGGAGACGCCCGCCACCGTGTTCAGGGGGGGCAGCCCGAACCAGTGCCCCTGATACAGCCCCGCGATGAGCCCCCACACCGCGACCAGCGCCGCGCAGGAGGCGAGCCACCGCGCAGGCGCCCCTCCGCGCCGCGTGCGCACGTGCAGGGTCCAGAGCGACAGCCCCGTGAGCACCAGGCCCAGCTCGCCGCCAGGGGCCTCCCGGGTGAGGCCCACGAGGCCCAGGCCCACGGCCCCGGTCGCCAGCGCACGCCCCGCGGCCCGCCGCGCGCCATGCGCCGCCTGGTCATGGAGCAGCCAGAGCGCGCCTCCCGCGGAGAGCAGACCGCCCGCGCTCCAGGGTGACGCACGGCCGGAGGACGTGGAGAGCGACAGGGCCCACCCGCCCAACTGGAGCGCGCCCACCAGGAGCGCGAACGCGATCGCCACGGGGACGAGCCACGCGAGCACCCTCGCGAACAGGGGTGTCTCCTTCCGGGGGGGAGGCGCGGGCGGGACGGCGAGCGGCGGATGCGTCATGGATGCCCCAAGGTCATCGTGGGCTGGCCGGTCCGCCACCGCCGTCCGCGGGACCGGCCCCCTTGCGCCCAGGGCCACGCGAGCAGCAGGGGCACCAGCGCGGCGGCGACGGCGACCAGGACCCGGGCCCCGTCCCGAGCGTGGAGGGGATGCAGCCCCACGAGCGCGGCCAGCGCGGGCACCTGGATGAGCAACGCGGAGAGGCCCAGCGACAGGGCGCAGACCCACCGCGCGGTGCGCGTCCGCAGCCGGGTGAGGACGGCCGCGAACGCGGCGCTCGCGAGGATGAGCGAGGCCATCGCCACCGCCCGCGCGCGCTCGACGTCCTGCCCCTCCGACAGGCACCGCGCGTAGGCCCAGACGAGCCCGCACGCCAGCAGCCCGCCCACGCCCGTGAGCAGGGTCCATTCACGCCAGGAGAAGAAGCGCGCCGCGGGCCTCGCGCGCACGGGGGTGAGGCGCCCGGGCCGCGCGGCCGACTGGAAGGCCAGCATCGCGGTGGGGTGGATGATGAGCTCCAGCCACACGATGTGGATGGGCAGGTACAGCAGCGGCTGGCCCCAGAGCGGCAGCAGCGCCGCCGTGCTGACCAGCGGGATGTGGACGAGCAGCAGGTAGAGGAAGCAGCGCTGGAGGTTGGAGAAGAGCTGCCGGCCCTCCGCGATGGCGCGGACCAGCGTGCCGAAGTCGTCGTTCAACAACACGATGGAGGACGCCTCGCGAGCGCTGCGTGTTCCCCGCTCCCCCATGGCGATGCCCACGTCCGCGGCCTGGAGCGCCGGCACGTCGTTCACCCCGTCCCCGGTGGCGGCCACCACCTCGCCCTGCCTCCGGAGCGCCTTCACCAGCGCGTACTTCTGGGCGGGCAGCGCGCGCGCCACCACGTCCACGGGGGGCACCGTGCCCGTGTCGGCCAGCCGCGCCTCCAGGTCCGCGCCCGTGAGCACCTGGGGACTGGCGCCCCCCAGTCCCAGCCGCCGGGCGACCGCGAGCGCCGTCCGGGGGTGGTCCCCCGTCACCATCACCGTGCGCAGCCCCGCGTCACGGCACTCCCGCACCGCCGCCTCCACCCCCTCGCGCACCGGGTCCTCGCATGCCACGAGCCCCAGCAGGTCGAAGCCCCGCTCCGGCTCGCCGCCGTGCCAGTGCGCCGCGTCCAGCGTCCGGCTGGCGCACGCGATGACCTTGAGTCCTTCGTGCGCGAGCGCGTCCAGGCGAAGCGCCCACTCCCGCCGCGCGTCCGGGGTGAGTTCGCACAGCTCCAGCACCCGCTCGGGCGCGCCCTTCACCGCGGCGAGCAGCGTCCCGGGCCCCTGCCGCACCACCGCCGTCTCTCGCCGGCGCTCCTCGGTGAACGGGAAGGTGGCCTCGCGCGCGGGGCCGGGCAGCTCCGGCAGCTCGCGCGCTCCCGCCTCCAGCAGCGCCACGTCCAGGGGGTCCCTGCCCTCCTCCCGCGAGGCCAGCACCGCGGTGCGCAGCAGCGCTTGCGGCGAGGTCCCGGGGGCGGGCAGCAGCCGCGTCACCCGCAGCAGCCCCTCGGTCAGCGTGCCCGTCTTGTCCGAGCAGACGCAGCTCACCCGGCCGATGTTCTCCACCGACACGGCCTGCCGCACCAGCGCCTGCCGCCGGGCCAGGCGGTACACGCCCGCGCCCAGGAAGAACGTGAGGGCCACCGGGAACTCCTCGGGCAGCGCCGCCACGCCCAGCGTCGCCGCGCTCAACAGCGCGTCCAGCCACCCGAAGCCCTGGCGCCAGCGCACGAGCGCCAACACCGCGCAGAGCGCGCCCGCCACGCCCACCAGCACCGCCACCAGGTTCGCCACCGCGTGCTGCAGCGGCGTGCGGGCCCGGACCTCCTGGCCCGCGGAACGGATGATGCTCCCGTACAGGGTCTCCGCTCCGGTGAAGACGACGCGCACCCAGGCCGTCCCGGTGAGCAGCCGCGTCCCCGCGAGCCCCCAGTGCCTGCCGTCCACCGCGGGCTCGTCTCCGGGCGGGAGGCGCTCCAGCGGCCGCTTGCGCACGGGCAGCGACTCGCCGGTGAGCGGGGACTCCTCCGCCTGCAATCCCTGCCCTCGCACGACCAGGCCGTCCGCCGGGAACTGGCCTCCCGCCTCCACGCGCATCAGGTCGCCCGGCACCACGTCGCGCGCCGGCACCTCCACCTCGCGGCCGTCGCGCAGCACCGTGGCGAACTCGGCCAGGCGGCCGCGCAGGCCTTCGGTGGAGGCCTGGGTCCGGTGGTGCAGGAAGACATCCATGCCGAGCAGCGGGACGAGGGCCAGCAGCATCACCACGCCCTCCACGTGCTCCCCCAGGGCGAAGTACAGGACGCTCGTGGCCACGAGGAACCAGAGCATCGGGTCGCGCGAGGCGTCGCGCAGGCTCTGGACAGGAGAGTGGAGGGACGGGCCCCGCACGTCGTTGAGGCCGTGACGCGCGCGCCGCGCCAGCACCTCGTCCGCGTCCAGACCCCGTGCTTCTTGCCAGCCATGAGGCAGGCGATTGACCGGCACAAGGATGCGCATGATGCCCCCGGAAGAAGCTGGGGTCCTGCACGGGCGTCGGCAATGCGCCCTGCCGCCGTGAGCCTGTCCGGGCGCGGGCGCCCGGCCGGGGTCCCCTTGCGAACGCCGTCCGGCCGCTCCACGCATAAAGGACTTCGGCCAGGAGGGCGCGAATGCGGATCCTCATCACCTACGGAAGCAAGCTGGGCGGGACCCGGGAGATCGCCGGGCAGCTCGCCAGCGACCTGCGGGACGAGGGCCTCGACGCGGAGGCGCTCGCCCCCGAGGACGTCGGCGACGTGCGGGCCTACGACGCCGTCATCGTCGGAGGCGGGCTCTACGCCAACCGCTGGCACCGGCACGCGCAGGAGCTGCGCGAGCGGCCCGTGTGGTTCTTCTCCAGCGGACCGCTCGACGACTCGGCGTCGCGCGAGCGCATTCCGCCCACGGCGCAGGTGCGGGCCCTCATGGAGCAGGTGGGTGCGCGGGGCCACGAGACCTTCGGAGGAAGGCTGGCGCGTGATGCCCGGGGCTTCATCGCCCGGTCCATGGTGCGTGAGCACGCCGGGGACTGGCGGGACTCCGGACAGATTGCCCGCTGGGCGCGCGGCGTGGCCGCGGAGCTGCGGGAGGCCGCGTCCGCGCGCGCCGGGTTCGAGTCCGCGAGCCAGGAGTCGCCGCGATGACAGTGACTAGCTTGCAGGGGGAATGACAAGGAGAGGCCATGACCATCGCCTGCGCGACCAACTTCTCGGAGAGCGCCCGGCGCGCCTGTGACACGGCGGCGCTGCTCGCCCGGCGGATGAACGTCCCGCTGTGCCTCGTGCACGTGCTGACCGGGACCCTGGTGCGGACCTTCGGAGACGCCATCTGCGAAACCGCCCGCTCCACGCTGCGGGACGAGTGCGAGCGGCTGCGGGCCACCGGTGCCCAGGTCGACTCCGTGCTCCTCACGGGGGAGCCCGAAGAGGAGCTGCAGTCGCTGGTGGCGAAGCGCGGCTTCCAGTGGGTGGTGGCCGGCGCGCCGCGCGAGGACACGCCCTTCCGCGGCCTGGGAGGGACGGTCGACCGGATGGCGCAGCTGCTGGAGGTCCCCTTCCTGGTGATCCGCGAAGGCTCCGGCCTGGAGGCGTGGGCGCGCGGTGAGCGCCCCCTGCGGCTCATGCTGGGCGTGGATCGCTCCAGGCCCTTCGAGGTCGCCCGGGAATGGGTGAAGACGCTCGCGAAGGTCGGGCCCGTGGAGGTCGTGGGCGGACGCATCGTCTGGGTGGGCAGCGAGGCGGAGCGGCTGGGGCTGGTGCACCCGCACAGCTACAAGGACATGTCCCCGGAGCTGCGGGAGGCGCTGGAGCTCGAGTCCGAATCGCTGCTGGAGCCCCTGCGCGCGGCGGGCCTGCCGGTGCGGTCGCGGCTGGAGCCGGGGCTGGGCCGCATCGCGGACCACCTCATCGCCCTGGCGTCGGAAGAGCAGGTGGACCTGCTGGTGGTGGGGACCCACCAGCGCAGGGCGCTCGCGAAGCTGTGGAGCGTGTCCCAGTCCGCCCGGCGCCTGGCGCCCATGTCGGTGGTGAGCGTGCCGGCGCGCGCGGCGGAGCAGGGGCTGGAGCAGGAGGCACCCAGGGTGCGGACGGTGCTCGCGACCACGGACTTCGGCGAAGCCGGCGACCGCGCCATCGCCTACGCCTTCGCCATCACCCCGCCGGGCGGAACCGTGCACCTGCTGCACGTGGAGCCGGAGGAGGCCACGCCCGAGCAGCTCCAGGCGGCGCGTCACCAGTTGGAGCTGCGCGTGCCGACCCCGGAGCACGACGGGAGCCACCAGGTCGAGCTGTCGGTGCTGAAGGGTGACGACGTGGCGGGGGTCATCACCCAGGCGGCCGAGCGCCACTGCGCGGACCTGGTGTGCCTGGGCACCCACGGCCGCACGGGGGTGAGCCGCATGGTGCTGGGCTCGGTGGCGCAGCAGGTGATGGCCCGCAGCGACCGGCCGGCGGTCACGGTGCGCATGCCGCGCGCCTGAAAAGACAGACGAGGTGAGACATGAAGGCAACCGTGTTCCAGGGCCCCCAGAAGCTGGGCGTGGAGGACGTGGAGAAGCCGAAGGCGGGCGCGGGCGAGGCCATCGTCCGGGTGACGCTCACCACCATCTGCGGCACCGACGTGCACATCCTGCGCGGCGAGTACCCGGTGAAGCCGGGCCTCACCGTGGGCCATGAGATGGTGGGCGTCATCGACGAGCTGGGGCCGGGCGTGACGGGCTACCAGGTGGGCCAGCGCGTGCTGGTGGGCGCCATCACGCCGTGCGGCCAGTGCCGGGGCTGCCTCTCCGGGCACCTGTCGCAGTGCGGCCACGGCGCGGGGCTGGAGGCCATGGGCGGCTGGCGGCTGGGCAACACGATGAACGGCGCGCAGGCGGAGTACGTGCGCGTGCCCTTCGCGCAGGCGAACCTGGCCCCCATCCCGGACGAGCTGCTGGACGAGCAGGTGCTGCTGCTGGCGGACATCGCGTCCACCGGCTTCAGCGGCGCGGAGTCCGGCGGCGTGAAGATAGGCGACGCGGTGGTGGTGTTCGCGCAGGGCCCCATCGGCCTGTGCGCCACCGTGGGCGCGCGGCTGATGGGCGCGTCGCTGGTGATTGGCGTGGACGGGGACGAAGCGCGCCTGGCCATGGCGCGCAAGCTGGGCGCGGACGTGGTGCTCGACTTCCGCGGCCAGGACGTGGTGGCGGAGGTGAAGCGGCTCACCGGCGGCGGCGTGGACGTGGCCATCGAGGCGCTGGGCACGCAGCAGACCTTCGAGAGCGCCCTGCGCACGCTCAACCCCGGCGGCACGCTGTCCAGCCTGGGCGTGTACTCCGGGAAGCTCCAGCTGCCCTACGACGCCTTCGCCGCGGGGCTGGGGGACCACCGCATCGTCACCACGCTCTGCCCGGGCGGCAAGGAGCGCATGCGGCGCCTGATGGAGGTGGTGCGCGCGAAGCGCGTGGACCTGACGCCGCTCTTCACCCACCGCTTCGCGCTCAAGGACATCCGCGACGCGTATGAGCTGTTCAGCCAGCGCAAGGACGGCGTGCTCAAGGTCGCCATCCGGCCTTGAGCGGGCGGGCCCCCGCCAGCGACATTTTTCGTCCCCCCCGGAATATGCGCGCGGCCCGGCGTACTCCGCTGGAAAGCGGCCGTCGCCGCTGCCTCGCTCAAGGGGACCCCCATGGCGCAACACCTGCTTCGCTTCCCGCGTTTTCTCCCCTTCGTGGCGGCCTCCGTCCTGGCGGCCTGTGGCGGTTCGGAGGACGACCCCGGTGACGGCCCCGGGCCCGACGGGGCCTGCGTGCGGAACATCACCGACGACCTGAAGGCCACCACGACCTGGGAGCCGGGGGCGCAGCAGTGCACCTACGCGGTGACGGGGGTGGTGGAGGTGAGCGGGGCCCTCACCCTGGCGCCGGGCACGGTGGTGCGCTTCGGTCCGGACGCCGGCCTGCTCATCATGCCGACAGGGTCCCTCAACGCGGTGGGCACGGAGGCCGCGCCCATCACCTTCACCGGGACGACGGCCACGCCGGGGTCCTGGAAGGGGCTCGCGTTCAAGTCCAACAACCCCGCGAACGTGCTGGAGCACGTGGTCATCTCCTACGCGGGCAGCGAGGACGCCTTCTGCTGTGACTACTTCCATGGCCCCGGCGGCAGCCTGGAGGTCCGGGCCGCGGTGGTGGTGGGCTCCCAGCTCCAGGACTCCGTCAGCCAGGTGCGCATCGCGAACACCACGGTGGAGAAGAGCGGAACGCTGGGCCTCTTCGCCTTCAACAAGGCGCGGCTGCCCGGCTTCTCGCGCAACCTCTTCCGGGGCAACCTGGGGGCGCCTGTCAGCGTGAGCCTTTCCATCGCGAGCGCCCTGGACGCCACGACCGTCTACTCCGGAAACAGCGCCACCGCCCCGGTGGCCAACGGCGACAACACCGTCCACCTGCTGGCGGCGCCGGAGGCGGACACCGCCACGGCGCAGACGCTGCACAAGCTGGACGTGCCGTATGGCATCTCCACCGGCATCCCGGACACGACCGTGGAGTACGCGGGAGCGCTCACCATCGAGCCGGGGGTGCGGCTCCAGTTCGAGGCGATGTCGGGCCTGCGCATCACGCAGACGGGCTCGCTGGTGGCGCGGGGCACGGCGGCGGACCCCATCGTGTTCACGGGCCGGACGGAGACGCCGGGCTATTGGAAGGGCATCTCCATCCGCTCCCTGGACGCGAGCAACGTCATCGCCCACGCGCGGGTGAGCCACGGCGGCTCGGACCCCTTCTGCTGCGACGCCTTCACGAACGCGGGCGACATCCAGGGCAACATCACCCTGGGTGGCAACTCGGGCCGGGGCCGGCTCCAGCTCACCGACTCGCTCGTGTCCCAGGGCACGGGCTGGGGCGTGTTCGTCTTCAAGGACTCCGCGTTCACCCAGAGCGCCAACACCTACGAAGGCAACACCGGCACCGTGGGCTACGCGGCCCCCTGACGCCGCGACGTTGGGGTTTTGAACAATGCACGGCCAGGACACGGCCGCCCGGGCTCGCAATGACAGTCACACCCGGTCGGCGCGTGCATCCTGCGGTTCATGAGCGACAGCCCTGACCTCAAGACCGCCGACCTCTGCGACGCCCACGCAGGAGCGCCGCACTTCCAGGTCGCCGAGCCCGGCTTCATGGACTACGGCGGGCGCCGGAGCTTCTCCGGCCCCATCAGCACGGTGCGCGCGCCGGAGGACAACTCCCTCGTGCGCAAGGCCCTGGAGGAGCCCGGTCAGGGCCGCGTGCTGGTGGTGGATGGCGGAGGCAGCCGCCGCTGCGCGCTGGTGGGCGACGTGCTCGCGGCGCTGGGCCAGAAGAACGGCTGGGCGGGCGTGGTGGTGAACGGCTGCATCCGCGACGCGGAGGAGGTGGGCCGCACCGCCATCGGCGTGAAGGCGCTGGGCACGCACCCGCTCAAGAGCGGCAAGCGCAACGAGGGCCAGCGCGACGTGGAGGTGCGCTTCGCGGGCGTCACCTTCCTCCCCGGCCACCACCTCTACGCGGACGCGGACGGCATCGTCACCTCGGAGAAGCCGCTGCGCTGACCTTCGCCTTCGGGCCGCCGGGCCACACGGAGCGCAGCGTCCCCGCGATGGCGCGCAGCGCTTCCGCCCGGGGGTGCCCGGGACGCCACGCCAGCGCGAGCGTCCTGCCGGGCCCCGGCGGCGCGAAGGGCCGCACCACCAGCTGCCCCTGCCGGTTCTCCGTCCGCACGGCGAGCTGGGGCAGCAGCGTGACGCTGCCGGACGCCATCACCATCTGCGCGAGCGTCGTCAGGCTGGTGGCGCGGAAGTCCACCTCGCGCGCGCCCACGCGCGTGCACAGGGCCAGCGTCTGGCTGCGGAAGCAGTGCCCGTCCTCCAGGAGCAGCACGTCCTCGGCGTCCAGGTCGGAGAGCCGCACCTGCTTCCGCTTCTCCAGCGGGTGCCCCGGCGGCGCCGCGACGACGAACGGGTCCTCCGCGATGACCGCGTGCTCCACCTTGAGCCCCAGCTCCGCGTCCACCGCGAGCAGCGCCGCGTCCAGCCGGCCCTCGTCCATGTCGCGCATCAAGAGCGCCGTCTTCTCCTCGCGCAGCCGCAGCTGGAGCTTGGGGTAGTGCTTCACCAGCGCGGGCACCACCTCCGGCAGCACGTAGGGCGCCACCGTGGGGATGGCTCCCAGGTGCAGCGGCCCCGCGAACGGATCTCCCATCCGCGCCGCCGCCTTGAGGATGTCCTCCGCCTCCGTGAGCACCCGCCGCGCCCGCGCCACCAGCTCCGTACCCTGCGGCGTGAGCATCACGCGGCGCGCGTCGCGCTCGAACAGCTTCACGCCGAGCACCGACTCCAGCTGTTGGATTTGCGCGCTCAAGGCCGGCTGGGAGACGTGGCACCGCTCGGCCGCCCGCCGGAACCCCAGCGTCTCCGCCACCGCCACCAGGTACTCCAGCTGCCGCAGGGTGATGTCGTTGAGCGAGGCCATGGTCCTCCCTGGAACCGATAACCCCTGCCTATCACTTCCATCCAAACGATGTCTTGGCCCAATCAGCGGGACCTCTCTACCTTTCCCACCGTCGAAGTGCCCCTGAAGGCCTCACGCCAAGGAAAGCGTCCATGTCCCAGCGTCCCACCCTGACCACCGAAGCCGGCGCCCCGGTCTCCGACAACCAGCACTCGCAGACCGCTGGCCCCAACGGCCCGGTGCTGCTCCAGGACCACCACCTGCTGGAGAAGCTGGCCCGCTTCAACCGCGAGCGCATCCCGGAGCGCGTGGTGCACGCGGTGGGCTCCGGCGCCTACGGCACCTTCGAGGTGACCCAGGACCTGACCCGCTTCACCCGCATGAAGGTCTTCAGCGCGCCAGGCAAGAAGACGGAGGCGTTCCTGCGCTTCTCCACCGTGGCGGGCTCCAAGGGCGCGCCGGACACCGCCCGCGACCCGCGCGGCTTCGCGGTGCGCTTCTACACGGAGGACGGCAACTGGGACCTCGTGGGCAACAACACGCCGGTGTTCTTCCTGCGCGACGGCATCAAGTTCCCGGACTTCATCCACTCGCAGAAGTACGACCCGTACACGAACTGCCAGGAGCCGGACAACGTCTGGGACTTCTTCTCCTACTCGCCGGAGGCCACGCACCAGTTCACCTGGCTCTTCGGGGACCGGGGCATCCCCGCGACGCTGCGGCACATGGATGGCTTCGGCTCGCACACCTTCCAGTGGGTGAACGCGGCGGGCGAGCGCTTCTGGGTGAAGTTCCACTTCAAGACGGACCAGGGCATCCGCACCCTCACCACCCAGGAGGCGGAAGGCATTGGCGGCAAGGACCCGCAGCATCACCAGCGCGACCTGTACCAGGCCATCGACCGGGGCGAGTTCCCCTCGTGGACGCTCAAGGTGCAGGTGATGCCGGAGGCGGACGCGGCGAACTACCGCTTCAACCCGTTCGACCTCACCAAGGTGTGGCCGCACAAGGACTACCCGCTGATGGAGGTGGGCAAGCTCACGCTGAACCGCAACCCGGAGAACTTCTTCGCGGAGGTGGAGCAGGCGGCCCTGGACCCGGCGCACTTCGTGCCCGGCATCGGCCCGTCCCCGGACCGGATGCTCCAGGCGCGCCTGTTCGCCTACGGCGACGCGCACCGCTACCGGGTGGGCATCAACAGCACGCAGCTGCCGGTGAACTCCCCCAAGGGCGTGAAGGGCGGCGCGCGCAACTACGGCCGTGACGGCGCCATGCGCTTCGATGGCAACGGCGGGCGCGGCCCCAACTACGAGCCCAACAGCTTCAACGGCCCCGCCCAGACGGACGAGGGCTACGGCACGGGCTACGCGGTGAGCGGCCTGACGGGCACCTTCGTCCACGGCAAGCACGCGGAGGACACCGACTTCGTGCAGGCCGGCGCCCTCTACCGGCTGATGGACGAGGCGGCGAAGGCGCGGCTGGTGGAGAACCTCGCCGGCAGCCTGGCGCAGGTGAGTCGTGAAGACATCATCACCCGGGCCATCGCCCACTTCCGCGCGGCGGACGAGGAGTATGGTTCGCGCATCGCCACCGCCGTCCAGCAGAAGCGCCGCTCCCGCTAGGAAGGAATGCCGACCATGAGTCCCCCGAACGACCCGAAGAACGCCGCTCCCCCGTCCGCCGAGGACGCCGCCCTGATGGACTTCGTGAGGAGCGCCTTCGCGGTCGTTCGCTCGGGGGATGCCGGGAAGCTGCGCGAGCTGCTCGACGCCGGGCTCCCCGTGGGCGTTCGCAACGAGCGGGGGGACTCGCTCCTGATGCTGGCCAGCTACCACGGCCACGTGGAGGCCACGCGCCTCTTGCTGGAGCGCGGGGCGGACCCGGAGCAGCCCAACGACGCCGGCCAGACGCCCCTGGCCGGCGCGGCCTTCAAGGGCAACGAGGCCATCGCCACGGTGCTGCTGGACGCGGGCGCGAACGTAGACGGCACGGGCCCGGATGGCCGCACGCCGCTCATGTTCGCGGCCATGTTCGACAAGGTGGAGATGATGGAGCTGCTCATCCAGCGCGGCGCGGACCACCGGGTCCGGGACGCGGACAAGCGCACCGCGCTGGACTACGCGCGGTCCATGGGCGCGGCGCGCGCGGCCGAACGGCTGGCGCCGAAGGCCTGAAGGCCCCCAGGCCTCCCCGCGCTACGCGTTCGTGTGGCCCCAGGCGTTCTCGGACGGCCGTCCCCGGCCGTCCCCGCCCTGGGCCCTGCCCTCCTCCACCCACGAGGTGACGGCCTCCACGATGTGCCCGGCGTCGATGCCGGCGGCGTCCAGCAGCTCCGCGGGCTTGCCGGAGCCGGGCATCCTCGTCACCGCGAGGCGCATCACGGAGGGCAGCCGTTCACGCTCGCCAGTGAAGGCCTCCAGCACCGCGTCCGCCAGGCCCCCTTCCGCCCAGTGGTCCTCCACCACGAGGAGCCGCCCCTGTGTCTCGCGCGCGGCCTGCCGCAGCGTCTTCGCGTCCACCGGCTTCACGGAGTACAGGTCGATGACGCGCACCGCGATGCCGTCCTTCTTCAGCAGCTCATGAGCCTTGAGCGCTTCGTGCAGCGTGATGCCGGCGGCCACCACCGTCGCCACGTCGTTGTCGGACCGGCGCACCACCTTGCTGCCGCCAATGGGGAAGGCCTCCGTCGCGGGGTAGAGCACGGGCGTCTTCTCGCGCGTGCTGCGCAGGTAGGTGATGCCCTGGCGGTCCACCACCTGTGCCAGCAGCTTCGCGGTCTGGTTGGCGTCGCTCGGGTAGAGCACCGTGCTGCCGCCCACCGCGCGCATCATCGCCAGGTCCTCCAGCGCCATCTGTGACGGCCCGTCCTCGCCAATGGACACGCCCGCGTGGCTGCCGCACAGGTGCACCGTGGCGTTGGAGATGGCCGCCATGCGGATCTGGTCATACGCGCGGGACAGGAAGGCCGCGAAGGTGCTCACGAAGACCTTCTTGCCCAGCACCGCCAGGCCCACCGCGCTGGACACCATGTTCTGCTCCGCGATGAACATCTCGAAGTAGCGCTTCGGGTGCGCCTTCTGGAACTCGTTCGAATACGTGGAGTTGGACACCTCCGCGTCCAGCGCCACCACCTCCGGCCGCGCGTTGCCCAGCGCCAGGAGCGCGTCGCCGTACGCCTTGCGCGTGGCCTCCTTCTGGCCGACCTCGTAAGTGGGCAGCTGTAGCGGGGCCGCCTTGTCCTCCACGGTGGCCTTCAGCATCTCCGGCCGCTTCACCTGGATGCGGACATTCCGCTCCCCGCCCAGCTCGCGGATGGCGTCCTTCGCCTTGTCCTCCGGCAGCGGCTTGCCGTGCCAACCGTCCTGGTTGGCGATGAGCGAGGAGCCATGCCCCTTCTCCGTCCGGCAGATGAGGCAGGTGGGCTGGCCCTTCTTCGCCTGCGCTTCGGCGAAGGCGCGGTCGATGGCGCCCAGGTCATGGCCGTCCAGCGTGAGGACGTTCCAGCCGAAGGCGCGGACGCGGGCCGCGTAGGCCTCCAGGTTCCAGCCCAGCTCCGTCTCCCGGCTCTGCCCCAGCCGGTTCACGTCGATGATGGCGCACAGGTTGTCGAGCCCGTAGTGGCCGGCCTTGTCGAACGCCTCCCACACGGAGCCCTCCGCCGTCTCGCTGTCGCCCATGAGCACGTACGTGCGGAAGGGCAGCCCGTCCAGGCGCGCGCCCAGCGCCATGCCCACGCCCACCGCCAGGCCCTGCCCCAGCGACCCGGTGGCCACGTCCACGAGCGGCAGCACGTGCGGGTTCGGGTGGCCTTCCAGGCGGCTGCCGAACTTGCGCAGGGTGAGCAGCTCCGCGTCGTCGATGGCGCCCGCCGCCTTGAACGCGGAGTAGAGGACCGGGCAGGCGTGTCCTTTGGACAGCACGAAGCGGTCGTTGTTGGGGGCCTTGGGCTGCTGGAAGTCGAAGCGCAGGTACTTCTGGAAGAGCACGGCCATGATGTCCGCCGCGGACATGGAGGAGCTGGGGTGGCCCGAGCCCGCCGCCGTGGTGCAGCGGATGCTGTCGATGCGCAGCTGCGCCGCGAGGTCCGCCAAGGTGTCCGCCATCGTTTCGCTCCGGGTTGGGGGGACGAAGGGTGTGCCCCCGCTACTGTGTTGACTGCCCCGGCCCGCGAGAAGCGTCGCCCCCCGCTGGCCCTCGTCCCAGGCAGAATCCGCGAGTGCCTGCCCGCCCGGCCGGACCTGGGGGGCGGGGCATGCGCAACTTGAAGGAACGCCATCCGGGAGCCTCGGGCCCCCGCCGGGAGAATCCATGAATCCGCTGCGACAGCTCGCCGAGTTCGGCCAATCCGTCTGGGTGGACAACCTCCAGCGCAGCTACATCACGAAGGGCACGCTGAAGAAGTTCATCGAGGAGGACGGCCTCAAGGGGCTCACCTCCAACCCGACCATCTTCCAGAAGGCCGTGTCGGGCAGCGACGACTACCAGGACCTCTTCGACGCGGCGAAGGGCAAGGGCATCAACGGCAACGACCTCTACGAGCAGCTGGCCGTGCGCGACGTGCAGGGCGCCGCGGACATCCTGAAGACGGTCTACGACGCGACGAAGGGCCAGGACGGCTATGCGTCGCTGGAGGTGTCCCCCCGGCTGGCGCTGGACACGCATGGCACGCTGGAGGAGGCGCGGCGGCTGTGGAAGACGCTGGCCCGGCCCAACGTGATGATCAAGGTCCCGGGCACGGTGCCGGGCGTCCCGGCCTTCGAGCAGCTCACCTCCGAGGGCATCAACGTCAACGTGACGCTGCTCTTCAGCCAGGAGCGCTACAAGGAGATCGCCGAGGCGTACGTCTCCGGCCTGGAGAAGCTCGCCGCATCCGGCGGGGACGTGAGCCGCGTGGCGAGCGTGGCGTCGTTCTTCGTCAGCCGCATCGACGCCATCGTGGACAAGGAGCTGGAGAAGAAGCTGAAGGCGGGGGCCACGCCGGAGCAGCAGAAGGCGATGGAGGGGCTGAGCGGCAAGGTGGCCATCGCCAACGCGAAGCTGGCCTACCGCACCTTCAAGGAGGTCTTCGGGAGCGCGCGCTGGAAGGCGCTCGCCGCGAAGGGGGCGAAGGTGCAGCGCGTGCTCTGGGCGAGCACCAGCACCAAGAGCCCGAAGCTGCGCGACGTGCTCTACGTGGAGGAGCTCATCGGCCGCGACACGGTGAACACCATGCCGCCCGCGACCATCGACGCGTTCCGGGACCACGGCAAGGTGCGCCCCAGCCTGGAGGAGGACCTGCCGGCGGCGGAGGCGACGATGCGCCAGCTGGAGGCAGCGGGCATCTCCATGAAGACGGTGACGGACGAGCTGGCCACGGACGGCATCCGCCTGTTCTCCGAGTCCTTCGACCAGCTGCTCTCCGCGGTGGGAGAGAAGCTGAAGAAGACCTGAGGTCTGGCGTGCGCTACACGGCGCCGGGCTTGAGCACGGTGTCGTAGACGCGCTGGGAGAGGCCGGGCTGGAGGAAGTCCATCTCTCCGCCCACCATGGAGAGGTACCTGGCGGCGCCGGGGTTGCTGGCGCCTTCGTTGGCCGCGCCGCCGGGGCCCATGAAGTGGGACAGCAGGCCCGTCTGGACGGTGGTGGGCGCCGTCCCCTCGCGGCCCCAGAGGTAGTGCTCGTTGGCGGAGACGGCGCCCAGCCGGGCCATCTGCGACATGTACCAGGCGCCGACGTGCACGTTCTCCCAGACGTTGGCCAGCTCCGCGTCCTGGGTGGACTTCGGATCCCAGGCGCCGCCGTCCGCGCGCTTCAGTCCGTCACTGCTCGCGTAGTTGCGGAAGTCCTCCAGGTTGGAGGCCGCTCGCGGCTGCAACAGGCCAATGGTCTTGTCCGGGGTGACGCTGCCGTTGGACTCCACGTTGAGCTTCGGGTTGAAGGTGGACTCCTGCGCGATGTCCGCCAGCAGCATGCGCGTGGCGTCCTGGAGCGACAGCTCCGGGAGGTAGCGCTTCGCGGCGCTCAGCGCGGCCTCGGCGATGGGACGCTTGTTCTTCTCGAACCCGGCGCGATTCGCGTCCCCCACGCCGTGCATCTCCGTCCCGACCGGGTGCAGGGACGCGAGCTTGTCCATGTCCGCCATGGCCTGGGTCACGCCGTAGTCGCCGCTCACGCCCTGGGCGGCGGAGACCGCGTCCACCTGGGGTGTGCCGGTGTTCGCGGGAACCCGCGGGCCGCCCGTGTCCGAGGGACGCGCCATCTGGCCTGTGGACGTCAGCAGGGACAGCGCGCGCAGCGAGTCACCGAAGTAGCCGCCGCCTTCGGTGGTCTTCATCATCTCGTTCCACATCGCGCCGCGGTAGCCGGCGTCCGGGTCCGCGATGGCGCCCGCCGCCGCCATGGAGACCGCCGTCGCGTTGTGGTTCTTCGACAGGGCCGAGCCGTCCAGCGCGTACTTGTCGCCGATGTTCTCGACGCCCTGCGACTTCCAGAAGGTGTTCACCTTGTCCAGGTACGCCTTGGCGCGCGGGTCGTCATTCCACGCCGCGTCCAGGCCGATGCGCCAGGGGGTCCGCATGGCGTCGTAGGAGGAGTCCGGCCCGCGGTCCAGCGGCTTGCCACTGGCATCCACCCAGTCCGGCACCAGCCCCGTGTCCTTCGAGCCGGGCTGCTTCAGCGCCTTGTCCAGGATGTCGTAGCTGGAGTCCGCGACCTTGTCCCAGCGCGTGTCACCGGTGAACTTGCTGAACTCCTTGTAGTACGCGGGCGCGAAGTAGCTGGGGTTCGTCTCCGAGGAGCCACCGAACGCGTCACCCGGCTTGAGCACGTTGGTGCCCGGCTCCACCTCGTGCTCCATCATGGCGTTGATGAGCGTGGTGGCGTCCTGCTTGTAGCCCCCCCACTTCTTGTCCGCGGTCACGAGCGCCATGGCCATGTCTTCGTCCGCGTCCGTGGCGCCGTTCTGGCCCACCGTTGCGCCCTGGGCGTCGATCCGCCAGTTCATCAGGCCGTTCTCGTTCAGGTGGGATTGGGCGTACTTCCACAGGCCATCGAACGTCGTCCGGTCCCCGTTGTTCGCGGCGAGCAGCATCCCGTAGCCGATGCCCTCCGACACCGTGTCGCCGTTGTTCTCCGGGCGCTGCACGCGCAGCGCGCCGTTCGCGCCGTCCGCCGTGACGTACTTCGCCTTCCAGTCCGCGTAGCTCCGCTGCACGGCCGCCTCCCCCGTCGCCTTGTCGGGCGCCAGCGTCTTCGCCGTGCTCGCGGCCGGCGGGCCCGAGACCTGGGTCTCCCCGGAGAACGACCGCCAATCCGCGCGGGTGTCGCGGCCCGTGTCGAAGCCATCCTTCACCGCTGCGGGCTGGGTGGCGGACGGCTTCGACGGGACGGACGCGGGCTGGACGGCGTTCGGCTTCACGTCCCAACGCTTCGACGAGGGGACACAGGAGGACAGGGTGGAGATCATGGAAACGCTCCGTTCGGGGAGGTGGGCCGGTGAGGGCCGGATGCCCACCTCCAAAGCAGGAGCGATGCCAGGGGCCACGCATCCCCGCTTCAGAGGGATACGCAGGCAGGAAGGCGCGTGCGCCGGGTGACTGCTGTCACCTGACAGCCCTTCACCGGGTGACTCCTGTCACCCGGTGGCGCCGCTAACGCCTTGCGCGAGACCGGGGCTCCTTGAGCCGTGCGGGGACGGCGGCGGCCTGCGGAGCCGGATGCGCCTCCAGCCAGCGGACCACGCTCGCGGCTTCGGGCTCACGCGTGGCGCGGACGAAACGCTCGCGGGCCGCTTCCGCCTCCTGCCTCGCGGGCAGCGGCTCTCCTGCCTCCCACAACGCCTTCGCGAGCGCGAAGCCGGACTCCGCCAGCGTCCCCTCCGGCATCGACGGATACCCCACCGCCAGCCTCAACGGCGCGATGGCTTCCTTGGCGCGGCCCAGCCCCAGCAGCGCCTGGCCCACGCCGTCCTGGCTGTACTGGAAGGTCTCGTCTCCCGGAGGCGCCACCTGCTGCTTCGTCGCGAGCGCTTCCTCATAGACGCGCAGCGCCTCGTCGTAGCGGCCCAGCGCCAGCAGGCACATGCCCACCTCGTCCAACCCCTCCGCCACCGGCAACGTGCGCGCGCCCAGGAGCGCCCTGCGGATCTCCACGGCGGCACGCGCGTGCGGCAGGGCCCGGGCTGGCTCCGCCGCCTCGCGCAGCGCCCAGGCGAGGGCGTCGTGCCGGCGCGCGGTGTCCGGGTGCAGCGGGCCCACCGAAGCCTCCGTCAGCGTCAGCGCGCGCTCCAGCAGCGCCACGCCGCGCGCGGTGTCCTTCATCCGGATCGCCAGGCCGCCCTGGAGGAAGGTGATGCGCGCGCGCAGCGGGTGGCCTTCCGGCAGCGCCGCCTCCGCCCGTGTCCGCGCATCCTCGAACAGGGCATTCGCGCGGGAGAAGTCGTTCTTCGCGACCGCGAGGTTGCCTTGATTGACCCGCACCTCCGCTTCCAGCACGGCGTCACCGCCCATGCGCCGCAGCGTCGCGTCCGCGAGCCCGCTCCAGACCTCCGCCTGGTCGAAGTGCCGCTGCCCCTCCTCCACGTAGAGCAACCGGTTGAGGATGGTGACCTTCAGCCGGTCCGCGCGCCCCGCCTCCGCGTCGAAGGCCGCCTGCCGCAACGCGATGGCCGCCCCCGCGGAGTCCCCCAGTTGCTCGCGCATCCAGCCCTGCTGGAGCTGGAGCCGGGCCATCAGCGGCGCGTACCCCGAGGCCCGCACGGGCTCCACCAGCGGCTCCAGCCGCGTCCGCGCCAGAGGAAGGCGTCCGCCATCCACCAGCACCTTCACCTCTGACAACCGCGCCTCCAGGCGCTCCACCTCGGCGCGCTCCGCTTGCGACTCCGGCAGCCGCTGCTGCTCGCCCAGCTTCGCCACGTCCGCGCACTCGTCCAGCGCGGGGAGCGCGTTCACCAGCGACAGGGACTTCTCCACGAGGGGGGCGTCCGCGGTGGACAGCAGCGCCACCACCGCGCGAGCGTCCTCACGCCGCCGCTCCAGGCACACCACGCGCTCGACCCGCAGGGCCTCTGGCTGGGTACCCTCCACGAGCGTGGCCCTGCACGCCTCCGTGTGCTGCTGGCTCCAGCCGCGCGCATACGCATCCAGCGCGTCCGCCACGCGCCCGGCCATGTCCGCCCCCAACGGGCTGCCCGTGGAGAGGAAGGCACGCACCACCTGCTCCCGCTGCGGTGCACCCCACACCCGCGCCATGAGCGCGTCCGCGCCCTCGCACACGCGCGACTGTTGATGGAGCACGCCGCCGCCCACCAGCAGTCCTCCCGCCAGGAGGCCCGCGCCGCCCCACGCGCGGCGCCGGGCCCTGCGCTTCGGCTCCTGCCCCAGCGCATCCAGCAGCGCCGCGAGCGTCGGGAAGCGCTCCGCCGGGCGCAGCGCCAGCCCGCGCACCACCGCCCGGCCCACCCACGCGGGCACCCGCGTGTCGCGCGGGGGCGCCAGGAGGCGAGGGGCGTTCGGGCCCTCCAGGTCGGCGGGCGTCCTCAGCGCCTGCATGCGCGCGACGTCGAAGGGGCGCTGGCCGTAGAGCGCGGCGTACAGGGCGGCGCAGAAGCTGAACTGATCCGTGCTCGCGTCCGGGACCGCGCCCAGCACCTGCTCCGGGGACATGTAGTTCGGCGTGCCCATCACCGCGCCGGTGACGGTGATGGGCGCGTCCAGCATGCGCCGCTCCACGGCCAGCGCGTCCACTTCCCGCGCGGCCAGGTCCGCGTCGTCGCCGGAGGGCAGCCCCACCTGGCGCGCGAGCCCGAAGTCCGTCACGCAGACGCGGCCCCGGCGGTCCCTCAGCACGTTGGCCGGCTTGAAGTCGCGGTGCACCAGCCCCGCCGCGTGCGCGGCCACGAGCCCCCGGCCCGCGCTCAGGTACGTCTCCAGCACCTCGCGCCACGAGCGGGGGGCCTCCTTCAGCCACTGCCCCAGCGTGCCCCCGTCCAGCAGCTCCATCGCCAGGAAGACCTGGGCGCCCCAGATGCCCACGTCGAACACCGGGATGACGTTCGGGTGTGAGATGCGCGCCATCGCCTGCGCCTCGCGCAACAGCCGCGCCCGTCCCAGCTCTGGATCCGCGTGGCCCTCCGGGTGCAGCAGCTTCAGCGCCACCTTCCGGTCCAGGTCCGGATCATAGGCCGCGTACACCACGCCCATGCCCCCCGCGCCCAGCGGACGCAGCAGCAGGTAGCGCCCCACCTGGACGGACGGGGACGGCCCTGCGCGGGGCTGCCGGTCCGACTCATTCGTCGCGGGCACGGCCTGCGCCGGAGTCCGCGGCAGCAGGCGCGTCGCCTCGTCATCAGGACGGCGCGCGGGGAGCGTGTCGTCGCGCGCGTCCGCGTCCGGGGTCTTCATGGTGGGTGCCATCCTATGGGCCCCCGCGCTGCCATCACCATGCCCCCACAACCCGGCCAGTGCCTTCTTCGATAATGGTGGGACCGCCGTCCGCGGTTGCCTCCCCCGAGCGCAAGGGCTGTTCATGAACGTCACGCGTCCCCAGAATCTCCCTCCCTCCCTGCCCCCCGAGCAGGCGGCCACGACGCAAGGCCGTGCTCCCGTCCAGGGCCAGCGCGCTCCCGAGCCGGTCCAGGAAACGGAGCAACTCCACGCGCTCCAGCAGGACCGCTTCGAGGAGTCACCCGAGGTCGCGGGGCAATGGGCCGCCCAGGCCGCGGGGGCCGGACAGCCCCTGGGCGCGCGTCCCCTGGAATTGTCCCAGATGGAGCAGGTGCCCTCGCTCACGGACGCGAAGGGCTCTGGCGCGAAGGGCTGGCCCCAGCAGACGCCGGTCCTCCGGCAGACGGACGCCACCAATTGCGGTGCGACGGCCGCCGCGATGCTGGTGCGCGCCAACGGCGGCGGCCAGGGGCAGACGGACGCCCAGCTCGTCCAGTCGCTGGAGTCCCGCTACTCCGACAGCCAGGGCACGACGCCGGACCAGATGGGCCAGATGCTCGCGGGCCAGGGCTTCGAGGTCACGCGCGGCGCCGCCAACTTCGACCGCGACGCGCTGAACGCCGCGCTCGACTCGGGCAAGAAGGCGGTGGCGATGGTCGACTCCAACCTCATCCAGCCCGGCGCCTCCGGCAACACGCCGGCCGGCAGCGCGCACTGGGTGGAGATCGACGGCAAGAACGCGCAGGGCCAGTACCGCATCCATGATCCGGCCACCGGCGACAAGTACGACGTGGACCTCCAGCACCTCACCCAGGCGATGAACTCCGGCTGGGATTCGTTCCATGGCGGCGGGATGCTCATCGTCAATCCCCAGGGCGGTGACGCGGGCGCGCTCGCCGCCGCGAACGCGAATCACTCCGCCACGCTGGGGGACTCCTCCGGCATCGGCTCCAAGAACAACTCCTTCGGCTCGCGCGAGTCCGGTTCGTAGTTCGCGCGGTGTCAGAGCGCGAAAAGGCCCCGCGTGCATCACACGCGGGGCCTTGTGCTTCACGCCCACCCGCTGCTTCAGATGTTCGGGATGTCGGAGGCGAAGCGCTGGTTGTCGGTCAGCGCGGACGGGTTGGCCCGGGTGGCCTCCAGGAACAGGCGCGCGTTGTTCGTCAGGCTGCGCTCGAAGGCGAACGCGTCGTCGCCCTTCACGGCCGGGTTGCCGCTGATGCGCTGTTCAGGGTGCTCGAAGTTGGTGCGGCCGCCGCGCACGTGGTGCAGGTAGTTGTTGGCCCCCACCGCGCGCATCGCATCCAGCGCGTTGCTCACGTTGAGGTCGATGGCTTCGGGGCTGCTGCCGTTGAGCTTCTGGAGGTCATCCGGCAGGTGCTTGCCGTAGGTCTGGAGCAGGTCCTGGTTCAGGTTGAAGGGGCCGTAGTTCGTCGCGGCGCCGCTCTTGTTGAAGTCCGTGCCGCCCTCCTGCATCACCTGCGCGACGAGCAGCGCGGCCTCCTCGGGGGTGGCGCCTGCCTTGGTGGCCGAATCCCAGACGTTCTGCTTCCAGAAGCCCAGGGGCTGCCCGTTGTACTGCTTGTCATCCGCGTACGAGAGCGCCGGGTAGTCCCTGGAGGCATCATGCGAGCTGGCCGGCACGAGGGCGTCCGCGCCCAGCGGGTCGGAGCCCGCGCCCGCGGGACGGGTCGTCGGAGTGGAGGGCAGTGACTGCGATTGCGTCCGCGCCGACGGCGAGGACTCGAAGCGGTCCGTGTGGAACAGCTGCTGGCGCAGGGCCGCCGCGGACGCGCCCTGGGAGGGCTGGGGCTGCGGCGACGGCTGCGTCCGCGCGGACGGCTTCAGCAGGGAGGCGAGGAGCGAGGACGGGTTGGAACGGGAGGAGACGGAGGAGAACATGGCGTGCTCGGGGTCGGAGGGGCCGTGAATGGCCGGTACGCCTTGCCTAAGCAGGAGCGATGCCAGCGCTCCGCGCGTCGGGGCGCGCCGGGCCTTCCGAGGCAGCCGCCACCCCGCGGGGCTCGCGGGTGGGTGACTCGAGTCACCCGGTGGCGGTCCCACCAGGTGACGGGAGTCACCCGGCGTCGTCTTCGTCCGCCCCGGGCTTGCCGTCGCTGAGCTCCAGGCCGTGCTTGCGCATCAGCTTGCGCAGGTACACCCGGTCGATGCCGGCCTCCCGGGCGGCGCGGTTGAAGCGGCCCTCGCAGCGCTTGAGGAGGCTCTTGAGGTAGTCGCGCTCGAAGCCCTCGACGAGTTGCTCCTTCGCTTCCTTGAAGGGCTGGGCCAGGTCCAGCCCGCCCGCGCGCAAGGCGGCACGGCCGGGGATGCCCGGGTCGATGTCGGGCAGCGACTCCTCGCCCAGGTTCACCACGCGGTCCACCACGTTGCGCAGCTCGCGCACGTTGCCCGGCCACGGGTACTGGACGAGCAGGGCGCGCGTCTGGTCCGACAAGGAGCTGGGCGGCTTGCCCAGACGCTCCAGCACGGTGTCGATGAGCATCGGGATGTCCTCCGGGCGCTCGCGCAGGGGCGGCAGCACGACGCGCAGCACGGCCAGCCGGTGGAAGAGGTCCCGGCGGAACTTCTCCGCCTTCACCGCGGCCTCCAGGTCCACGTGGGTGGCGGCCACCACGCGCACGTCCAGCTCCCGGTAGTCGTTGCCGCCCACCCGCTTCACCTGGCGGCGCTCCAGCACGCGCAAGAGGCGCGGCTGCAGCTCCAGGGGCAGCTCGCCCACCTCGTCCAGGAAGACGGTGCCCCCGTGCGCCCTCTCGAAGGCGCCGGCCCGGTCCGCCTGGGCCCCGGTGAAGGCGCCCTTCACGTGGCCGAACAGCTCCGACTCGATGAGCGACGGCGCGATGCCCGCCAGGTCCACCACCACGAAGGGCTTCTTCGCGCGCGGGCTTCCGTGGTGCAGCCCTTCCGCGCACAGCTCCTTGCCGGTGCCCGTCTCCCCCTGGATGAGCACATCCGAGTCGACAGGCGCCATGCGCTCCAGGAACGTGAAGACCTCCCGCATCCGGCGGCTGGTGCCCACCAGGGCCCCGAAGCGGTCGCGCGACGACAGCAGCAACGCGCGCTCGCGGGTGTCCTCGGGCATCACCTTGAGCCGGGTCTCCCCCAGGGTGAGCACGGCGCCGGGCCGCACCTCCAGCTCGGAGAAGCGCAGGCCTTCGCAGAAGGAGCCGTTGTACGAGCCCAGGTCCGTGGCGACGACCCGGTCCTCCTCCACCTCCAGCCGCAGGTGGTGGCGCGACACCGTGCCGTCCTCGAGCACGATGTCGCAGTCCGCGCTCTTGCCCAGCAGGTAGGACCCCACGGGCAGCGGCCGGCCCTTGCCGGCCCCGGGCCCCGACAGCACCCACAGCTTCAGCCGGACCTTGCCGCCGTCCTTCGCCGGAAGGGTCCGGGTCCTCTCGGAAGACAGCGCCTCCCGCCCCTCCTGCCTGTCATCCCGTGTCGACACCGCGGCGACGGTAGCACGCGAGCTGAAGGCCCGGAGGCCCCGGGAACCCTCTCACCTCCTCCCGGTGCCCGTTGGAAGGCAATGCCTTGCACCCCACCCCGCCGCCCACCGGTACGCATCCGGTGGGCGGAGGCCCATGGGGCCCTATTGATAGGTGTCCAGGTAGGCGCGGTGGCTGTTGGAGAACTCGAAGTTCGTGAACGCGTCCCAGTTGATGGACCAGGTCATCAGCCCCTTGAAGCCGGGGTAGCCGCCGGCCTGGCGCAGCACGTAGGTGCCGCCGAAGGACTGGCCCTTCATCAGGTAATCCAGCGCCTTCTGCACGTTGGCGGTCGTCGTGTAGCCGCCGCCCGCGGCCTGCGGCGAGGACGGCAGGCCAATGACGACCTGCTCCGGCCGGAGCGCGGGGAAGACGGCGCTCGCGTTGCCGCCCACCGGGAAGCCCTGGAGCAGCATCTCCGCCATGGCCACGTGGAAGTCCGGCGTGCCCTGCGCGTAGGCGCGGCCGTCCAGCGCCATCACGGTGCCGGTGTTGTAGTGCTGCACGTGCAGGTACGTGAGCCGGTCGCGCAGCGCGTGGATGACGGGGAGGTAGGCGCCCCACGGGCCGCCGTAGGCCGCGTAGCCGCCCTGCACGTAGGCCGTCTCCGGCGCCATGGTGAGCAGGAGGCCCGGGTTGTCGTTGAGCAGCTGCCGGGTGCCGGCGATGAGGTTCTGGATGCGCGGCGTGGTGGGATTGCGGAAGTCGGTGTCCCCGCCGTTGAGCGAAAGCGACGCGCCCTCCAAATCCAGGTCCAGCCCGTCAAAGCCATACGTGTTGATGAGCCCCTGCATGCTGGTGACGAAGGCCTGCTTCGCCGCCGCGTCGTCCAGATGGATGGTGCCGTTGGCGCCGCCCAGGGAGATGAGCACCTTGCGGCCCTGCGCCTTGAGCGTGGCGATGTCCGCCTTGAACTCCGCCACGGTGGCGTTGTACGGCGTGAAGCCCATGGTGCCCGACGGCGCGCCCGTCACCGGCTCCGCGAAGGCGACCTGGATGACGTTGAACTTCGAGGACACGTCGCGCAGCCGGATGTTCGTGGAGCCGTTGTCGAAGTTGTGCCAGTAGCCGACCAGCACCTTGCTGCCCGCCGGCGCGGTGTTGCCCGTCGTCACGGCGACGCTGTTGCTCGCGGAGGAGCGGTTGCCGGCCGCGTCGCGCGCCTTCGCGGTGAACGTATACGTGGTGTTGGCGGCGAGCCCCGTCACGGTGGCGCTGGTCGTGGTGCTGGTGGCCGCGGCGCTGGTGCCGCCGTTGACGAAGATTTCGTAGCCGGTGACGCCCACGTTGTCGCTGGACGCGTTGAACGCCAGGGACACGCTGGAGGCCGTCACGCCGGTGGAGCGCAGGGAGCCGGGCGCCGTGGGGGCCTGGGTATCGGACGGGGGACGCGTGGGCGTGGTGGTGCTGAACGCGGCGCTCGCCGCCGAACGGTTGCCCGCGGCATCGCGAGCCTTCACGGTGAACGTGTAGGCCGTGTTCGCGGCGAGCCCCGTCACGGTGGCGCTGGTCGTGGTGGAGGTCGCGAAGGCGGAGGCGCCGTTGTTGACGAAGACCTCGTAGCCGGTGACGCCGACGTTGTCGGAGGACGCGCTCCAGCTCAGCGACACGCTGTCATACGTCTTGGCTGGAGAGGTGAGTCCGGAGGGGGCGGTGGGGGCCTGGGTGTCCGCGGGCGGAGTGCCGGTGCGCTCCAGCCACAGGGCGAGCACGTTGGGCGGCTCCCAGCCTGGCAGGGACGTGTGGGCCTGCCGGCAGTCGTAGCCCTTGCCGGCATACGACGCGATGTCGCCCACGGCGTACGCGACGCCCGGGGCCCAGGCCCCCCGGTCCGCGGCCAGCGCCAGGGTGGGAAGGAGCAGCAGGAGCGCGGCGAGGGCCGCGCGGGATGAGGAACGAGGGGGATGCAAGGGGGGAAAGCCTCCCGGAAAGGGTCCGGGAGGCAAGGAGGGTGGGCCCGGGGAAAGCGGGTCAAACCGCTCGGAGGAATTCTCGGGCCTTCCCAGAAGGTTGGTCAGCGAACGGACGACCTGGCGCTGGGGATCGCGGTGCCCGGTTCCCGGCCCCCTGAACTAAAATCGCCGCCATGAAGTTCCTGGGTGAATTGGACGAGGCCTCTCTTGGGCGGACGCAGCGGTGCAACCGCCGCCTCACGGATCCGAACCGCTTGCAGGCCATCCGGGAAACCCGGCTGATGGACACGCCGCGGGAGGAGGCCTTTGATCGCCTCGCCCGTCTGGCGGCGCAGCTGCTCAACGTGCCGCTGACCATCATGTCCCTGGTGGACGCGGACCGGCAGTTCTTCAAGGCGGACTTCGGGTTGCCCTCGCCGTTCCGGGAGACCCGGACGCTGCCCATCGACGCGTCGCTGTGCCGCTACACGCTCGAGGGGGACCCCATCATCTCCTCGAACGCGCCGGCCGACTCGTTCCTGAAGTTCCATCCGTCGACCGGGCCCTGGGGCATCGTCGCGCTCATCGTGCTCCCGTTGATCAACCCGGACGGACACGTGCTGGGGACCTTCTGCTGCATCCAGCCCACGGTGCGCGAGTGGAGTTCGCAGGACCTGGCGGTGATGAAGGAGCTGACGGCCTCCATCATGACGGAGATCAACCTCCGCGATCAGATCCAGAAGCTCAAGGCGGAGCAGAACCTCCGGGAAACGTTCGTCGCGGCGCTCACCCACGACCTGCGCACGCCGCTGACGGCGGCGAAGATGAGCGCGCAGCTCCTGGGCAGGCGCCATGCGGACCTGCCCAACGTGCAGACCTCCGTGTCCCGGGTGACGTCGAGCCTGGACCGCGCGGAGCGGATGATCCAGAACCTGCTGGACGCCAGCCGCATCAAGGCCGGCAAGCGGGTGGGCGTGGAGCTGGGCGAGTGCGACCTCCACACGGTCGTGTCCCAGACGCTGGACGAGCTCGCGGCGGTCTATCCGGAGCGCTTCGTCCTGAAGGCGCAGGGCGCGTTCAAGATGCGGGCGGATCCACTCGGGCTGCGCCGCATCGTGGAGAACCTGGCCTCCAACGCGGCGAAGTACGGCGCGCCGGGCACCCCGATTGAGGTCCGGCTCGACCGGAGCGGGAACCAGGCGATGCTCCAGGTGCGCAACGAGGGCAACCCCATCGCCGTGGAAGAGCTGCACACCATCTTCGAGCCGTTCCACCGCACGCGCTCCGCCACGGAGAGCGCACAGAAAGGCTGGGGGCTGGGCCTGCCGCTGGTGAGGGGGCTCGCCGAGGCGCACGGGGGAAAGGCCTCCGTGACGAGCTGCGCCGAGGACGGGACATGCTTCACCGTCACCCTTCCGCTCGATCCAGCATCGCAGCTGCTGTCGGCCTGACGGGGACGGAGCATCGAGTGCCTGGGAGGACATGAGCCATGAAGGACCGCGCCCTCCCGGAGTTGATTGCCTGGCGTTGCAGGGTGACGCGGCGTCCTCGCCCACCTGGAAGGGCTGGCCCGCTGAGGCCGTGGCCTGTGGAGAGGACCGCAGGGAGGTGTCGCGGTTGCTTGCGTGGCCTGCGCTCCAGCGGTCGCCGGACGACAGGAAGCGTGCGCGCACCGCACGTGTGCCTTGCAGGGCGGCTGTGGGTGCACTAGCCATCGGGGGACGAGGGCCGACGGCGCCGACCGCTCGGGTCCTCCGAGGATGACTTTATGGCCCAGCGCCGCCCGACCCGCCCTTCCGCCTCCCCTGATTCGTCCAAGTCCCGCAGTGCCCCTGGCAAGGCCGCCACGAAGCCCGGAGGCCGTCCCACCGGGGGCAAGGCTCCTGCCCCGGCGAAGAAGGCCGGGGTCGCGAAGCCGGTGGCGCAGGCGCTGAAGACCGCGGCCTCGAAGCTGAAGCAGGCCGCGAAGGCGGTGAAGAGCGCGGCGACGAAGAAGCCCGTGGCGAAGGCTCCGGCCTCCAAGGCAAAGCCTGACGCGAAGCCCGCCGCGAAGGCTGCCCAGGCCCCGAAGGCCTCCGCCACGAAGTCCGCACCGGCGCAGAAGACGCCTGCGGCGAAGTCCAGTGCACCGGCTCCGAAGACCTCCGCCGCGAAGTCCGCCGCGCAGCCTCCGAAGGCCCCTGCCGCGAAGTTGGGTGCCAAAGCGTCGAAGGCGCCCGCCGCGAAGTCCGCCGCGCAGCTTCCGAAGACCCCTGCCACGAAGTCGGGTGCCCAGGCGCCGAAGACGCCCGCCGCGAAGTCCGCCGCGCAGGCTCCGAAGGCCCTTGCCGCAAAGCCAGATGCACAGGCTGCGAAGACGCCCGCCGCGAAGTCCGCCGCGCAGGCTCCGAAGACGCCTGTCACGAAGCCCGCTGCGCAGACGCCGAAGGCTCCTGCCTCGAAGGCTCCGAAGGCTTCCTCTGCGAAGGCCGCCGAGCAGGCTCCGAAGGACTCCGCATCAAAGGCATCCACCGTGCAGTCCTCTACCGCACTCGATGGAACCGGAACGCCGACCGAACCGCCTTCGAAGGCTTCCACGTCGAAGACCGCCGGACGGTCCTCCAAGGTTCCCGCGGAAGAGCCCGCGTCGATGGAGGGAGGCGCGAAGGCTTCTGAATCGAAGCCCGCTGAACAGCTCCCGGAGGCTCCCCCAGCGGAGCCCACGTCGGCCGGCGAGCCCCTGAAGGCCTCCGCTTCGGCCCCCTCCGAGGAGTCCGCTCAAGCTCCCGAGCCGACCGCATCGGCCTCGGAGACGGCTGAACCGAAGACGGACGCCAGCGAAACTCCTTCGAAGCGCGCGGGGAAGATGCCCAAGGGCTCCTCCGCGAAGAAGGCCTCCGCCTCTCAGGAGGCTCCGTCGCCGTCACCTTCGGAAAGCGCCTCGGAACCCGCCACGCCCACGGCGCAGGCGGAGATGGGCGCCACCGACGCCGCTCCTGCCAGCACCGTGGAAGCAACGCCTCCCGCCACGGAGACGCCCCCCGCCGAAGCTCCCTCGCGCAAGGCCCCGGGTCGCGGCGCGAAGCGGAAGACCTCCGAAGCCGAAGCCGCTCCCGCTGAACCCACGGCCGCACCGGCAGAGCCGCCCGCCCCTCCCGCCTCCAGCGAGGAGCCTTCGTCGAAGTCGAAGCGCGCGGCGCGCACCACGGAGGAGCCCGCCCCCGCGCCCTCCGCGCCGGCGAAGCCCGCCCGCACCGTCGAACCCCAGTACCTCATCCTCACCGGCGGCTCGCCCTTCCTGCGCGCCATCGGCTCCGTGCGCCGCCCGGAGGGCGAACCCCTGCCGGGCTTCGGCAACCTCGCCGTGACCAAGATGTCCGCGGCCCCGCTGCCCACCGAACCGGGCCAGTACGAGTTCCGCTTCCAGGCCAGCAACGGCACCGGCGACTTCAAGCTCGCCCAGCGCAGCGAGAACGGCGCCCCGCGCAACGTGCGCGACTTCGAGATGGCGTCCTCGGGCGGCTTCCAGAGCTACCGCTTCAGCATCCCCTGAGCGCGCGGCTCACGGCAGGAACCGCGACATCAGCGCGAGCCCCTGCGCCTCCAGGGGCACGCGCCCCCGCAGCGCGGCGAACAGCGACCAGCCGTGGTCCGCCAGGAGCACCACGGCCGCGTCCGCCGCGACGCTCAGGCCCATGAAGCCCACGTAGCCGCCCATCACCGACGAGCGCCACGCCACGTCCTTGCCGCGCACCTGGGACACGTTCCATCCCAGGCCGCGCTGGAAGGCCCCGGCCTTCACCCGGGGCGCCTGCATCCGGAACAGGGCCTTCGTGAAGGACCGCTCCCCCCGCCCCAGGCCGGTCTCCAGGAAGCGCATCACGTCCCCCACCGTGGAGTGCAGCGCACCCCCACCCGGCAGCGCCGGGAAGGTCCAGGGCGGCACGGGCTTGCCTCGCGCGGTGTGCCCCTGCAACAGGCGCGGGGCCAGTTCCTCCGTGACGCGCGCCGTGGTGTCCAGCAGCCCCATGGGCTTGCAGAGCACGTCCCGCATCAGGTGCCCGTAGTTCAGCGCCATGCGCCGGGACAGCGCGTGGCCGAGCACCCCCATGCCCAGGAAGGACTCGGAGGACGGGTGCGGCGGCGGCCGCCGGGGGTGGTAGTTGCGCAGGAACTCGCCGAACAGGGCCGCGGAGTACTGGCCGAACGGGTCGTCGGGGTTGCGGGGGGCCGCGTCCAGGTTCGGCGGCAGGTGCGGCAGCCCGGAGGTGTGCGTCGCGAGCTGCTCCAGCGTGATGCTCCGCGCGACCTCGTCGCTCATCAGCGACAGGGGAATCAGGTTCCCGAGGGGCTCGTCGAGCCGCACGTCGCCGCGCTCCGCCATCACCGACAGCAGCGCCGCCGTGAAGACCTCCGTGAGCGCCCCCAGGGAGAAGAGGGCGTCCGTGGCCGGAGGCGTCCCCTTGCCGCGCAGGCCTTCGACGTGCAGCGCGCCCCGCCACGTCATCGCCGCGCACACGGAGGCCGTCGGGTAGCCACGCAGGTAGGGGCGCAGCTCCGCGTGGAGGAGGTCGGAAGGGTTCGACATGGGGTGGCGCTTTAGGGGCCCGCAGCCCGGTGAAGCAAGCCTTCCGGAGCCGCTTCTGTCAGACATCACCGTGCGGGGGCGTCGGCCCCCTGGAAGGCCCCTTCGTCCAGACATGCCGCCCGCGGTCGCGCCCTCCGGCGCCCGCCGTGGCCGTGTCAGGTCCCGCGTGTGCCCGCGTCAGCGTGGGCCCGCCGTTCCCCAGCGCTTCCCCGACGAAAGGCCACCTGCATGCCCACTCCCCCTGCCGCGAAGGCGATCCTCTTCGGGCGCAACCCCCACCAGCCGGATCCGTTCGACGTGGAGGCCGACGCGGCCGAAGCGCTGGGCGTGGATACGTACCAGGCGGACCTCTCCGCCCTCCTGTCGGGCGACGCGGCCAGGGCGCTCACGGGGGTGCCGGAGCGGGGCCACCTCCGGCTGCTGTACCGGGGCTGGATGCTCACGGAGGAGGAGTACGGCGAGCTGGATGAAGCGGTGCGGGCCCTGGGGCACCAGCTGACGACGACGCCCGAACAGTACGCCGCCGCGCACTACCTGCCCCACTGGTACCCCCGGCTGGCCGGCTACACCGCGCGCTCGGTCTGGACGGAGGGGCCGGACGCGGCGGAGGCGTGGCGGGCGGCACGGAAGCTGGGACCGCCGCCGTGGATCCTCAAGGACCACGTGAAGTCCGCGAAGGAGCGCTGGACGGAGGCGTGCTTCGTGCCGGCGGGCGCCACGCGCGAGGACTTCGAGCGCAGCTGCCAGAACCTGCTCGACGAGCGCGGCGACCGCTTCGAGCGGGGCTTCGTGGTGCGCCGCTACCTGCCGCTCAAGGTCTACGGCCGGACGCCCGCGGGGCCCGCGCACCTGGAGTTCCGGCTGTTCTTCGGCCGGGGCCGGCTGCTCGCGGCGGAGCCGTACCACGAGTTCGACGTGGAGGTGCCGGACTTCTCCGCCTTCGAGCCGCTGGGCCGCCGCATCCCCTCCCCGTTCTTCACGCTGGACGTGGCGATGCTGGAGGACGGCGGCTGGGCGGTGGTGGAGGTGAACGACGGCGGCGTGTCCGGCCTGCCGCCCGGGTTGGATCCGCGCGACCTCTTCGCCGCGCTGCTCGACCCGCGCTAGCCCGCACGGTGGGGAGACAGGCTCCGGCCGGTGCTAGCGTGCACGGGATGACGGACTCCGCCCGTGCGCGCACAGGGTTGCGCCACCGCCTCGCCACCCTCCTCCTCGTGGGACTCACCGCGTGCGGAGGCTGCCAGAAGACCGACGCCGAGCGCGCCGCGAAGGAGCGCGCGGAGATCGATCAACGCCTCCGCGACTCGGTGGCGCTCGTGCCCTACCGCGCGCTCAAGCTCACCGTGCGCGCGGAGGACGACCCTCGGGCTCCGGAGGAGGTGGCCCTGCTCTGGAAGGCCCTGGCGGAGACGCGCGCGCTGCCTGACACGTTCGTCAACGACGAGGTGACACGCGCGGCGGCCCGTACGTACCTGGACCTGGGCATCGCCTTCTACAAGGCGCGCAAGACGCTCCAGACGCGCGACGAGGACGAGTTCCCCCTGCTGTGGACCCGGTGGGCCTCGGGCGCGTCCATGCCCCTGCCCTCCTACGACGCGGGCCAGGAGCACGCCCTCCTCGCCGCCGCCCTGCTGGCGCTGGACGCCGCGGAGAAGTCCGACCGCATCCCCGCCACGGAGCTGGTCTTCTACGAACTGTCGCGCGCCACGCCCGCCCCCAACTGGCCCGCGCCCCTGCGCGCCGCGGTGCAGGCCAGCCGGGGCACCGCCTTCTGCCAGGCGGGCTACCACTACGCCGCCGAGGAGGAGCTGACCGGCTTCCTCACCGAGACGGAGCGCCTGCCGCCGGAGGCCTTCCCCGCCATCCAGCAGGGCACGCCCGCGCAGTCGCGCGAAGCGGTGCTCGCGGCCGCGCACTTCCTGCGCGCGTGGAACCGCATGGGCCTGAAGCGCGAGCGCGCCGCGGAGGACGACATCGAGCAGGGGCTGCGCTCGCTCCAGACGCTGGGCGTGGAGAACGAGCTGACGTGGTGGGGCTGGGCCTTCATCCACACCCGGCGCGGACGCTACGAGGAGGCCGCGGCGTCGCTCGACAAGCTCGCGGCCAGCCCCTACCTGGAGGAGACGGAGCGCCGCGAGGTGCACGCCAGCGCGGAGTCCCTGCGCAAGCACGGGGACAGCCTGCCGCTGTTCCAGCAGACGCGCGCGACGGTGCTCCTGGGCCGCACGCTGCTCGCGCGAGCCGGAGGCCTGGAGCACGTGCTCACCGTGCTCCTGGGCCCCGACCGCGCGCAGCGGCTCTACGCCCCGTTGGTCTGGATGGACCGGGTGCGCCAGCGCACGGCGATGCTCTCTCCGGAGCAGGTGGCCCAGGGCGCGGGCGAGACGCTCGACCGCGCCCGCGAGGTGGGCAACCGCGGCTGGAAGGCCCTCCAGGACCGGCTGGACAAGAGCACGGCCCAGGACAGCCCTCCGTGAAGGAGGCCGCTCCGGTTCACCGCGCCGCCGCTTCACCCAGCGCCTTCACCGGGTAGTGCCCCGGCGAGGCGCGGAAGCGGCGCTCCAGCTCGCCGGGCTTGAGCACGCCCTGCTCGAACAGGCCCAGCAGGAAGGACTCGTACGTCCCTCCGCGTGAAGGGCCCGCGCGCTTCAGCTCCTCGTAGAGCACGAAGGCCAGGACGTGCATGCCGTCGTCGTGGTCGCGGAAGAACTCCGCGCCCGTGAGCGGGCGGCCCTCCCGGTCGTGCAGCAACCCCTCCCGTTCGCTGACATGGACGTCGATGGCCTCCGCGCAGTCCTCCTCCGTCAGGCCGCGCGCCGTCGTGTAGCCGAACGCCGGGTCGTGCTCGCGCACGAGCCGCTGGAAGTAGGGGTCCGCTTCCAGCGCCTTCAGCTTCGCGTCCAGCACGCCCTCCCGCGTGAACGGCGGGTGCAGCAGCTCATGCACCGCCGTCTTCACCGTGACGGCCGCCGGGTACGTCGCGTCCGTGAGGAAGTTCCACCCCGTCACGCGGACGCCGTGCGGCTTCGCGAACATCAGCACGTGCGCGTTCAACGCCGCCACCTGGAGGTCCCTGCCCAGGAGCTGCTCATCCCAGCCCACCACGTCGTACGGCGCCACCTTCGCCGCCAGCCCCGCGATGGCGTGCTCCACCGTGGGCAGGTACTCCGCGCGCCAGATGCGCGGGAACTCCACGCGCTCGAGGAACGCCAGCAGGACGCCCAGGTCCTCGCGCACGGCCTCCACCTCCGCGAAGCCGTCCTCCTTCCCGTACGACGTGGCCAGGAAGTCCGCGCGCATCCGCCCCCACGCCGCGTCGTCCGCCACCGTCGCCGCCAGGTCCTCCACCGTGGTGGCCTCCGTGACGGAGAAGACCAGCGTCAGGAACGGCCCCACCATCTTCCCGCCCTGCTTCGCCATCCGCTCGGTGAGGTGCGTGAGCGCGGCCTGTTCCGGGGCCTCCAGCAGCGCGGAGAAGCGCTGGAACTCCGCCGGGTAGAAGCGCGTGTAGAACGCGTCCCCGCGCAGCAGGTTCAACAGGCACAGCGCGTCGTAGGCCTCGGACGGACGCAGCACCCAGTGCGTGCGCCCGGAGTCCACGCGGCGCACCGCGGGCTCCTTGGGCTCCGGAGCCGCGGGGACGGGCCGGGAGCCCGCGCAGGCGGTCCACAGCAGCGCCGCGAACACGGCCACGGCGCGGCGGAAGGAAGGCGATTCCAGGGTCATGCCCCCGGACATAGGGCCGCCCGCCCTCCCCCGTCTTGGACGGAACCTACCGCGTGGAACCGGATGCACGTCCCGCCAGCCGCCGGTACTCCGCCGGGGTGAGGTGCAGGCGGCGGCGGAACTCGCGCGTCAGGTGGCTCTGGTCGCAGTAGCCCGCGTCGAGCGCGATGTCGCCCAACGGCCGCGCCGTCTCACGCAGCGCCCGGACCGCCCGCTCCAGGCGGGAGCGCCGCAGGTACTCCGCCGGGCTGCACCGCCAGGCCTGGCGGAAGGCCCGCCCCAACCGCAGCGGGCTCACCCCCGCCTCCCGCGCCAGCGCCGCGAGCGTGGGCGGCGGGCCCCGCACCGCGTCCAGCAGCTCCCGCACGCGCTCGAGCCACGCCGGAGGCGCGGCGTCCTTCACGGGTGCCGACGCGCGCACCGCCTCCGCCAGCAGCTCCAGCGACAGCCCTTCGATGGCCAGCGCCGCCACGTCGTCCACGCGCCGGAACTCCTGGTACACGCGCGCCCCCAGCGTGGCCACCCGCACCGACGCCAGGTCCACCCGCGGATCCAACCCCGCGACGAGCGCCCCCCGCGACCGCCACGACGCCTCCGAGAAGTCGATGTTGAAGGTGCGCGTGCGCACGCCCCGGATGTGCTGCGCGTGCTCCAGCCCGGGCGCCTGGAAGGCGACCGACCTGGGCGTGCACTCCCGCGCGCGCCCCTCCACCACGTCCGTGAACCCGCCTTCCAACGTGAGCCGGAAGCCCGCGTGCAGGTGCCGGTGGGACGGCAGCCGGACGCCAGGGGCGTACGTGCTCTCCGTGAGGACGAGCCCCGCCACCTCCACGCGGTGGAGCGGCGTGCCCAGATAACGGCCGAAGTCGAGGACGGGTGCGGAGGCCACACCCCTTTTTGCATCGGCCCCGGGTCCCATTGCATCCCCGACGTGGATTCCGCGCTGCTTTGTCCAGGGGCGGCGCGACGCCGGGGCCGGGCGTGCCCCTCCCTCTTCCGAGCGCCAGACAGCCAGACGGCGGCAGGCCGGGAACGTTGGCCATGCACGTTGCACGTCCCCAGGTTTGCCCAAACGCCTTTCAACGAAGGAGCCCCACCCGATGAAAGCCATCTGCTGGCATGGCCACGGTGACGTCCGTTACGAGTCCGCCCCCGACCCGAAGATTGAAGACCCCCGTGACGCCATCATCCGCGTCACCCGCACTGCCATCTGCGGCTCCGACCTGCACCTGCTGGACGGCTACATGCCGACCATGAAGAGCGGCGACGTGCTGGGCCACGAGTTCATGGGCGAGGTGATGGAGACGGGCTCCGGCGTGACGAAGCTCAAGAAGGGCGACCGGGTCATCGTCCCCTTCAACATCGCGTGCGGCGAGTGCTTCTTCTGCCAGAAGACCCTCTTCTCCCTGTGTGACCGCTCCAACCGCAACGCGGAGGCCGCCGCGAAGATGATGGGCTATTCGCCCTCCGGCCTCTTCGGTTACTCGCACATGCTGGGCGGCTTCTCCGGCGGACAGGCGGAGTACGTGCGCGTGCCGTACGCGGACGTGGGCCCGCTGAAGATTCCGGAGGGCCTCACCGAGGACCAGGTCCTCTTCCTCACCGACATCTTCCCCACCGGCTACATGGCGGCGGAGAACTGCCAGATGGAGAAGGGCGACACCGTGGCGGTGTGGGGCTGCGGCCCCGTGGGCCAGTTCGCCATCCAGAGCGCGTGGATGTTCGGCGCGGGCCGCGTCATCGCCATCGACCACGTGCCGGAGCGCCTGGCGCTCGCGAAGTCCTGGGGCAAGGCGGAGACCATCGACTTCACGAAGCAGGACGTCTACGAGACCCTCAAGGAGATGACCCAGGGCCGCGGCCCGGACCGCTGCATCGACTCCGTGGGCGCGGAGGCCCACGGCACCGGCAGCCTGGACGCCGTCATCGACAAGGCGAAGGCCGCGGTGAAGCTGGCCACGGACCGGCCGCACGCGCTGCGCCAGGCCATCTACTGCTGCCGCAAGGGCGGCACCGTCTCCGTGCCCGGCGTCTACATCGGCTTCCTGGACAAGCTCCCCATGGGCGCCTTCGTCAACAAGGGCCTGACCATGAAGACGGGCCAGACGCACACGCACCGCTACACCCGGCCCCTGCTGGAGAAGATCCAGGCGGGCGCCATCGACCCGACGCGCCTCATCACCCACCGCGCCCGGCTGGCGGATGCCCCCGCCCTCTACAAGAAGTTCCGCGACAAGGAGGACGGCTGCATCAAGGTCGTGATGACGCCGTAGTCCCGCCCCGGGCCCGGAGGCCTCCCCTTCCGGGCCCGTCGTGTTGCTCAGGCCTGCCCCGTCAGCCGGTAGTAGGCGTGCGGGCGGCGCCAGCGGATGAAGGCGCGCGCCAGCGGGTTCATGCCCCAGTGGATGGGCACCGGATCCACCACGAAGCCCAGCTCGTCCTTGAACTGCTCCAACTGCGCCGCCTCGCGGGCGTGCAGGCCGCCCACCAGCGTCCGGGCGCCCAGCCGGCGGCAGACCTGCGCGAACTCGTAGATGAGGCCGGTGGAGATGTTCGTCGGCAGCGCCCACGTCGCGTAGTAGGCGCTGAAGCCATACGCGACGCCGTCCACGATGTAGCCGTCCAGGTAGCCGCCCAGCTTGTCGTCCACCAGCCCCGCCAGCACGCACCAGTGGTCCGACGTGAAGTACTGCCGCAGGCCCTTGAGGTACTCGTCCAGCGTGGGGATCTTCTTGTGCTGCGTGCGCGTCAGGGCATCCCGCACGACGCCATAGCCCTGCTCCAAGAGCAGCGACGGCCCGGTGAGCTGGACGACGCGCACCGTGCGCTGGGCCTTGCGCAGCTTGCTGCGCCGGTTCGAGTTCAGGCGGCTGGTGTCATAGGTGTCCAGGTCCTTCAGCCGCACCACGGGGACCTTGCCCGTGGCGACGTTCGCCGTCTCCGGCGTCAGCGCCGCCCGGTAGCCCCAGGCCAGCGGCGTGGGCGGCGTGGCCTCCTCCGGCGTCAGGCGCGCCAGCAGGTGCACGGGCTGGAAGAAGCCGGGCGCCCCCGACTGCTCCCAGTAGTGTCCCCGGTGGGAGATGACGCGAACGCCCTCTTCGCGCCGGCGCTCGGCGAGCTCCCGCTCCGTCAGACACGTGAAGCGGGCGTCCGCGACCTCGCGGAGCTGGGGAAGTGACAGGACCATGGAAACCCCTCCACCAACGGCACAGGAACGTCAGGAAAGGGGCGCGCGGTAGGCGGGGAAGAAGTCCCCGCCCGCGTGCCCCTGGGACAGCCTCGCGTACGCCTCCGGATCACAGATGAGGTCGTGCGTGTGGAACCGGGACATCGCGTTGGCGAAGCCGCGCTTGTACCGCTCGACGCCATCCCCCGGCCGGACGCCGCCGCCCAGGTGGACGGAGGCATCCAGCTTCTCCGCCAGCTCCACCATCACCGGGAACTCGTTCTTCGCCGGCGAGTGCGCCAGGTACGCGTCCGCCGTCCCGCCAATGAAGTTGTGCAGGAGCCCGTCGCTCAGCACCACCAGCGCGGCGGAGGCCACCACCCCGTCCGGGGCGCGCGTCGTCACCAGCCACGCGAAGGGACAGGTGAAGACCTCCTCGAACCACGCGTCGGTGAAGAAGTACCGCTCCCCGGCCTGGTTGCGGACCAGGGTCTGCCGGTAGATGGCCTTGAGCGCCTCGCGCTGCTCCGGTGGCGCGTCCTTCGCCGGCACCGCCGCGCTGACGTAGCCTCGCCGGGCGTTGCGGCGGATGTCCGCGCCGTGGTCGCTCCGGAACCGCACCGGCAGCTTCGGGTCGATGAGGCACACCTCCGCGCGCAGCCGGCCTCCCGCGAAGCAGTACGGCCCGCCAATGCGGTCGCGCAGGAAGATGCTGACCAGCTCCGTGCCCCGCCAGTCGATGGCGTCCACCGGCACCTCGGAGAGCCCGTTCAGCTCCGCGCCGGGAAACCCATACGGCGACACCGCGTCCCTGAAGCCCGTCCCCTCGATGGGCCGCACGATGAGCGGCACCCGCAGCGCCCGCCCCGCTCCGTCCTCCACGATGAGGCTGTGCGTCACCCCTTCGGCGCGCAGGTGCTGCTCGGAGCGGAAATAGTCAGACGACACGGCGCGCTGGCCTCCGTCGGGGACGAGGACGGCTCTCCACGGTGTCACTCGGTTCATGCGGGGTTCCCCTGGAGGCGAAGCGCGTGGCCGGACGGCCGCTTGAAACAGCCAGAGGGTATGGGGACGCGCCCCGGGTCCGTCATCGCCCCCCGGGGTGCAGGGCGATGTCCTGATTCCAGCGCTTCGCTCCCTTCCGGCCCCCCAGGGCAGGGCATGTGTCACCTCGCCAGCGGGCCCTAACGGCTTCCAGACATTTGGCATTACCCGGGGCTTACGCTTGCACGGTTTGTCCGGAAGATTCCCCGCCTTATGAAACATGCCCTGCTATTGGCCGCGGTGTTCTGCATGAGCGCATGTGCCTGGGGCCCGGGAATGCAGATGGACGAGGACGCCTTCCGGGAGCGCTATGCCGGAAAGGCAGACGCAGGCACGGACGGCGCCTATGAAATCGTGCCCATCGACGCGTCCCTCATCAGCCACCAGCTGGAGGCGCGCAAGCAGGTGCGGCCCACGCCCCGGGTGGATCCGCTGGCCGGGGTGGCCACGGACTATGACTACCGGGTGACGGCGCACGACGTGCTGAGCGTCATCGTCTGGGACCATCCGGAGCTCACCATCCCGGCCGGCGAGTTCCGCCCCGCGGAGACCACCGGCCACCCGGTGGCCGCGGACGGGACGATGTTCTACCCCCACGTGGGCGTCATCCCCGTCGCGGGCAAGACGCTGCGGGAGATCCGCGAGCTGCTCACGCAGCGGCTGGCGAGCGTCATCGAGAAGCCCCAGCTGGACGTGCGCGTGGTGGGCTTCCGGGGACAGAAGGTCCAGGTGACGGGCGAGGTCGTGGCCCCCAGCACCCTGCCCATCACCGACGTGCCCCTGCGCGTGCAGGACGCCATCGCCCAGGCGAAGGGCTTCTCCACGGAGGCGGACCTGCGCACCGTCACGCTCAGCCGGGGCGGCGCCACCTTCACGCTCGACCTGCAGGCCCTCTACGAACAGGGGGACACCAGCCAGAACTGGCTCCTCCAGGACGGCGACATCGTCAACGTGGCGGACCGCAGCCGCAACAAGGTCTTCGTGCTGGGGGAGGTCCGCAAGCCGTCCTCCCGCGTGATGGTGAAGGGGCGGATGACGCTGGCGGAAGCCATTGGCGACACCGAGGGCTTCGACCCGCTCACGTCCAACCCGAGCCGCGTGTATGTCATCCGGGGCAGCTTCGACCGCCCCTCCATCTTCAAGCTGGACGCGAAGTCGCCGGACGCGCTGCTCCTGGCGGAGCAGTTCCAATTAAAGCCACGCGACGTTGTCTTCGTCTCCGCGCACGACTTGACGCGGTGGAACCGGATCATCGAGCAAATCCAGCCAACAGTTCAGCTGCTCTGGCAGGCAGTGGATATCGGAGACAGAACCATCATCATCGAAAACCCATGACGAGCACCCCCCAACGCGTGACGCCGCCCCGCCCCGGCCCCGGCACGCAGGATGATGAGCTGGGATTGGGCAGATACCTGGCCATCCTGGGAGAGCGCCGCGGCACCATCGCGGCGTCCGTCGCCCTGGCCCTGGGCGTGGGTGGGCTGTACCTGCTCACCACGGCGCCGGTGTACCGGGCCAATGCCATCCTTCAAATCGAGCAGAAGGCCAGCAGCCTGGGCCAGCTGGACGCGCTGATTCCAGACGCGCCCAGCATGGCGGCCACGGAGATGGAGGTCCTGGGCTCCCGGGCCCTGCTGGGGCGCGTGGCGGACACGCTGAACCTGGGCGTGAGCGTGGAGCCCCACCACTTCCCGCTGGTGGGCGCGGCCTGGGCCCGCGCGCACGAGGGGCCGGAGCTGGCGGCGGTGCCGTGGTGGGGCCGGGCCTCGTACGCCTGGGGCGGGGAGAAGCTCCAGGTGGAGCGGCTGAACGTGCCCACGGAGTGGGAGGACGAGCCCCTCACGCTCGTGGCGCAGGCCGACGGCGCGTTCACGCTGTGGGGCCCCGACGGGCGCGCCGTCCTCCACGGCGTCGCGGGCACCAGCGCCCGGTCGGAAGCGGGCGCGACGCACGAGGTGGAGCTGGACGTCACCGAGCTGCGCGCCCGGCCGGGGACGCGCTTCCGGCTGACGCGGCGCTCGAGGCTCGCGGTGGTGGAGGAGCTGCAGCGCACGCTGCGCATGGCGGAGAAGGGCACCGGCACGGGCGTCCTCAACCTGACCCTGGAGGGGCCGGATCCGGTGCAGGCCACCACCACGCTGCGGACCATCGCGGACGCGTACGTGCACGCCAACGTGGAGCGCCGCAGCGACGACGCGGGCCGCACGCTGTCGTTCCTGGACAGCCAGCTCCCCGGCCTGCGCCAGGGCCTGGAGCAGGCGGAGGCCGCGCTGCGCGACTACCGCGCCAACAAGGGCGGCGTGGACCTGGCGCTGGAGGTGCAGGCCGTCCTCAACCGGAGCGCGGACCTGGACAAGGACATCTCCTCGCTCACGCTGGAGCGCTCGGAGTTGCGGCAGCGCTTCACCGAGCACCACCCGCTGCTCGTGGCCACGGAGCGCAAGCTTTCGCGCCTGCGCACGGAGCAGGCCGCGCTCAGCGCCCGGCTCAAGGGCATCCCGGACGCGGAGCGGGTGTCCGCCCAGCTCACGCGCGACGTGAAGGTGGCCAACGAGCTGTACCTCCAGCTGCACAACAAGGCCCAGGAGTACCGGGTGCTCAAGTCGAGCAACATCACCAACGCGCGCCTCATCGACGCGCCGGTGGTGACGCGCCTGCCCGTGCGCCCCACGAAGCCGGACGTGTTCGCGGTCAGCCTGGTGCTGGGGCTGGTGGCCGGCGTCGCGCTGGCCTTCGCGCGCCGGTCGCTGCACCCGGGCGTCACCGACCCCGCGGCCCTGGAGTCCGCGCTCGCGGTGCCCGTGCTGGCCAGCGTCCCCACGGGCCCCCACCGCGCGGAGGGGCCCCGCCTCCCCTCCCTCATCCTGGCGCGCGGCGCCCCCCGGGACATCACCGTCGAAAGCCTGCGCGGCCTGCGCACCCGGCTCCAGCGGGCCATGAGGGAGGCGGGCAGCCACGTCGTGGCCCTCACCGGCACGGCCCCCGGCGCCGGGGCGTCCTTCGCCGCCCTCAACCTGGCGTGGGTGATGGCGGAGACGGGCCAGCGCGTGCTGCTGGTGGACGCGAACCTGCGCGGCGGCTGGCTGCACCGGTGCTTCCGCGAGGCGCGCCTCTCCGGCCTTCATGAAGTGCTGCGGGGCACCGCCACCCTGGAGCAGGCCGTGCTCCAGGACGCCGCGCCCGGCCTGTCGTTCCTGGGCGCGGGCGCGCTCCCGCCGGACCCGGCGGAGCTGCTGGCCGGCGCGACGTTCGACACGTTCGTCGCGCGCGTGGCGGCCGAGTACGACGTCGTCCTCTTCGACACGCCCTGCATCCTCGCGGTGACGGACGCGGCGCTCGTGGGCCGGCACGCGGGCGTGCGGCTCGCCGTGGTGCGCGCGGCGACCCAGTCCCTGCGCGAGGTGGCCACGGCGCTGCACCAGCTGGAGCAGAGCGGCGTCCCCGCCCACGGCCTGGTCCTCAACGGCGTGCCGCGCTCCCGTTCGGGCCGCGCGGTGAGCGGCGTCTACCAATACGAATACCCGTCCGCGAACTGAAGACCCACCGGGAGGCCGCACCGTGAGCTGGCTGTGCTGCACAGGACTGGGCCTCATCGCGGCGCTCTACGTGCTCGCGGGCCGCTGGGGCTTCCACCGGCTGGGCCTCGCGGTCAATGAAGAGGTGGACACGAACCTGGTCCAGGAGCTGCGGCTGTGGATCGTCCTGTGCGGGGTGCTGCTCGCCAGCGTGGGGCTGCTGCACCGCGCCCGGCGCGAAGCGCGCCCCGGCGAGGCGCGCTTCGACCCGCCACTCATCGCGGCCCTGCTGGGCTTCCTGGGCTACATGGGCGCCAGCATCGCCTGGACACCCGACCCGCTGTTCTCCCTGACCAAGGTCGCCGACCTCCTGCTGGTGGGGCTGATGTGCGTGGGCTTCGCGCTGGCCGCGCTCCGCCAGCCCGCGCCCCGGGTGCTGGACGCGTTCTGGGCCGCCGTCGTCGCGGCCACGGGGCTGCTCGCGCTCACCGCCGTCAAGCAACTGCTGGGGGGCGGCGGGAGCGCGCGGCTGGCGGTGATGGGCGGCGGGCCCAACATCCTCGCGCGGCTCATGGGGCTGCTCTCCATCGGGGCGCTCTACTTCTGGTACTGGAGGGGCCAGGCGTGGCTGTGGATTCCGGTGGCCGCCACCGGCGTCGTGCTGGCGCTGCTCACGGGCTCGCGCGGCGGCTCCGCCGCCATCGTCGCGGGCATCACCACCTGCCTCGTGGTGGGGCGCGTGCCGCTGCGCCGGCTGCTGCTGCTGCTGCTGCTGGCGACGGTGGCCATCACCGCGGTGACGATGTTCTCCCCGCTGGGGGAGGCGCTCAGCAACTCCGTGCAGGAGCGCTTCCTGCGCCTCACCCTCAACTACGAGACGGGCGCGGGCGGCGCCGGCAGCACCGAAGGCAAGGTGTACCTGTCCGGGCGGGAGATCCTCTACGCGAGGGCCCTCCAGTTGGGGAAGGACAACCCGGTCGCGGGCGCGGGGCTCGCGGCGTTCCCCGCGCTGCGCCTGGGCGTCTACCCGCACAACCTCTTCCTGGAGGTGTTCTGCGAGGGCGGCGTCGTGGGGCTGCTCCTGCTCGCGACCGTCCTCGCCACCTTCATGCGCTCGGCGTTCCTCAGACGCCGGGGCCTGGACGGCGCCACCGTGGGCGCGGCGGTGCTGGTGCTGCTGGGCGCCCAGTCCAGCGGCGACCTCTACGACAGCCGCTCCCTCTTCCTCTTGATGGTGATGGCCTCCGTGGCCGCGGTCCCCGGACGGAGGCCCGCGCACGAGGGGCCGCCCCTGCCCCACGCCCTTCCCCAACCTTCATTCACAGGAGCCGTCTGACATGCGCATCGTCTACCTGCACCAGTACTTCAACACCCCCACCATGCACGGGGGCACGCGCTCCTATGAGCTCGCGCGGCGCCTGGTCTCCATGGGCCACGAGGTCCACATGGTGACCTCCGACACCCGCACGGACGCCGGCACGGGCAAGGGCTGGCGCGAGTCCAACGAGAGCGGCATCCAGGTGCACTGGCTGCCGGTGCCCTACAACAACGCCATGAGCTACCCGGACCGCATCCGGGCCTTCAGCCACTTCGCGGTCAACTCCACGCGCCGCGCCGCGCAGCTGCCCGCGGACGTCTTCTTCGCCACCAGCACGCCGCTCACCATCGCGGTGCCCGGCATCGCCGCGTCGAAGTGGAACAAGCGGCCCATGGTCTTCGAGGTGCGCGACCTGTGGCCCGCCATCCCCATCGCGGTGGGCGCCCTCAAGAGCCGCTCCGCCATCATGGCCGCGCAGCTCCTGGAGAAGGCCGCCTACGCGGGCGCGGCGCACATCGTCGCGCTGTCGCCGGGCATGAAGGCGGGCGTGGAGGCGGCGGGCGTGCCGCCGGAGAAGATCACCATCATCCCCAACCTCTGCGACCCGGAGCGCTTCCAGGTGCCGCCGTCCGCGGGCCAGGAGTTCCGCCAGAAGTACGCGTGGCTGGGGGACAGGCCCATGGTGCTGTACGCGGGCACGCTGGGGCTGGTGAACGGCGTGGAGTACCTGGTGCGGGTGGCCGCGGAGATGCGGAAGGTGGACCCCGAGGTCCGCTTCGTCGTCATGGGCCAGGGCCGCGAGGAGGCCATGCTGCACGCGCTGGCGGAGCGGCTGGGCGTGAAGGGCGTGAACCTCTTCTTCCTGCCCAGCGTGCCCAAGGCCCAGGTGCCCGCGGTGCTGAGCGCGGCCACCATCGCCACGTCGCTCTTCACGGACGTGCCGGGCATGCAGGACAACTCCGCCAACAAGTTCTTCGACGCGCTCGCGGCGGGCCGGCCGCTGGCGCTCAACTACGGCGGCTGGCAGGCGGAGCTGATGGACCGGGAGGACTTCGGCCTGCGGCTGCCGCCCAAGGACATCCCCGCCGCGGCGGCCATGCTGGCGAAGCGGCTGCGCGACCCGCGCTGGCTCGCGGAGGCCGGGGCGCTGGCGGGGAAGCTGGGCCGGGAGCGCTACTCCGCGGACATCGCGGCGCAGCGCCTGTCGGAGGTGCTGCGGCGCGCGGCGGCGGCCCGGTCATGAAGGCGCGCTCGGTGGGGAGCAACTTCGTCTGGTCACTCTCCGCCGGGCTCGTCTACGCCCTCGCGCAGTGGGGCGTCCTGGTGGCCTTCGCGCGACTGGCCACCATGGAGGAGGTGGGCGAGTTCGCGCTCGCCCTGGCCATCACCGCCCCGGTGCTGCTGATGGCGCGCATGCAACTGCGCACGCTCCAGGCCACCGACGCGCGGGGCGCCTTCGGCTTCCAGCACTACCTGGGCCTGATGGTGCTCAACGTCGTCGCGGGCGTGGCGGTGTGCTGCGCCATCGCCACGGTGCTGGCGGACTCGCTGCACGCGGGCTGGGTCATCGCGCTGGTGGCGCTGGCCAAGGGCTTCGAGGCCGTGAGCGAGGTCTTCTACGGCGCGCTCCAGAAGGCGGAGCGGCTGGGGCTCATCGCCCGGTCCACCATCGCCAAGAGCGCGCTGTCGGCGGTGCTGGTGCCGCTGGCGCTGTGGCTCACGCACAGCCCCATCGCGGGCGCGGCGGCCATGGCGTTCGCGTGGGCCATCGTCCTCTTCGTCTTCGACGCGCGGGCGCTGCGGCGCGAGTTCCCCGGCGTGCGCCCCTGGAGCACCCTCTGGCGCACGCCGTGGCGCCAGGAGGGCGGCCAGCTCAAGGCCCTCTTCCTGCTGTGCTGGGTGCTGGGCCTCACCGCGCTGCTGGGGGCGCTCCGGCCCAACATCCCCCGCTACCTGCTGGAGGCGCACGCGGGCCAGGCGGAGCTGGGCATGTACGCCGCGCTCGCGTACTTCGCCGCGCTGGGCGGCCGGGTGGTGCACTCGCTGGGGCAGGCGGTGAGCCCCCGGCTGGGGCGCTACCACGCGGCGGGGGAGGCGCGCCGCTACGGCAGGGCGCTGGCGGGCTTCACGGCGGCCTCGGTGGGGGTGGGCCTGTGCGCCATCGCGGGTTCGGCGCTGTTCGGCCGGTGGGCGCTGACGCTCTTCTACGGGGCCGCCTACGCCAGGAACCTCACGCTGTTCGTCTGGCTGATGGCGGCGGCGGCGCTGGAGTACGTCTGCCTGAGCCTCGCGGTGGGGCTCACCGCGGCGCGCGAGCTCAAGGGCCAGGTGGTGCTGCTCGTCGTGTCCGTGGCCGTGGTGGCGCTGGGCAGCGCCTTCTGGGTGCCGCGCGTGGGGCCGGTGGGGGCCGCGTGGGCGCTGGGGCTGGGCTGGGTGGCGGAGCTTGCGTGCAGCGCCTGGCTGACCTGGCGCGTCTGGCGGCGGCTGACGGCGCCCGCGCAGGAGCAGGCGCTCACGCCCATCGCGCCGGTGGATGCGCATGAGCCGACAGTGGGATGAGTCCCGGGGGCCGTAGTGGGGGGGGCGGGGCGGCTCTAGCCTTGCACGCTCAAGGAGCGACGTCCCCATGCAAAGACAGACAGGAACCGGGTTGTTCCTCAAGCGGTGCATCGACGTGGTGGCTGCGGGGGTGGGCTTGCTATGCCTTGCCCCGGTGATGGCCGCCACGGGACTGTTCGTCCGGGTGACGATGGGCAGCCCCGTCCTCTTCCGGCAGGCGCGGCCGGGCAGGAAGGGCAAGCTGTTCACCGTCCTCAAGTTCCGCACGATGCTGGAGGCCACGGACGCGGCCGGGCAGGCGCTGCCGGACGAGGAGCGCCTCACCTGGGCCGGCCGCCTCCTGCGCTCCACCAGCCTGGATGAGCTGCCGCAGCTGTGGAACGTGCTCAAGGGCGACATGAGCCTCGTGGGGCCGCGCCCGCTGCTGGTGGAGTACCTGCCGCGCTACAGCGAGGAGCAGGCGCGCCGCCACGACGTGCTGCCCGGCGTCACCGGCTGGGCGCAAATCAATGGCCGCAACGCGCTCGGCTGGGACGAGCGCTTCCGGCTGGACGTCTGGTACGTGGACCACTGGAGTCTGGCGCTGGACGCGAAGGTGCTGGCGCTGACGGTGGTGCGCGTGCTCCAGCGCCAGGGCATCTCCTTCACGAGCGAGGCCACCCTGAACAAGTTCATGGGCAACCCGCCGCCGGAGTCCAACGTCGTGCCGCTCCGGCAGCAGGAGGCCGGCGCCGTCAGCCCGCCGTCCGCAGCCCCTGCCTCCGGGGGACGTCGCGGACCACCTCCACCACCCGCTCGAGTTCCTGGCGTGTGAGGTTGGAGCCGGACGGCAGGCACAGGCCGTGGCGGAACAGGTCTTCCGCCACGCCGCCGCGCCGCCGCTCGAAGGTCGCGAAGACGGGCTGCAGGTGCATGGGCTTCCACACCGGCCGCGCCTCGATGTTCTCCCGCTCCAGCGCGACTCTCACCGCCTCCCGGTCCGCGCCGAACGCCTCCGGGTCGATGGTGAGGGTGGTGAGCCAGCGCGTGTGCCGGCCCCACGGCGCCTCGGGCATGAACGCGATGCCCGGCAGGTCCCGGAAGGCCTCCGCGTAGAACGCGTGGTTCGCGCGGCGCGCGGCCACCCGGTCCTCCAGCACGTGCAGCTGCCCCCGGCCAATGCCGGCCAGCACGTTGCTGAGCCGGTAGTTGTAGCCAATCTCCGAGTGCTGGTAGTGCGGCGCCGCGTCGCGCGCCTGCGTGGCCAGCTTGAGCGCGTGCTGGACCAGCTCGCCGTCCGCGGACACCAGCATCCCGCCGCCGGACGTGGTGAGGATTTTATTGCCGTTGAACGAATAGATGCCCACGCGGCCCACCGTGCCGGGGGCCCGCCCCTTGTACGTGCTGCCCAGCGCCTCCGCCGCGTCCTCCACCACGGGCACGCCGTAGCGGTCGCAGGCGGCCATGATGGGATCCAGGTCCGCGCTCTGGCCATACAGGTGCACCACCACCACGGCGCGGGGCAGCCGGCCCACGCGCGCGCGCATGGACAGCTCCTCCTCCAGCAGCGCGGGGTCCATGTTCCAGGACGTGCGCTCGCTGTCGATGAAGACGGGGGACGCGCCCAGGTAGCGGATGGGGTTCACCGACGCGGAGAAGGTGAGCGTGCTCACCAGCACGTCGTCGCCAGGACCCACGCCCACCAGCTGGAGCGCCAGGTGGAGCGCGGCCGTGCCGGAGCTCAAGGCCAGCGCGTGCGGGGTCCCCACGCAGCGGGCGAACTCCTCCTGGAAGGCATCGACGTGGGGCCCCAGGGGGGCAATCCAGTTGCTCGCGAACGCGTCGTCGACGTAGCCGCGCTCGAGCGTGCCCATGTGGGGCGAGGACAGGTAGATGCGGGAGGGCATGCGAAAAGCTCCAGGCAAGACCGGGCATTCGGACCCCGGCATTGCCTGGAGCGTTCGCACACTCCCTCCTCCCGCGCGCTCGGGCGGGAGGAGGGGGTGTCTGTCCGCATTGTGGAACTTGTTACAGCGCCGAACCCGCGCCCAGCAGCTTCGCGTTCAGCGCGGCGTTGCCGTAGAACTGGGTGTTCTGGCCCACGGAGTGGGTCTCCAGGCGCTTCTGGAGGTCGGCGTTGTAGCGGCCCAGCTTCATCAGGCCGTCATTGAACCAGCCCGTGCCGCTGCCCGTGCCGTCCACGTACATGCTGTACTTCTTGGCGGACGGCCAGATGACGTTGTTCAGGGTGACGACGAACTTGCGCATGTCCGCGTCCGTCCACTCCATGCCCGCGTCGTGGGCTTCCACGAGGTAGGCCATCACGCCGTTGCCGTGCGCCACGTCCTGGCCCGGACGCTTCTTGGAGCCCCACTCGGCGGCCCAGAAGTACGCGTTGGCGTTCACCGGGCTGGTCTGCAGCTGACCGCGCAGCGACGAGGTGTTGTTGGGCATGTCACGGTTGATGTTGTTGAAGACGGTCAGGTACTGCGCCTTCTTCGTGGCGTCCGTCGTCATCTTCGACAGGTCCATGGCGATGTATGCCCAGTGCGACGCCATGTGCGTATTGACGCGATAGATGTAGCTGTTCGCGCCGCGCTTGAGCCACTTCTCGAACATGTTCCGTTCGGTGAACGCCAGCAGCTTGTCGTACTGCGTCTTGTACGTGGCGTTGCCGTAGAGCGCGGGCGTCTCACGGATGGTGCGCAGCATGCGCGTCACGTAACGCCAGCAGTAGCTCTCGAACAGGGGGACTTCCTGGCCCAGCGTGTCCGAGCGGGCGGACGCCCAGCCCAGGTAGCTGTCCTTGAACTGGCTCTTGGGCAGCGAAGAGGAGACCTTCGCGTGGTTGACCATGTTGTTCACATACAGCAGCGCCCGGTCCATGTACTGCGTCTTGCCGGTGGCGCGGTACATCGCGGTGTTGCCGTCGATGCCGTAGGACAGGTCGTAGAACTGCCAGCTGTCCAGGGAGTTGCTCTTGGGCAGGAAGCTGGAGGTGTGCTCCGAGTTCCAGCGGTTCAGGAAGAGCGTCTCCCAGCCGGCGACCGTGCGCAGGCTGACGGCGGCCTGGGCAGTCGTCCCCAGGCCCTCCTCGGCGGAGGCAGGCGCTTCCGCGACGGCGGAGGCGTCCTCTTCCGGGGTGACCGGGGCCGCCTCGGCCTCCGGCTCACCGGGGACCGCCGTGCTCTCTTCGGGGGAAGAGGGAGCGAGCGAGTCCGTATCCGGGCTGGCGACTTCGGTGCTGCCCGGGGTGTTGTCTCCGTTGTTACCGGCCGTGTTGGGATTGTCCTGCTCGGGGTTGGGGCCGCAGGCACCACCCACCAGCAGGGCAAGCGACAGCAGGGACGACAGGGCACGACCAGACGTGTTGCGACGACGAGGTTCCAACATCAGGGGGGTCCTGTGGGGTAGCTCCCGTCGACGGCCCGGTAGGCTACCCTGTTGTGGGAACGCCGGAGTGCGTTCACAGGTCGCCAGAAGCACTTTGGGGCCTCTTGAATTCCTTTGTGATTAGACAAAAATAAAATCACGACTGTCTGTGAGTGTTCAGTCCAGGGCCACATGGGCCTGTCCGCCTGAGCCGGTTGGGAGATGTATGACGAGGACAGGGCAGGCGAGCGCCATGCTGGTTCCCGATGCGGGAGCCTCGGCGCTGTCAGAGGAGTACTTCCGCTCCGGGCACCACCTACGCGCCGAGCAGGTCACCCATACGCTGGTCGTCAAAAGCGACACAGGCAGGATGTTTCACGTGCCACTCATCGTGCGAGCGATTGAGGGCACGAGCTATCGCGACGCCATTTCCCCGTATGGCTTTCCGGGCGGTGAGCTGGACGGGTTGAGCGAGGTGCCGGCACCCGCGGTGGATTGGCGGGCCACGGAGCTGGTCAGCATCTTCGTGAGGGAGCGGGTCCAGGGACCGCACTGCTTCTCGGGTGGTACGGCGCGCAACGAGGTCTTCTTCGTGGACCCGTGCCGCCCGCTCACACTGCGGGAGATGCACCGCCGGCACCTGCGGCGGAACGCCCGGCTGGGCTTCGTGAGCACCGTGCGTGCGTGCCGGGACGCGCCGCCCGAGGAGCGCGAGGGCTTCCGGGACGTGTACCGGCAGACCATGGTCCGGGACCAGGCAAGCCACCGGTACTTCTTCTCGGACGCGTACTTCGAAGAGCTGTTCGCGTCCCCGGTGGCCTGGCTCGCGACGACGCGTGCGCCGGACGGCACCGTCGCCTCCGCGGCCCTGGTCGTCCAGAGCGACGGCCTGCTGCACTACTACCTGGGTGGAACGGCGGATGCCCACCTGGCGCGCTCGCCCGCGAAGAACGTCTTCGGCGAGATGATCGCCCTGGGCACGCGGCTGGGGCTTCCCCTCCACCTGGGGGGCGGCCTCACGCCGGGGGACGGGCTGGAGGACTTCAAGCGCGGCTTCGCCAACGCCAGCGGGCGCCTCCACACGCATGAAATCATCTGCGACGCGGCCGCGTACGCCGCGCTGGCGGAGGGCCGTCCCGCGAGCAGCTTCTTTCCGGCCTACCGCGCGCCGCACACGCCATGACGAAGCCCCGGCCTCCCGCGCTCGAGGCACGGGAGGCCGGGGCCTCGTGGACGACGGACAGGCCCGCGTGGGGTCAGGCGCTGACGTTCTGCTCCGCGGTGGACGCCTTCACCGCCGGGAAGGCGGGCAGCACCTTGGCCACGGGCCCCGGCATCTTCGACGGGGTGTACGCGGGGAGGAGGTCCTGGAGGGCGCGCTTCACGTCATGGACGTCGCCGGCCCTGGCCGCGCGGTCCAGGCGCTTGAGCTGGAGCTGGAAGTCCGCGGGCGGCGCGGGGCTCCGGGCCACCTTGATGCGGTTGCGCACCTGCTGGGTGAGCTCCTCCTCCTCCGACATGAGCACCTCCTCCAGCTTCTCCCCCGGGCGCAGCCCCGTGTAGACGATGGGGATGTCCTTGTCCGGCACCAGGCCCGTCATGGTGATCATGTTCGCGGCCAGCTCCGCGATGCGGACCGGCTCGCCCATGTCCAGGATGCACAGCTCGCCGTAGCCGCCCAGGCCGGCCAGCACCACCAGGCCCACCGCCTCCGGGATGATCATGAAGTAGCGGGTGCAGTCCGGGTGCGTGACGGTGACGGGGCCGCCCGCTTGAATCTGCTGCTTGAAGAGGGGCACCACGCTGCCCGCGGACCCCAGCACGTTGCCGAAGCGCACGGCGCAGAACGTGGTGCGCGACGTCGTGGCGATGTCGCGGATGACCATCTCCGCCAGCCGCTTGGAGGCGCCCATCACCGACGAGGGCTTCACGGCCTTGTCCGTGGAGATGAGGATGAAGCGCTCCGCCCCGCAGGCGTCCGCCATGCGCGCCACGTTCTGCGTGCCGAAGACGTTGTTCTTGATGGCCTCCTCGGGCGAGTCCTCCATCAGGGGCACGTGCTTGTGCGCGGCCGCGTGGAAGACGTACTGCGGCGCGAACTCCACGCCAATGCGCATCATCCGGTCCAGGTCGCGGATGTCCGCCACCACGGAGTGCACCGGCACGTTCGGGTAGCGCGACTGCAGCTGGCGCACCAGCAGGTAGAGCTCGTTCTCGTTGATGTCCACCACCACCAGCGACGCGGGCGAGTGCCCCGCGACCTGCCGGACGATTTCACTGCCGATGGAGCCCGCGCCGCCGGTGACGAGGATGCGGCGGCCCGTCACCAGCCGGTGCACCTCCTCGTGGTCGAAGGCGATGGCGTCGCGGGGCAGCAGGTGCTCCGGGGACAGGTCGTGCAGCATGGCGGCGGTGATCTTCTGGTCCAGGTAGGCGAACGAGGCCGGGATGATCTTGAAGCTGACGCTCTGGTGCCGGCACAGGCTCAAGAGGTGCCGCGTGCGCTCCGGGGACAGCCGGGGGATGGCGATGAGCACCTGCGTCACCCGGTGCTTCCTCATCAGCTCCGGCAGCGCGTCCAGGACGCCGAGCACCGGCTTGCCGTTGAGGAAGGTGCCCTGCTTGCCCGGGTCGTCATCCACGAGGCCAATGACGTGCCACGGGCTGGTCCGGTCGCGCAGCAGGTCGCGCAGGAGCAGGTCCCCGGCGCTGCCCGCGCCCACGATGAGGGTGCGCTGGGAGCCCTGCGCCCGCGCGCGCTGCTGGTCCATGTACCACTGCCGCGCCATGCGCGGGGCGAAGCGGTGGAAGCCCAGGAGCGTGGTGGTGACGAAGAACTCCAGCGCCACCACCTGCCCCGGCAGCACCTCCGCGAAGAAGATGGTGCGCAAGAGCTCGAAGACGATGGTGGCCGCGAGGCTGGCCAGCTCCAGCCGGACGGCCTCGTGGATGCCGGAGCGGTGGAACGACCAGCGGTGCAGCCCCAGCCACACCAGCGTCACCAGGCGCACCGCCACCAGGAGCGCCATCGCGAGGGGCAGCGCCTGTCTGCACGCGGCAGGCATCCCGTCAGCGAAGTGCAGCACCGTGGCGAAGCGCAGCGAGCAGGCGATGAGGACCGCGTCCACGCCCAGCATCCGCAGCCAGCCGAAGCGGTGAGCCCTTCGCGGAGCCTCCCCCGAGGCCTCCTGGGACTCCACGTCCATGACCAGCGCATCCACCTTCTGACCGTGTTTCATCGAACGCTCCCCCTCCGGCCTGGCGTCCACGGAAAATCCGCCGTCCTCCCACCCGCGTAACCAGGAAGACACGCTCTAGCTCGGAAACTCGGACAAGGTGGACGCGCGTCCAGTGAGGCTAAAGCCGTCCAGGAGTGCTGTCCGACCCCGTGGCCAGGGAGATGCGTAGCATTGAGCAGACCTCCTGCCCCACGGGGTGGAAACACAGACATGTCCCCGGCCGTCCCGGCGCTGGAGGTCCACATCTCCAGGCCCACCAGGGCTGTGTTTCACCCATGCGACACGCTCCCTGCTGGAAGGGACGGGCCGCCCCGGGCGCGATGGTCGCGGCGGCTGACTGACACTCCACGAGCCTTGCCCCCCTGGAGTGCTCCCGCCACGCTGGCGCCATGACGACCGAATTCATCCTGCTCCGGCACGGGGAGACGGAGTGGAACGCCCAGGGGCGCCTGCAGGGGCACCTGAACAGCTCGCTGAGCCGCGAAGGGCTGCGGCAGGCGGACGCGCTCGCGGCACGCCTGGCCACCCTCCCCTTCCAGGCCCTCTACAGCAGCGACCTGGACCGCGCGGCGCAGACGGCGGCCCGCATCGCGGCCAGGACGGGCCACGACGTCCAGCAGGACGCGCGGCTGCGGGAGCGCGGGCTGGGCATCCTCGAAGGGCTGACGCGCGCGGAGGCCGGCCAGCGCCACCCGGACGTCTTCTCCGCGTACGCGGAGGGCCACGCGGACTACGTCGTGCCCGAAGGTGAGAGCGCGTCGCAGCGCCTGCGGCTGGCGCTGCACTGCCTGGAGGACCTGGGCGCGCGCCACGCGGAGGCCCGCGTCGTGGTGGTCACCCACGGGGGCGTGCTCAGCGCCCTGCTGCGCCACTGCCTGGGCATCCCGCCCGCGGCGCCGCGCGCCTTCGCCGTCCTCAACGCGGGCTGGAACCAGTTCGACCTCCACGCGGGGGGCTTGCGGTTGGTGACCTGGGGGGACGTCAGCCACCTGCGCGCGCTCAGCCTGGACGACACCTGAGCCGGCTCGCGCGCGCGGCCCGGGACAACCCCAGGAGTCCCCGAGCGCCGCGCCCGGCGGGGAGTTCCACCGGGACGGCCCTGCCGGATGGGGCCCGGGTGGCCCTACAATGGTGCGCGCCATGCGCACGCCATCCGCTCCGGGGCTGGGACCGCCCGCTGTCTTCGTGGGCCGCGCCCAGGAGGTGCGGCGGCTGGGGGACATGCTGAGGCGCGTGCACACGGGCGTCGTCTACGGGCTGCCCGGGGCGGGCAAGTCCGCGCTGGTTGCGGCGGTGGCCGCGAAGCACCGGGGCCCCGTCGTGCACCGGCGTGTGCGGCCCGGGGACACGCTGGACACGGTGGTGGACGACGTGCGCCGGCTGCTGAGTGACGCGCCCGTGGCCCAGGCCCTGTCGGACGCGTCGCGGCTGGAGGCGCTGGCCGGTGAGCTGGAGGCGCGCCGCGCCCTGTGCGTGCTGGACGACCTGCACGTGCTCGGGCCGTCGGAGCGCGCGGCGCTGGTGGAGGACCTGGGAGGGCGGCTGCGGCAGGGCACGCTGCTGGCGACCTCGCGTGAGTCCGTGCCCCGGCACGCGGCGAGCCCGGACCGGGTGGAGCTGCGGCTGGAGGGGCTTTCGGAGGAGGCCGCGCGCCAGCTGTGGCGGGAGCTGGACGCGCTCTACGGCGAGCGCGACGGCTTCGACGCGGCGTGGGGCCGCTCCCGGGGCCTGCCCTTCCTCCTGCGCCGGGCCCACGCGGGAGACACCGGCGGAGACGAACCGGTGCGCGCGGCGCTGGCGGCGCTGCCCGGGGACGAACGGCGGCTGGCCGCGATGCTCGCCCTGAGCCAGCTGCCGCTCACCGCGAGCACGCTGGAGCAGGTGCTGGCTGGCACCCTGGTTGGCGACGCGCTGCTCAAGCTCGGCGCGAAGCTGCTGGTGGAGACGGACTCGCGGGGCCGCTACGGCGTCCACGACCTCGTGCGCGAGGCGATGGTGTCCCTGCTGTCCCCGGACGAAGCGCGCGCCGCGCACGAAGCGCTGCTGGAGGCCCTGGAGAAGGAACCCCTGCCCGCCGTGGTCCGGGTGCGCGGCGTGTGCCGCCACCTCCAGGCGCTCGGCCAGCACGAGGCGCGCGCGGCCTTCATCGTCGCGCGGGCGGAGCCGCTGGTGCGCCACGGGGCCGCGGACGAGCTCCTGGGCCTGCTGGACTCGCTGCCCGCCGCGCTGCGCACGCCCCAGGTGCGGCTGGCCCACGCGCGCGCGCGGGTGCGGCTGCTCGACCTGCGCCGCGCCTACCCGGAGCTGCTGGCCCTGCGCGCCTCGCTGGAGGCCGCCGCCGGAGCACCGGCGCCGGAGTCCAACGAAGCCCTGCGCGAGGGCGTGGGCGCCGTGCTGGTGCGGGTGGCCCTCTTCGCGCTGGAGCCGGAGGCCTGCGAGCGCACGCTGGAGGCCATGCCGGTGCCCAGCAGCGCGGAGGTCTTCCTCCAGCAGCTGCTGGCCTGGACCGCGCTGCGCTTCTTCCAGGGGCGGCTGGACGAGTCCCTGGCCATGCTGGACAACGCCGCCGCCGCGACCGGGGACCGGCGCGTGCTGGGGTGGTGCGCGTATGCCCGCGCGCTGATGCTCTGGATTGAAGGCCGCGACAGCGAGCTGGCGGAGCCCCTGGCCCAGTGCGTGTCATTGCTGGAGGACGCGCCGCTCGACTCGCGAGGCCCGCTGGTGGCGGCCATGTCCGCGGGCATCCTCAGCCGGCTGGGGCGCTTCACGGAGGCCGACGCCGCGCTCGCGAGCGCCCGGGAGCGGCTGGGCCAGCTGGGCGCGCCCCGCCTGGCGCTGGAGCTGGACTGCATCGCGGCGTGGGTGCGCGGAGAGCGGGGCCAGCGCAGGGCGGCGCTCGCGGCGCTGAGGGACACGGAGGCCCGGGCGGAGAAGGCGGGCTACCTCTTCGTCCGGCTGCTCTGCCGCGTGGGCGCGGGCCGCATGCTGCTGGAGCTGGGCCGTCGCGCGGAGGGCCGGGCCCAGCTGGACGCGGTGGAGGAGGAGGTCCGCTCACGCGGCGTGGTGGGGCTGATGCGGGCCGCGCGGGTGGCGCGCACGCTGGACGTGCCGGGCCCTGAAGCGCCTCCCATCCCCGTGGAGCCCCGCGAGGTGCGCCCCGGCATCGCCGCCCGTCAGCGCGCCCTGGCCGCCCTGGCCGCCGCCCGGAGCGCGGATGCCCCGCGCGTCACGGCGCTGCTCACCGCGCTGGAGCCCCTGGGCCGCGGCGAGGACTTCGCGCTGGAGCGCACGCTGGCGCACCTGGCCCGCGCCACGCTCCACCGGCACGCCGGCCGGACGCGCGAGGCGGAGGAGGCCCTGGCGGAGGCCACGCGCACGGCCACGGAGGGGGAGCTGGACCCGGAGCTGACGGCGGAGCTGACCCGGCCCCTCGCCTCCGCGCCGGAGGCCCTACGCCCCCAGCCAGCGCCCGCGCCGGAGCAGGTGGTGCTGGACGCCCGCCGTCACGAACTGCGAGCCCCGGGGAAGACCGTCTCCCTGGAGCGCCGCGCCCTGCCGCGGAGGCTGCTCTATGCCCTGGCCCGCCAGCCGGGGCGCACCCTGGCGAAGGAGGACTGCGTGCGCGCCATGTGGAACGCGGACTACGACCCGCGCCTGCATGACAACGCGCTGCGCGTCCACGTGAGCCACGTGCGCGACATGCTGGAGGGCACCGGCGCCCGCGTCGTCTTCGAGGACCCCGGCTACCGGCTGGAAGTCCCCCCGGGCTTCAGCTTCGTCACGGAGCAGACTCCAGAAACCCCATCACAGTAGTTATCCAGTTACGATATACTTTCGGTTGGGGTGTTTACATCTAACTCTGGATTCCTCCACAATCCTCGCTCTTCATACTTTCCCATAAAGGCGAGGTTCACATGATTTCGGGTCGGATCGTGCGTCGCTGGGCAGCCGCCAGCGTGGTGTCGCTGCTGGTCGTTGGCTGCGGTCCCCAGGCCGCCGAGGAGAAGCAGGCGCAGCCGGAGACTCCGGCCCCCGCCGCCACCACGCAGGAGATCGTCGGTGGCTCGGCCACCACCATCGCGGCGAACCCGTGGCAGGTGTCGCTGCAGAGCAGCGGCGGCAGCCACTTCTGCGGCGGCTCCATCATCAACGAGAACTGGATCCTCACCGCGCAGCACTGCGTGAACTCGGGCGGCAGCATCTCCAAGCCGGGCCGCATCGTGGCGGGCGTCACCAACCGCACCACCACCACCGGCGGGCAGGTCCGCACCGTGTCCCAGGTGGTCGTGTACCCGGGCTACGTGGACGCGAACTACGGCAAGGACGCGGCGCTCCTCAAGCTGTCCTCGCCGCTGGACCTGAGCGGCGCGAACGCGAAGGCCATCCCCATCGTCACGGCGGCGGACGAGGCCGCGGGCGTGGGCGGCGTTGGCGCCGTGGCGCGCGTCACGGGCTGGGGCACGCTGTCCAGCGGCTCCTCCTCGCTGCCGACCACGCTCCAGACGGTGGACGTGAACATCATCAGCAACGCGGACGCGCAGGCGGACTACCAGGGTCAAGAGACCATCACCGCGGACCAGCTGGGCGCGAAGGCCCCGGGCAAGGACTCCTGCCAGGGTGACAGCGGCGGTCCCCTCACCGTCCTCAAGGGCAGCACCCGCGTGCTCGCGGGCATCGTGAGCTGGGGCTACGGCTGCGCCGACGCGCAGTACGCGGGCATGTACGGCCGCGTGTCGTCCTTCGCCAGTTGGATCGACACCACCGTCAACGCCCCGCAGCAGCCGACGCAGACGCTGCTCAGCCAGACCAACCTCTCTGGCGCCACCAGCTCCTTCACACACTTCGCCATCACCGTCCCCGCGGGCTCCACGACCCTGACGGTGGAGCAGTCCGGCGGCACGGGTGACGCGGACCTCTACGTGCGCCAGGGCTCGCAGCCCACGACGACGGCGTACAACTGCCGCCCGTACCTCAGCGGCAACGCGGAGACCTGCACCATCACCGCCCCCGCGGCCGGCACCTGGTACGTCTCCGTGCGCGGCTACTCCGCGTACTCGGGCGTCTCCGTGAAGGCCACGGTGCCGTAGTCGTCGCCTGACGCTGGCGTGAGCGCGCAAGGCCCTCTTCCTCCTGAGCGGAGGGAGGGGGCTTTCGTGTTTCAACGACCCCGCTTGAGAGGAGTGCTACACCCGTCGTCATGGCCCGGCCCGTCCCCAGAGCGACCCGCTGTCCCTACTGCAACGCGCCCTTCACGCTCCAGGCCGCGAAGACGCACTACGTCTGCGGCTACTGCGGCCAGATGTTCGACCTGGAGGGCCCGCCCCTGGCGCCGCGCGCGCCCCCGCCAGCCCCGGCGAACAGACAGGCCCTGATGGTGGTCATGGGTGTCGTGGTGATGCTCGTGCTGGGCGCCACGGGGGCGGTGTTCGTCCTGGCCACGGGAGGCCCGGACACGCCCCCGCCCACGCGGCGCCCCACCCCCGTCGCCCGTCCCGTTGCCCCACCGGTCATCCCCGAGCCCAGGCCGGAGCCCATCCAGTGGACGGAGGACGCACCGTCGTTCGTGGACGTCAACGCAGATGGGACGGAGGACATCATCGGCCACGTGACCCGCCACGAAGGAGGCTCCGGGTTCCGCCACTTCATCGCCGCGTTCGACGGGCGGACGCTCCAGAAGCTCTGGGAGTCGCTGCCCTCGGAAGGCCCGGACGCCAGCAGCCGGACGAAGGTCATCGCCCAGAACGGCCGGCTGGTGATGAGCGAGCAGCGCGCGGTGAACCTGCTGGAGCTTGAGACGGGCAAGCGGCTGGGGCGCGTGCCGCTGACCGACTCGCCGCGCCGGCTCTGCATTCCTCCGGGGGACACGACCTCCGTCTGGGTGGAGGTGGTGGACCACCAGCACCTGCTCCTCGACACGCGCACGGCCACCGCGAAGCCCGCGCCCCGGGCCCCGGAGGGCTGCGCCACGCCGCCCTTGAGCCCGCAGACCTGCGACATGAGCCGGCCGCCGTCGCACCCCACCACCTGCGAGCGCTCCAGCTACCCGCCCTCCGACATCCGAGGCTTCTCCACGAAGTACCTCTACCGCTCGGGCGGCTACACGCTGGCGTTGGGGACGCGGTGGCCGGGGACGCAGGTGCCCATGGTGGCGCTGTTCGCGCCCGGCGACCGCAAGCCGCGGTGGCACGGCCTCGTGTCGGAGCAGGATCCCCTGCTGCTGCACGACCAGGCGCCGGAGGTGGGGGAGCTCTCGAAGGACGCCGTGTACGTCCTCTACGCGATGCAGAAAGGGGACCTGCGCCTCGTGCGGCGCGACCTGAACACCGGCGACATCGCGTGGGACGTGCCCCTGCCCCTGCCCGACCCCATGGCCATCCGGACGACGGTGCTCTGGGTCCGGAACGGCCGGGTGTACGTCACGCGGTGGGGACACCTGCTCGTGCTGGACGCCGCGACGGGCAACCGCATCAGCGGCATCGGCATCGGGCAGGAATGAGTCAGTAGACGGAGATGAGGTGGACCCGCACGCGGGGGTTGCCGAGGTACTCCTCCAACCGCCAGCGGGTCCGCATCCCGTCCTCGCGGATGCCCACGCCGTCCGCCTTGGGCGCGTCCGCGCTGGCGAGCGCATCGCGCAGATGGGACACCGCCCAGCTGTCGAACTTCGGATCCCCGGAGCCCTCCAGCACCTGGAGGTCGATCAGGCTCCCGTCGCGCGCCTGCCGCACCTCCACGATGGCGACGAGCGCGAGGATGGGGGCCGTCACGTCGGTCATGTACATGTCCGCCGCGCGCCCGGCCTCCACGGCCGCGCGCAGGCGGTCGGACGTCTCGCGGCGGACGTCCCGCTCCTGGGGCGTGAAGGGCGAGCCCGTCCGGCCGAACCGCTCGATGGCCTCCAGTTGCTCGCGCTTCAGCCGGCCCAGGACCACCTGCGCGTTGGGAGGAGGCGGGTTCACGAGCCGCTCGGCGAAGCCCTGGCGCAGCTTCGCGAAGTACGGAGGCGTCGCGCCGGAAGCCCGCGCGGACGCGGTCGCATCCTTGGCCCAGCCATCCACCCGCTGACGCGCCTCCTCCGCCTCACGGGCCGCCAGCGCCTTGGGGTCCGGCTCCGACCCTGGGACGTTGCGGAGCGTCCGCCCCGTCGACGGGGGACCCTTCAGCAGCCCACCGCCCAGCAGCCCGGGCGGCTCCAGTTGGAGCGGCACGTCCCGGACCGGAGGTGACGCGCGCTCGGGCGCTTCCGCGAGCGGCGCCGGAGCAGCGCTCCCGGGGGGCGAGGGAGCCTCGGCTGGCGCTTCGTCCTTCGGCCGCGAGTTCGTGGAGGGCTCTCGCTCCGCCAGTTGCCCTGACGCATCGTCCTTCGCCCGCGGGGAGGGTGCGTGCGCCGGCGCGTCGTCCTTCTTCCGCGCGGGCGAGCGAGGAGGCCGCTGCGCCTCCTCGGGCTCGGGCGGCGCGGGGCGGGCGTCCCGGGTGACGACCTCCAGCTCGATGGGCTGCGACGGCTCGGGGTGCCGGACGCGGCCGGACGGGCTCCGCGCCAGCAGCACGAAGAGCGCCACGTGCAGGAGCACGGACACCCCGAGCAGGAGCAGCAGCTGTGAGCGGCGGGACACGAAGGTCAGCTTGCTCCGTCCCGCCTCACGGGAGAAGGGGCGCGGAGCGTGGGTGTCGCGCCTCCACGCTCCCCTGCCCTCCCGTCGCCCGCTACGGCGCCGCCGGTGTCCTGAATTCCGGGATGAGCTCGCCCGTGAGGCGGATGCTCTTCAGGACCTTGTCGTGCGCCAGCGCGCCCACCTGGTGGAACGACATGAGCGCGTCGATGCCCAGCGCCTGGTAGCGCTTGAGCCCCGCACGCACCTGGTCCTGCGTCCCGACGATGAGCGAGTCCTGCGCGCTCAGGACCTCCCAGACCTGCTCATCCGGCACGGTCTCACCGGACATGATGCGGCCCAGGATGCGCTGCGCCTGGGACTGCGGCGCGTTCGGGTCCTTCTTGCGCAGGTACTGGCCCGTGAGCCCTCCGCCCGCCGGGTCCTTCGCCAGCACCTCCAGCTCCGCGGCGGTCTTCACGAAGGCGTCCTTCGCCTCGAAGAAGGTGAACGACCCGCTCGTGTACCAAGCGGCGGCCTTCGCGGCGCCGTTCTCCATGGCCTCGCGCTCGCTGTCCGCGCAGTGCACGAAGGTGAAGAAGGCGACCTGGTCGTTGACGAACGCGCCCACCGGCTCGCAGCGCGTGCGCAGGGCCTCGCGATAGATGTGGATCATCTCCGCCACCTCCTCCGGAGACGCCCAGAGCGTCACGCCCAGCGCGCCCACGCCGTTGCGTCCCGCCTGTTCGAACGACGCGGGGCTGGAGCATGCCTGCCACAGCGGCGGGTGCGGCTTGCGGTACGGCTTGGGGATGACGCTGACGTCCTTGAGCTTCAGGTCCGGTCCGTCCCAGGACACCTTGTCCTGGGTCCACAGCTTCGGCACCAGCTCGAAGGCCTGCTGCATCTGCCCGCGCGTGGAGTCCGGCTCGATGTTGAAGGTGCGCCACTCCGGGATGGTGCTGCGCGCCAGCCCCAGCTGGAAGCGGCCCCCGCTCAGGTGGTCGATGAAGGCCGCGCGCTCCGCGATCCGGATGGGATGGTTGAAGCGCATGGGCGCCAGCACCGACGAGTGTCCGACGTGCAGGTTCTTCGTGCTCCGCGCGATGGCGGTGAGCATGACCTCCGGCGCGGAGCTGTAGCTGAACTCCACCGCGGTGTGGTGCTCCACCTGCCACCAGACGCCGTACCCCATCTCATCCGCGAGTCGCGCCTGCTCCAGCGTCTCCTGGATGATCTGGTGCTCGTGGTCCGGACCGCTCCAGCGCTCCTTCGGATGCTGCATCTCCGAAAAGATATCGAGTCGCATGATGCCCCCCTGAAATCAGCCAGGGGCGATTTTACATCGAATGCGGACTCCCGCGCCGTCCGGAAAAGACAATCACTCCGGACGGCGTGGTCATGGCGGCGACTCCACCCAGTGGACCGTGCCCAGGCCGGCGGGGATGAGGTCGCAGACGCCCGCCGAGCGAGGTGACGTTCTCGCGGTGCGCTACGATGGCGCCTCTTCACGCAAAGGAAGCCGCCCATGTGCCGCAGCATCAAGACGCTCTTCAACTTCGAGCCGCCCGCGTCCGACGCGGAGGTGCGGGCGGCGGCCCTGCAGTTCGTGCGGAAGCTCAGCGGCACCAGCGCCCCGTCCAAGGCGAACGAGGAGGCCTTCAACCGTGCCGTCGAGGACGTCACCGAGGTCGCGCGCCGGCTGATGGACTCGCTGGTGACCACCGCCCCGCCGCGCAACCGCGATATGGAAGCCATGAAGGCGAAGCTGCGGTCCGCGAGGCGCTTCGCCCCGCGCTGACGGCCAGCGCGTGCCCCAGACTGGACGGGCCCACCGTCCCCGGAGTGCCCCGATGTTCCTCGCCTCGCTGCTGTCCGTGTTCGCTGGCGCCTGGCTGTTCGCGGCGGCGCCGTTCACCGTCACGATGAAGTCCGCGGGCTACTCCGCGCGCTCGGATGGCAAGACGGTCACCGTCACCCGGGTCGAGCCCAGGAGCGTCGCCGCCGAGGCAGGACTCCAGAAGGGCATGAAGGTGACGGGCATCTTCATGCCCATCAGGGCCTTCATCAAGGTACCCCTGCCCCAGTTGAACGCGACCGACCTGCAGGACGCGTTGACGCCCCAGCCCGCCGAGACCCTTGGGCTCCAGGTGGAGACGAAGCGGGGCCCGGAACAAGTGATCCTCCAGAGCCGCGATCCCCTCCCCGCAAATCCGTTCCCGGTCATCCCGCTCACGCAAGCCCAGCAGGAACGCCTGACCATGGTGCAGGCCAATCTCTATCAGATGAGGGTCATGCAGGCCCTGATGGAGCAGCAGCAGGGGCCCCCGCTCAAGGTCCGGCAGGAGACCACCGCCTACGTGATGCAGGGGAAGCTCGTGGGGGTGGCGGGTGGCGGCGCCACGCCGCTCTGGCTCCATCCCAGCATCTCGCTGGAGGCCCGCTGCCGCGACGGCCTGGAGAAGCTGGAGGTGAGCGGCGCCGCGAAGGACGTGAACCTCACGCTGAAGCCCGAGGACGCCCGCTACCCGAGGGGATCGTCCTTCGAGCTGGCCCCAGCGCTCTGGAAGGCCCCTCAGGTCGTCCAGCAATGCGCCGGCGTCCCCAAGCCGCTCGAGCAATCCCTGCACCTCAAGCTGACCTGCAAGGGCAAGCCCCCGGTGGAGCAGGACGCAGCCGTGAAGCTGGCCGTGCGCTGCGGCGAGCCCGCCCCGGTGACGCGGCGGCTGATGTTCCTGCGAGAGCCGTGGGACTTCATGGTGGGAGACAAGACCCCGCTCCAGGTGGACGTCGGCACGGGGATGATCATTCCCCGCCCCAGCGAGGTGGCCGTCGTGGAGCTGGATGCCGACGGCAGGGTGGCCCGGCGCCTGGCTCCGGTCCCCATCGCGAAGGACACCCACGATTCAACGGTCCAGGTTCCGCTGGACACGACGGTGGCGCGCACCGTGAAGCTGGCGGTGGAGGTGCGCTACGCGGACGGGAGCACCTGGCTCACCGAGCCAGACACCCGGGAGGTCCGCTCCCAGGAGCAGCTGGATGCCCTGAAGCGCAAGGTCACCGAATCCCGCGCGAAGATGGATGCCTTCGAGACGCGCTTCGCCGAGAAGTTCGACGACCCCTGCGCGGACCTGCCCGCCACGATGAAGTGGCTCCAGGCCCAGCCGGACCTGGAATACGCGTCCGCCGCGGAGAGCGGCCACTCCTTCTCCTACAAGGTGAAGGACACGCTCGCGCCCCTCGTCTTCTCCTGTCACTAGCCTGCCGGCTCAGGGGATGTTGATGCGCGAGTGCATGGCCCGCCCGTCATACGCGGCGGCGCCGCAGCGGGCGTGGGCCCAGTCCCCGTTCACCGCGGAGCAGATGCGGAAGGCCTGGATGTTGGAGGCCGGCACGTTGATGCCCGGCGTGTCGCAGCGCCCCTGGTAGGTCCAGGCCAGGCTCTTGTTCACGGAAGCCACGCCGATGCACGGGCCAATCCACGCGCCCGTGTCCCGCCGCTGCACGTCGATGGAGTACTGCGCCGCCGTCTCCTCCTCGCTCCACTCCAGGTCCACGAAGGGCGTGACGCCGCCGGGCAGCTCCAGCGACACGTCGTCGGAGATGCCGTCATAGGCCTTCTCCACGAACGGCCCCCAGACGTTGTTGTTGGAATAGAAGATGCGGAACGCGGCGATCTCCCCCTTCGTCACCACGCGGTCCCCCGCGCTGCGGCACACGCCGTCGAACACCGTCTTGTTGGCCTGCCCCAGCAGCGTCACGGACGCGCACGGGCCCACCACCGACCCGTCGCGCAGCACGACGTCCAGCGAGTAGCTGTACCCCGCGAGCCGGTTCCAGCGCACGCTCACCTGGTTGAGCGACGTCATCGCCCCGTCCACCTTGAACGCCACGCGCTGCTTGTACGTGCTGCGCGAGGTGAGGTTGCCCGCGCTGTCGAAGGCGCCCACGTGGAAGATGTTGAAGTACTCGCCGCGCCGCTCGACGATGACGTTGTGGCCGTGGGACTGCACCAGCCGGCCCGCGGAGTTCTTCAAGGGCAATGACAGCCGCCGCACCGCCCGCGCCCGCGTGAGCTCCGGAACGGTGTCCGCCATCACGTAGTACATGGCGTACTGGCTGTTGTACCAACCGCCGCTGAAGAGCAGGTAGTAGCGCCCGTCGCGCTTGAACAGCTCCGGCGCCTCGTTGATGCCCTCCTCGTAGGAGGGCGTCGCGAACACCGCCGGGCCCGCGTGGTTGTAGACGGTGCCGGGCGCGGCCAGCTTGAAGGAGGAGATGTTGTTGCCGTTCTGGAACCAGACGTAGAAGAGCCAGCGGTCCACGCCGTCGTTGAACGTCGCCGAGTCGATGCGGATGTTCCGGTTGCACCCCTGCGGCAGGCACGCCGTGCCGGTGGTGGTGCGCGGCCAGGTCGTGTTGGCGTTGATGGGCTGGGGCGCGCCGAAGGCCAGGTTCAGGTCCGGCGCCGTGGCGACGAAGGTCGTCACCTCCTGGCCGGCGGGAGGACACGCCGCGCCGTTGGGCACCCGGTGGCCGGAGAAGTGGAGCTGGTAGACGCTGCCCGTCTTGCTCAGGTCCGGCGCCCAGAGGAAGCAGTAGTCGTAGGTCGGATCCGCCGCGGACGGGTTGTAGTCGCGCTTGAAGCGGAACGCCGTGAGGTCGTTCGACTCGTACAGCGGCAGCACCACCCCGTTGCCGGTGCCGGTGAGGAAGAACAGGTCGTCGTTCTCCTTGTAGACGTCCGGATCCGCCAGCCACTGCATCAGCAGCGTGCGCGAGTTGTCCTGCGCGTGGGCAGTCCCGGACAGGGCCGAGCAGAGGAAGGACAGCAGCAGGACGGCACGGACGGGCTTCATGGCACCTCTCCCTGGAAGTCTTGAAATCCAAGCCTCCAGGGAAGACCCGGCGAGCGCAAGGTCGATGGGTTTTGACCGTCCAGCGGGGATCCGCTATATCCGACTTCGATAATGAGTATCAATATCACTTGATATCCCTTATCCCTCTGGATGGGCCTTTTCGTGAGCACCTCTCCCCGGCGTTTCCCTCTCCTCATCGCGGCCCTCCTCGGGGTCGTGGTCCTCGGCCTGGCGTTCCTCGGCCTGCGCCCCTCACGCGCGCCCACCGTGGAAGCCGCGGCACCGGCGGCCTCCGCGCCGGGGGCGGGCCGGACCATCACGCACGCGCAGGGCAGCACCGTCGTGGCGCCCCACCCGAAGCAGGTCCTGGTGTTCGACCTCGCGGCGCTGGACACGCTGGACGCGCTGGGGGTGGAGGTGCGGGGCGTGGCGGGTGAGTACTTCCCCGGCCCGCTGGCGAAGTACGCGGACGCGAAGAAGTACCCGCGCTTCGGGACGCTCTTCGAGCCCGACTACGAGGCCGTCCACGCCGCGCGGCCCGACCTGATCATCACCGGCGGCCGGACCAGCGCCCGGTACGCGAAGCTCGCCGCCATGGCGCCCACCATCGACCAGACGACGGACGACGCGCACTACCTGGACACCGTGGTGGGCAACACCGAGCGGCTGGCGACCGTCTTCGGCAAGGAGGACCAGGCGCGCGCCCTGATTGGAGGGCTGCGCCAGTCCATCGAGGCGCTGAAGGGCACCACCTCCACCCGGGGCAAGGGGCTCATCGTCCTGACATCCGGCGGGCGGATGAGCGCCTACGGCCCGGGCTCGCGCTTCGGCGTGCTGCACGAGTCCTTCGGCATCCCGCCCGCGGCCCCGTCGCTCAAGGCGTCGCTGCACGGGGAGGCCATCGGCTCGGAGTTCATCCTGGAGACCAACCCGGACTGGCTGTTCGTCATCGACCGGGACGCGGCCATCGGCGAGGGCGGCGGCGCGCAGCGGCTGCTGGACAACGAGCTGGTGCGCCAGACGACGGCTTGGAAGCAGGGCCAGGTCGTGTACCTGGACCCCGCCGACACCTACCTCATCGGCGGCGGCATCCAGTCCGTGCGGCGCCTGCTGGAGCAGATCTCCGATGCCTACGCGAAGCCCCGACAGCCCCCTGCTCCCTGAGCCGGCCTTCGCACTCCCCGGGCCCAGGGGCCCGCTGCCCCTGCTCGCCCTGGCCGGCCTGGGGGTGCTGGTGCTCGCGGGGACCAGCCTGTTGATTGGCGTGAGCCGCGTGTCGTGGGACGCGCTCCTGGCGCCCGCGGAGCACCCGCGCGCCTTGCAGGTGCTGGTCATCAGCCGCGTGCCGCGCACGCTGGCCCTGGTGCTGGCGGGCATGTCCCTGGGCGTGGCGGGCCTCATCATGCAGATGCTCGCGCGCAACCGCTTCGTGGAGCCCTTCACCGCGGGCACGGCGGAGTCCGCGAGCCTGGGCCTGCTGGTCGTCACCCTGCTCGCCCCCGGCATCCCCATCCTCGCGAGGACCGCCGTCGCCGCCGGCTTCTCCATGGCGGGCACGGCGCTGTTCCTGCTCATCCTCCGGCGCATCCCTCTGCGCTCGGCGCTCGTCGTGCCCGTCGTGGGGCTGGTGCTGGGCGCCATCTTCGACGCGGCGACGACGTTCTTCGCCTACCGCTTCTCCCTGCTGCAATCGCTGATGGCCTGGACCACGGGCGACTTCTCCAGCGTGCTGCGCGGCCGGTATGAGCTGCTCTGGGGCGCCTTCGTCCTGACGGTCCTCGCCTACGTCGTCGCGGACCGCTTCACCGTCGCCGGCATGGGCGAGGCCTTCACCACCAACCTGGGCTTGAGCCACCCGCGCATCGTGGCGCTGGGGCTGGCCATCGTCGCCATGGTCACCGCGGTGGTGGTGGCCACGGTGGGGATGATTCCCTTCATCGGGCTCGTGGTGCCCAACGTCGTCAGCCTCATCGTGGGAGACAACGCGCGCCGCGCCATCCCGTGGGTGGCGGTGCTGGGCGCGGGCTTCGTGCTCCTGTGCGACGTCGTCGGGCGGGTGGTGCGCCAGCCGTATGAGATTCCCGTGGGCACGGTGGCGGGCGTGGTGGGCAGCCTCGTCTTCCTCCACCTGCTCTTCCGGAGGGACAGCCGTGTCGGCTAGCGCGCTTCGCCTGGAGGGCCACGAGCGGCGGCTGCTCCTGCTGGGGGCCCTGGCCGTCCTCTGCGTGGGGGTGTTCATGACGGTGGACGCGGGCGGGCGGTGGGACTTCGTGCTGCCGTTTCGCGCGCGCAAGGTCGCGACGGTGCTGCTGGTGGGCTACGCCATCGCCGTCTCCACGGTGCTGTTCCAGACCGTGACGGAGAACCGCGTGCTGACGCCCGCCATCATGGGCTTCGACACGCTCTACGTGCTGCTGCAGACGTGCCTGCTCTTCTTCCTGGGCTCGCGCACGGTGGCGTCCCTGGACCCGCGGCTGCTGTTCGCGGTGGAGGTCGCCGTCATGGTGCTCTTCTCCGCCGTGCTGCACCGCTGGCTGTTCGAGGGCCGGGGGCGGAGCATCCACCTGCTGCTGCTCACGGGGGTGGTGCTGGGCGTGCTGTTCCGCAGCCTGTCCACCTTCCTCCAGCGCGTCATCGCGCCGGGCGAGTTCGCCTTCCTGGAGGACCGCTTCTTCGCCAGCTTCAACAACCCGGACCCGGACCTGCTCGCGGTCTCCGCGCTGATGACGGTGGGCGCGTCCGTCCTGGGCCTGCGCCTGCTGCACGCGTGCGACGTGCTGGGCCTGGGCCGCGACGTGGCCATCAGCCTGGGCGTGGACCACCGCCGCACGGTGTCGCGGCTGCTGGCGGTGGTGGCGGTGCTGGTGTCGGTGTCCACGGCGCTGGTGGGGCCCGTCACCTTCTTCGGCCTGCTGGTGGCGAACCTGGCGCACGGCCTGGTGCGCTCGCATCGGCACGTCCACGTGCTGCCGGCCGCCGTGTTCCTCGCGGTGATTGGCCTGCTGGGCGGTCAGCTCGTGCTGGAGCGCGTCTTCTCCTTTGGAGCCAACCTGCGCGTCATCATCGAGTTCCTGGGCGGCCTCATGTTCATCACCCTGCTCATGCGAGGCGCGCTGCGATGATTCAAGCCCGGAACGTCACCCGCCGCTACGGCGACACCCTGGTGGTGGACGACGTCACGCTCCAGCTCCCGGAGCAGGGCGTGACGTCCATCATCGGGCCCAACGGCGCGGGCAAGTCCACCCTGCTGTCCATGGTGAGCCGCCTGCTGCCGCTGTCCTCCGGCACGGTCCTGGTGGACGGCCTGGACGTGGCGCACACGCCCGGCGACGCGCTGGCGCGCAGGCTGGCCATCCTGCGGCAGGACAACGCCGTCACCTCGCGGCTCACCGTGCGCGACCTGGTGACGTTCGGCCGCTACCCGCACTCCAGGGGCCGCCCGACGGTAGAGGACCGCGCCTTCGTGGAGGGAGCCCTCCACCACCTGGGCCTGGAGCCCATCGCCCACCGCTTCCTGGACGAGCTGTCCGGCGGCCAGCGCCAGCGCGCCTTCGTGGCGATGGTGCTGTGCCAGGACACGCACTACGTCCTCCTGGACGAGCCGCTCAACAGCCTGGACATGAAGCACGCCGTGTCCATGATGAAGGAACTGCGGCGCGCGGCGGACACGCTGGGCAGGTGCGTGGTGCTGGTGCTGCACGACCTCAACTACGCCTCCTGCTACTCCGACCACGTCATCGCCATGCGCGGCGGGAAGGTCGCCTTCCAGGGGACGCCGGAGGAGCTCATGCGCCCGGACGTGCTGCGGGGCATCTACGACCTGGACATCGACATCCACCTGCTCGATGGAAAGCGCATCGCCGTCCACTACCGCTGAGCCGCGCGCCCGCGCGTGAAACCGTGACACGCGCGTCGCGGTTGGGATTGACGGCCGGTGTGCCCCGGGAATGTCTCCCTCTGTGAAGTCATGGCATCGGGCTTGCTCAGTCGGCAGCCACCATGCCCCACCACCTCGAAACCACTCCGAACTCCCGCTTGCGTCACTGGGCCTCCCGGCTGGCCCTCCTCGTCGCCTGCGTCAGCGTCGTCGCGACGTCACAGGCCGTCTCCGATGACGTGCTCTCGGAGCCGTACACGGGCGCGACGGTGACCCTCACGACGGAAGCGCCCAAGACCCGCATCCCGCTCGTCGTGCGGGCCACGGCCACGAAGTCTCCCGACAAGGTCGTCGAGGCGGAGGTGAAGGTCCTGGTGTCGGCCACGTGGACGCCCGCGGACTCCAGCCAGACAGCGGCCCCCCGGCTGCGCGCCGTGTTGGTCGAGGGCGAGTCGGACTTCTCCGGGCCTGAGGCTGGCGTCGCGCTGGTGGCCGGACAGCCGGTGACGACCGAAGTCCAGACGTACCTCGGCCGCGACTGCCGGCTGGGTTCGAGCTGCGAATGGACCACGAACCTGGAGCTGATGCTGGAACCCAACGCCGCGGCCGGCAAGGTGGAGGTGGTCTGGACGGCGACGGCCCAGGCGCACGTGGTGGATACCTCCAGCACGCCCAAGGGCTTCACCGTCATCGTCTCGGAGCCGTGAGTCCCTGACGCGCGGCGGGGCGGGACGTCCTCACCGCGCGCGCTTCTTCCGGGGCCTGGAGGGAGGCCTCGCGAGCGCCTCCGCCTGCGCCCCGATGGTCTCCGCCAGGAAGTCCACCACCGCGCGCACCCGCGCGTTGTGGGCCAGGTCCTCGTGGAACACCAGCCACACGGTCCGCTCCAATTCCGGCAGCGCGTCCCGCAGCGGGACCAACTCCGCGTGCAGGTGCCCGAAGTACGCCGGCAGGAGCGCCACGCCCAGGCCTTCACGCGCTGCCTGGAGCAGCCCCAGGATGGACGTGAGCCGCACCGCGACGGTGGCCTTCGCCGCGTGCACGTCCAGCCACTTCGACTCCGGCCAGCGCCGCGAGTCCTGCGCGTAGCCCACCACCGCGTGCCCCTGGAGCCCGGCGTCCCAGCGCACCGGCCCCCGGCGGGCGAGGTATGCCTTCGACGCGAAGGGCACGACCCCAATGGCAGCCACCTTCCGGGCCCGCAGCGACGCCTCCTGTGGCCGGACCAGGCGGATGGCGACGTCCGCCTCGCGCCGCACGAGCGACAGGGCTTCGTAGCCGGAGAGCAGCTGCAACTCGATTTCAGGATGCCGCGCCTGGAAGCCCGCCAGCCACGGCATCACGTTGTGGACCAGGAACGAGTCCGTCGCGGTGACCGTCACCGGCCCGGAGGGGCGCAGGTCCTCGCCGCTGGCGAGCCGCTCCACCCGCAGCGCCTCCGCCTCCACGGCCTCCGCGGCGGGCAGGATGCGCAGCGCCACCGCCGTGGGCCGCAGGCCCGTGGGGGTCCGGTCGAAGAGGCGCGCTCCCAGCTCCTTCTCCAGCACGGCCAGGCGCCGGCCCACGGTGGTCTGGTCCACCTTCAACCGCCGCGCCGCCGCGGAGAGGTTGCCCTCCCTCGCGATGGCCAGGAAGTGCCGCAGGTCGCTCCATTCGGGCATGGCCTGCATTCTCGCAGAGGTGCTCTGCGCAAACGGGCATTTTCGCAGACCCGCCTCGCGGCCATCCTCCCGGGCGTTTCCTTCCACCGAGGAGTCCCACCGTGAAGACCCTGCCCAAGCTCGTCGCCGCCGTCGCCGTCGTGTCCGCGTTCACCTTCGCCGCCGCCAAGGGCAAGGAGTCCGCCGCGTTCCAGCAGACCGCCTATGACAAGCTCACCTGGACGCAGATGATGCCCGGCGGCCCGTCCGTGCACGTCCTCTGGGGCGACATGAAGAAGGGCCCGTACGCCCTGCTGATGAAGTTCCCCGCCGGGTTCGACTCCGGGCCGCACACCCACTCCGCCGACTACCACGGCGTGCTGGTGAAGGGCCGCATGACGAACACCAGCGAGGGCGCCGCGGAGGCCGGCGCCGTGGAGGCGGGCAGCACCTGGGACCAGCCCGGCAAGGTGGTGCACCGCAACCAGTGCGCGGCGGACGCCGAGTGCGTGGTGCTCATCGCCCAGGACAAGCCCTTCGACTTCGCGCCCGCCAAGGCGAAGTGACGCGTCAGCGCGAGTCGCGGCGCTTCTGCTGCCGGGCGAACTCCGCCCGCAGCGCCCCGCCGATGCGCTTGCCCGTCACCTTCGTGGACTTGCGGATCTTCTCGTAGTCCTTCGTCTGCTGGATGTAGCCACCCCGGTGCTTCTTCGAGGTGGTGTCCTTCGGAGGCTGGAACATCGGCAGGGCTCCTGTTCAGGGAGAGGGACCGCGGCCCCCTGAAGATGCATCACGCCCCGGAGGGTTGCCATCCCTCCAGGACGGAGCACGGGCGGGCAGGCGGGCCCGCCGCCGGCGCGTCAGACCTGGATGCCCACCACCAGGGAGGCGGCATAGCCGTCCGTGGTGTTGCCCGTCACGGTCGCCAGCTGGGTGGACGCGCCGTCGCTGAACACGTTGTCGCTGGAGAGGGAGACCTGGCCCAGGTTGCGGACGCTCTGCGAATAGCCAGACGTGGCGTAGACCGCGTCGCAGCTGTCCTCCGGCAGGGCCAGCTGGGACGTGGCCACCTTGTTGCGCGAGGAGGAGGTCGCCTCCACCGAGGGGTAGATTTCGAAGTGGATGTGCGGCCAGCGGCCGCTGTAGCAGGCGGGGAAGATGCTGGTGAAGGTCACCTTGCCCTCTTCATCCGTCACCTGCACCCCGCGCAGGTAGTTCTCGCTGGTGACGCCCGACGAGTACATGGAGTACCGCCCCGCCTGGTCGCAGTGCCACAGGTAGATGGCGTAGCCGCGCAGCGGCGTGCAGCTGCCGTCGCTGGCGACCAGCGTGAGGGTGATGGTGAGCGGGATGCCCGCCGCGACGCCGCTCGCGCCCGCGATGCTGGAGCGGATGTCGCCGCGGACGATGCCCGACAGCACCAGGGCGTTGGCCCCGTTGGAGCCGTCGCCGGGATAGGGGCCGGCCGTCTCCTCCGGAATCCTCGCACAGCCCGACGTGTCACCGCTGCCGCCGCTGGAGTCAGTCCCACCGCAGCCGATGATGGGGATGAGGCTGGTGAAGGCCATCCAGCGCAGCAGCTCCCGCCGGTCCGTGCGCTTCGCCAGGACCCGCAGGTCCTGCTGGAGTCCGTGGTGGTGGTTCCGTTCGTCGTCGCTCAAGTGCATGCCCCCTTGGAGTGACCGTGACGGTAGGGCAAAGGTCTTAAGCGAGTCCTAAGGCCCCCCGGGGCTGACGCGTTTTTGCAATCCAGGGGCGGGCTCCGGGCGTATGTGTCCGCCCATCCAGCAAGGGAGCAGGCACCCATGACGAAGCGCGCGAACGGCCCTTTCGACGTCAAGCTCACCCCCATGGCACCGGAGGCCGGAGTGGTGGAGGGGGCTCCGGGCCGGATGGCGCTCGACAAGCGCTTTCATGGAGCGCTGGAGGCCACGAGCCAGGGGCAGATGCTCGCGGTGCGGACGGCGGTGGAGGGGTCCGCGGGGTACGTCGCGATGGAGCGCGTCAGCGGGACGCTGGACGGCCGGAGCGGCACCTTCGCGCTCCAGCACTTCGGGGTGATGACGCGCGGTGCGCCCCACCTCGTCATCTCCGTGGTGCCGGACTCCGGAACCGGCGAGCTCACGGGGCTCGCCGGCTCCATGACCATCGACATCGCCCCGGGCGGGAAGCACTCCTACGACTTCCAGTACACCCTCCCGGACAAGGCGTAGTCACGCGCCGCCCTTCACGCGCAGCCATGACAGGGCTTGAAGGGCCGCGAACCACGCCCCCGCCGCGAGCGCATGGCGCAGGTGGTTCATCCGCGCCCACCGCATCGCGGTCTCCACGGCGGCCGGAGAGTCAACGGACTGCATCAGCCGGACCATCGTGGGGATGAAGTACGCGAAGGTCAGGAGCCGGTCCACGAGCGCCACCAGCGCGGCCCCGAGCCACCAGGCGCGCAGCGGCCCCGTGGCCTGCGTGGCGAAGTAGAGGCTCGCCAGGGTGAGCAGCGTCAGCGGTCCCGTATTCACCAGCCCCCAGAAGCGCCGCCCCACGTCATCCTGTCGCGCCGCCTCCGCGGACCAGTGCGCGCCCGTGGCGTCGAGCCAGCGGGGCAGCGAGATGCGGTGCTCATAGAGCCCCGCACCGAACGCGACGCCGAGGTTCAGCACGAAGAGCCACAACAGGATTTCCGCCGCGGAGGGCTTCAGGTTCATCATGGGGGCAGCATGCGTCCCGGGCGCGCGAGCGTCTTTCGTGCCCTTGTGCTGTTTTTCTCGAACTTGCGGTGTTCCTCCATGACGCCCCGGCACTCCCTCCTCGCCCAGATTGGCGCCGACATCGTCCGCTTCCAGGATGCCTCCGCGGAGTTCGACGCGGCCGTGGGAGCGGTGCTCGCGCTCGGCCGCGCGGAGCTGACCTGCCTGGCGCAGCTGCACTTCGGAGGCCCCGCGCCCCTGAGCGCGGTCGCGCGAGGCGCCGACGTGGAGCGGCTGGAGCTCGCCGGCTACGTCCAGCGGGAAGGCACCGGGAATGGCAGACGGCTCGCGCTCACCGGGCACGCGCGCGAATGGATTGAGACCCTGTGGGGCCCCCTCCAGGCGGATGGCCTGCAATTGATGTCACCCCTGCCGGACGCGGAGCTGAAGGTCATCGCCCGCTTCCTGAGCGAGGCGCGGGCGTCGCAGGACCGCCATGCCGCCCGCGTGTCGAAGCTGCTCCAGCAGCCAGGAGGCACACGGGCCGCGCGGCGGCGCGGTGGCCTCTCCGCCGCCGCGCTCCATCGCGTGAGGCTCTTCATCGAAGCGCACCTCGCGCGGAGGATCCGCGTGGGGGAGCTGGCCCAGCGCTCGGGCCTGAGCGTGTTCTATTTCACCCGCGCCTTCCGCCAGTCCATGGGCATGACACCGCATGCCTACGTGCAGCAGCGGAGGGTGGAGCGGGCGCGCGGCCTGTTGAGCCACACGACCCGCTCCCTCGGAGACATCGCGCTGGAGGTCGGCTTCAGCTCACAGAGTCACTTCACCACGGTGTTCCGCCGGCTGACGGGCCTCACGCCCGCCGTCCTGCGGCGCGCGGGCCGCTGACGCCTGCGAGCTCCACCGGGGAGGGCCGCCATGTCGTTTCTGGGGGTGGGGGCGGGAAGATTGGCCCCGGCGCGCGTACCAGGGATGACCGGCGCATCCGCCGGGACGTCCCTCGCGGCTGAGACCTCCTCACAGGCACCCCACCATGGCCCGTCCCAAGAGCCCCCTCGTCTGGATCCTCCTCGCGGTCGGAGGCGCCTGCGCGTTCTGCTGCACCGGCACCCTGGGGCTCATGGCCCTGGGCCTCTTCGCCGGAGACAGCGACACCCCCGGGACTCCCGCCGCCGCGAACAGGGCGCACGGCGGCAGCCCGGGGGAGCCCGGCGGCTTCGCGTTCGACGCGCCCCAGGGTTGGAAGACCCAGCAGGACGGACGGTTCATCCTCGAGTGGGACGAGCGGGGTGACACCCTGGGCGTGGAGGCGCTCCGGCTGCCGGCCGTGCCCGGGCTCGACGACGCCGAGGGCAAGGTCGCGCGGCTGTGGCAGGAACGCGTGGGCGCGGACTGGAACGACGTGAAGCCGAACCCGCTGGTGATGCGGCGCTTCGTGGCCAACGGCGCCCGCGCCTTCTTCACCGCGGCGGTGGTGCGCGCGAAGAACAACGGCCGGACCTTCCGCGTGAGCCTCTACCTGGTGGAGGCGGGCGACCGGCTGGAGCCGCTGGTGTTCATCCAGAGCTTCATGAGCCCGCCGGGCAGTGCGGGCGAGGAAATGTCGGCCTCGTTCTCCTGGAACACGTCCTACACCCGGGTGGAGGAAGCGCTGAAGGGCGTGCGAGGGAGCCCCGTGGGCCTGCCGCTGGTGGACGACGCGGAGGTGGTGGGCCACTTCATCTACGGCACCAGCACCGGAGCCCAGTGGGTCAACACCTATACCGGGAGCACCACCATGACGGCGGTCTCCTACAGCATCGACTACACCTTCGGCGCCAATCACGCATTTCAATACAAGTACGCGGGCGCGTCCGGGCAGGTGGGCGCGATGAGGTTCGGCTCCGAGGACGACCAGGGCACCTGGAGCGTGAAGCACGACGTGCTGACGCTCACCGGAGCGAAGCGGACACGCCGCTACCTGCTCATCGGGGCGGCGCGCTCGCCGGAGGGCAAGCGCACGCTCTACCTCATGAGCGAACACCCGGGCTGGTCCCTGGCCCCGGGCGCCATCGGGCAGAACGGCGAGCTGTACGTGGCAGCGGACTGAATCTCCACCCGCCCGGTGACACCGCCGGGGGACGCCGGTGTTCCATCCGCCGGCCGCAAAAAAGCGCCGGCCCCTTCCCTCACAGGAGATGGAACCCCATGGCTGTCCTGCACCGCGGACTGCGGGTTGGTATGGCATTGCTCGCGAGCTTCATGACCCCCGCCTGCGGGCCCGAGGCTCCGGTGGGAACCGGGCTGGAGGTGGGCGAACTGGGGCTGGAGGTGGACCCCGCGCCCCTGCCGCCCCTGAACCGCGAGGCGCTGCGGCAGGCCATCGCGGGGCTGCCCAACGCGGAGGTGTCCGGTGCCCTGGTCCGGGTGACCGGCGCGGACGGCCGCTGGCTGGGGACGTCCGGGGTGGCCGACGTCCGCACCGGCGCCCCGGTGCCGGCGGACGCGCACTTCCGCATTGGCAGCATGACGAAGACGTTCACGGCCACCGTCGTGCTGCAGCTCGCCGCCGAGGGACGCGTGGACCTGGACCGGCCCGTCCAGGACTACCTGCCGCGCCTGCTGCCCGCGGGCGTCTACGCGCCCATCACCGTGCGCCAGCTGCTCAATCACACCCACGGCCTGCCCGGCGTGCCGGTGCCGCAGAAGGCCCCGGAGTGGTTCTTCGAGAACCGGTTCCGGCGCTTCAGCCCCCGCGAGCTCGTCTCGCTGGCGCTCCCGCCGGGCCCGCGCTTCGCCCCGGGCACGCGGCAGGAGTACGGCAACATCGGCTACATCGTCGCGGGCCTGCTCATCGAACAGGTGACGGGCCGCCCCTACGGGGACGCGGTGCGGGAGCGCATCCTCCGGCCGCTGCACCTGCGGGACACCTTCGTGCCCGGCAACGACGTGACGATCCCCGGGCGGCATGCGCATGGCTACGAGGAGGTCACTCCCGAGGACGGGCCGTGTCCGGCGGGCGCCATCCCCTACGGCACGCGGTGCCTGGTGGACGTCACCGAAGCCAGCCAGTCCGTCCCCTGGGCCGCCGGAGAGATGATCTCCACCGCCGAGGACCTGGACCGCTTCCTCGTCGCGCTCTTCCAGGGCCGGCTGCTGCCGCGCAAGCAATTGGAGGAGCTGTTCACCGTCCCGGACCTGCCCGGCGCCAGCTACAGCGCGGGCCTCACCCGCTATGAAATCAACGGCGTCCTCTTCTGGGGCAAGAGCGGCGACCGGCACGGCTACAACAACGGGATGGGCGCCACGCGCGACCTGCGCCGGCGCCTCGTCTACTCGGTCAACACGCTCCACATGGGCGGTGACCAACCCGCCATCGCCGCGCGCATCATCGCGGCGGCCCTGCAGGGGCCCTCCCGACCTTGAGAGGGTACGGGGGCTGCATCCTCGGTGCGTGGCGCGGTAGCCTTCCGCGCCATTTCCACCGGAGGGCCCCGCATGTCCGCGCTCGACAGACCCGTCATCATCGGCCGTTCAAGCTCGCACTTCACGCGCATCGCCCGGCTCTTCGCCGCGGAGCTGCGCGTCGACCATTCCTTCCAGGTGCTGCGGGACCTGCTGTCCACCGACCCGGCGGACTACGGCGGCAACCCCGCGCTCCGGATCCCCGTCCTGAAAACTTCCCGAGGCGCCTGGTTCGGCGCGCTCAATGTCTCCCGGGAGCTGTGGCGACAGTCCAATCCCAGGCCCCGCGTGGTGTGGCCGGAGGACCTGGACGTGCCGCTCCTCGCGAACGTGCAGGAGCTCACCCTGCAAGCCATGGCGACGGAGGTGACGCTGGTCATGGAGAAGATGGCCGGCGGCGGCGAGGGGACGACCCATGCCCTCAAGCTGCGCAAGTCCTTGCTCAACATGATGGCGTGGCTGGAGGAGCACTCGAGCGCCGCGCTCGCCGCCCTCCCGCCCGAGCGGGACCTGAGCTACCTGGAGGTCACCCTCTACTGTCTCGTGACCCACCTGGAGTTCCGGGACGTGTTGCCCATTGCCCCCTATGTGGCGCTGAACCGCTTCCGCCAGCAGTTCGAGCAGCGGCCCTCGGCCCGGGACACCGCCTTCCGCTTTGACACCTGACGCGGACCGGGAGCCGCGCGCTCCCGTCCGGGTCCAGGCCGCGTGGGCCTCCGAAGCTCACCTGGGAGGCAGGCGCTTGCGGCTTCGCGCGCCCTTCGCGCCAGACGCGGCGCCCCGCAGGAGCCGGCGGAAGGTGGGGCACTCCATGTGGCTCGGCGCAGGACAGGCAGCGGCGTGCCGGAGGCCGTCGCGCATCGCGCTCAGCTCGCGGATCGTCCTGTCCAGCTGCTCCGCCCTGGACAGGAGCATCCGCCGGTCGATGCGCGGCCGCCCGTCCGGGGCGAACATGAGCGCGATCTCCTCGAGCGAAAAGCCAGCGGCGCGCCCCATCGCGATCAACGCCAGCCGCTCCAGCACGCCAGCGTCGAACAGGCGGCGCAGACCTCGCCTGCCCACCGAAGCAACCAACCCCTTCTCTTCATAGAACCGCAGTGTCGAGGCCGGAACGCCGGAGCGCCGCGCGACCTCCGTGATGTCCAGTTCGTTCACCGTCTTGACCTCAAGTCGACTTGAACTGGCACAGTGCGGCCTTCGGTTCTTGAAGGCAAGCAGGAGGAGACGACCATGGATGAGACTCGCCAGACCGGGAATGAGCAGACAGCGCTTTGGAACGGGACCGCCGGACGCGCCTGGGTCGACACGCAGGAGGTGCTCGATTCGATGTTCAAGCCGATGGAAGACCTGCTCGTCGAAGCGGTCGTCGCCGGCTCCGCGAGACAGGTGCTCGACGTCGGCTGCGGCACGGGCAGCACCACCCTCGCCTTCGCCCGGCGGCTCGGCGCGGAGGGCCGCTGCACCGGCATCGACATCTCGGAGCCGATGCTCACCGCCGCCCGGGCCCGCGCTGAAAGGGAGGGCCTTCCGGCAAGCTTCATCCGCGCGGACGCGCAGCGCCACACCTTCGAGCCCGCGAGCTTCGACATGATCCTGTCGCGCTTCGGCGTCATGTTCTTCGAGGACTCCGTCCAGGCCTTCGCGAACCTGCGGCGTGCCGCGAAGGCTGGCGCCGGACTCCGGTTCATCGCCTGGCGGAGTCCTTCGGAGAATCCTTTCATGACGACAGCCGAGCGCGCCGCGGCACCGTTCCTGCCGAACCTCCCCGCCCGCCGGCCGGACGCGCCGGGGCAGTTCGCCTTCGCGGACGCGAGCCGGGTCCACCACATCCTGGAGGAGAGCGGCTGGGCGGACATCCACATCCAGCCCATCGACTTCGCGTGCACGCTGCCGGAGAAGGAGCTGGTCCATTACCTCACCCGGCTCGGCATCCTCGGCCGGGTTCTTCACGAGCTGGACGACCGGACCCGCACCCAGGTCATCGAAACGGTCCGCGCCGCCTTCGAGCCCTTCGTGCACGGGGCGGAGGTTCGCTTCACCGCGGCCTGCTGGAGCGTCGCGGCCCGAGCGCCCGCCGCGCCGTAGCAAGCGGCGGGCGCGTCGGCATTCGAGAACAGTGGCGCGGCCTGTCACACGCTCTCCGTGAAACCACGGGTCTTCGCGGCAGGGAGCGCTGAGACATCATCGCGTATTGACATGTGTTTCCGCACTCGCGAGCTAAGTCCGACTGACTACAATTTCTCGTTTTATTGGACTTCGCGGATGGAAACCCTCTTAGACTGGCGACAATCCCGCCCGGCGCTCCGTGCCGGGGGCGGGAGCTGGGCTGATCCACGTCAAGAGGGGCATCGAACATGTTCAAGAAGGCTGCTGTCCTCGTGGTGAGCTGTGGCGCGTTGCTGACGGCCTGCGGTGGCGATGCGCAGAGCGAGAACGAGGAGATCGTCTCCAACCTGGTCGAGGCGGGCTTCCCCGCGAATGACATCATGGTCGTCGACAACGCGGTGTACGTGGGGCGCGATGCTCACGTGAGCCTGGAGGCCTCGCGGGAGATGCTCCAGACCCGCGGTGAGACGGCGGAGCAGTACCGGACGACCAACCTCGTCGGCACGAGCGTGACGAAGATCTGCGTCGTCCCCACGGCCCAGTTCAACAGCTACAGCCGCCTCAGCGCGGGGCTCGACCTGGCCATCGAGAACTACAACAGCCAGGGGCTGCGCATCACCTTCGCGCGCGGCTCCGCGTCCGACTGCACCGCGACCATCTCCGCGAAGACGACCAGCGGTGTCGGCGGCTCGTCCGGCTTCCCCAAGGGCGGCAAGCCCTACGGCACCATCAACATCGGCGTCGGGCTGCAGGACTACAGCGTGGACGTGAACGAGCACGTCATCACCCACGAGATTGGCCACACCATCGGCTTCCGCCACACGGACTACTACGACCGGTCCATCAGCTGCGGCACCGGCGGTGACGAAGGCGCGTCCAACGTGGGCGCCATCCACATCCCCGGGACGCCGACCACGGCCTCGCGGGGCGGCTCGGTGATGAACTCCTGCTTCAGCTCCAACGAGACCGGCGAGTGGACCAGCTCCGACCGCACGGCGCTGGACTACCTCTACTGAGCGCTTGAGTGCCCCCCGGGTCCGCGCAGGACCCGGGGGACTTCACCCCGCGCGCGAGTGCATTGCAGGGTCATTCCAGGGATGCTCCCGCACGTCGAAGCGGGGCTGATGAAGGCCGGAGCGAAGAACGTCCGCGTGGAGCCCTTCGACTTCAACGGCCACGCCTGCGCCTACCGCGTGCGCTGGGACCCGTGAGCCACGGGCCCCAGCGACTTCGCAGCCGCTACGTGGCGACCTCGGGCTGCTCCCGCGGTGCCACGGCTTCGCTGGCGGCCGCGGTGCGCGTCTTCGCGATGAGCAGGTAGATGGCCGGCACGAAGTAGAGGGTGAAGAGCGTGCCCAGCGCCATGCCCGTCACCAGCACGAGCCCGATGCTGTTGCGCGCCGCCGCGCCCGGGCCCGACACCAGCACCAGCGGGAAGTGGCCCGCGACCGTGGCCACGGTCGTCATCAGGATGGGACGGAGCCGTTCGGCCGCCGCCTCCTTCACCGCCTCGAGCTTCGTCCTTCCCTCCTCCTGGAGGCGGTTGGCGAAGTCCACGATGAGGATGCCGTTCTTCGCGATGAGCCCCACCAGCGTCACCAGGCCCACCTGGGAGTAGATGTTGAGCGTGGTGGTGAAGCTGTCCGTGAAGTACGGCATCGTCGGGTTCGGCATCCGCAGGAACGTGGTCGTCAGCGCGCCGAAGAGCGCCAGCGGCACCGACCCGGCGAGGATGATGAGCGGATCCCTGAAGCTGTTGAACTGGGCCGCGAGCACCAGGAAGATGAGCACCACCGCCAGCCCGAACGCCGGGGCGAACGAGTCGCCCTCCAGGCGCAGCTGCCGGGACTCGCCCGTGTAGTCGATGCGGTAGCCCGCGGGCAGGATCTTCGCGGCTTCCGTCTCCAGGTAGGTCAGCGCCTCATCTAGCGGGCGGATGGCCACGCCGCTGAGCTTCACCGCATTGAGCTGCTGGAAGCGGTTGAGCGACCGGGGCGCCACCTTCTCCTTGAGGGTTGCGATGGACGACAGCGCCACGAGCTTGCCGTCGGGACCCGTGACGTGGATGTCCTTGAGCTGCTCCGGGTTGAGGCGGGAGGTCCGCAGGACCTGCGGGATGACCTTGTAGCTGCGCCCAGCGATGTTGAACCGGTTGACGTAGTTGCCGCCCACGGCGGACCCCAGGTCCATGCCCACCGTCCCCAGGTTCAGGCCCAGCTGCGCGACCTTCTCACGGTCGACCTCGACCTCCGACTGGGGCTGGTCCAGCTTCACGTCGATGATGGGCGGGAAGGCGAACAGCCCGCTCTGCGCCGCCTTCTCCTGGAGCTGCTGCGCGAAGCCCAGCAGCTCATCCGCCTCCGCCGTGGAGGCGATGACGAACTCCACCGGGAAGTTGCCACCGCCCGGCAGCGCGGGGGGCTGGAGGGCGAACGTCTGGACCGCGGGGAGGGTGTTCACCCGCGCCTGCGCCTCCGCCAGCACCTGCGCCGTGGTGCGCGTGCGCTCCTTGAACGGCTTCAGCACCAGGCCCCAGAAGCCATTGCTCGGCTGCACGATCTGGAAGTTGAAGCTGGACTCCGGCATGTCCATCAGCAACTCGCTGGTCCGGGTCACGGACGGCTTCAGCTGATCCAGGGTGGAGTTGGACGGGGTGCTGACGATGCCGATGACGAAGTCCTGGTCCTCCACCGGCGCCAGCTCCCGGGCCGACTGGCTGAACATCACCAGGGCGAGCACGCTCAGGAAGATCCACGCCGCGTAGACGGGCCCGCGGACGAGGAGCGAGCTGTCCAGGGAGCGGGCATACGCTGCCCGCAGGCGCGCGAAGGCGCGGTTGATGACGCCCGCGAACCCCTTGTCCTCGTGGCCCGCCTTCAGGAGCACGGAGGACATCATCGGGGAGAGCGTCAGCGCCACCACGCCCGACAGGGTCACCGCGCCGGCCAGCGTGAGCGCGAACTCGCGGAACAGCGAGCCCGTGAGGCCACCCTGGAAGGCGATGGGCGCGTACACCGCGGCGAGCGTGAGCGTCATCGCGATGATGGGACCCACCAGCTCCCGCGCGCTCTTGAGGGCGGCGTCCACCGGGCGCAGGCCGTCGCGCAGGTGGCGCTCCACGTTCTCCACCACGACGATGGCGTCGTCCACGACCAGGCCCACCGACAGCACCACCGCGAGCAGGGTGAGCAGGTTCACCGTGAAGCCGAACACCTGCATCAGGAACACCGTGCCGATGAGCGACACCGGGATGGCCACCACCGGCACCAGGATGGAGCGCACGGAGCCCAGGAACAGGAAGATGACCAGGACCACGATGAGCAGCGTCTCGCCGAGCGTGCTCACCACCTCGTCGATGGCGTTCTGGATGTAGTCCGTGCCGTCGAAGGCGACGCCGCCGTGGATCTGCTCGGGCAGGTCCTTCTTGAGCGACTCCATCTCCTTGCGGATGCGCTGCATGACGTCCAGCGAGTTGGCGTTGGGGAGCGACCAGATGCCGACGAAGACCGCCGTCTTCCCGTTGAGCGTCACGTCGGTGTCGTAGTCCTCGGCGCCGAGCACCACGTCCGCGACGTCCGACAGCCGCACCACCGCGCCACCGTCCTTGCGGACGATGAGCTGCTTGAACTCCTCCACGGAGCGCAGGCCCGTGTTCGCGGTGAGGTTCACCTGGACGAGCGAGCCCTTCGTCTGGCCCACGGCCGCGAGCGCGTTGTTGGCGGTGAGCGCCTGACGGACCTGGATGGGGCTGACGTTGAGCGCGGCCATCGCGTCCGGCTTCATCCACACCCGCATGGCGAACGTGCGCGCCCCGAGGATGTCCGCGCGCTGCACGCCCTCCACCGAGGACAGCCGGGGCTGCACCACGCGCACCAGGTAGTCGGACAGCTCGTTCTGCTGGAGGAAGTCAGAGGTGAAGTTGAGGTACGCGACGGCGAACTGGCTGTCCGCGGACTCGATGCTCAGCACGGGGACCTGGGACTCGGGCGGAAGGTCGCCGCGAACCTGGTCCACCTTGGCGCTGATCTCACTCAGGGCGCGGTTGGCGTCGTAGTTGAGCTTGAGCCGCGCACGGATGATGGAGATGTTCTGCGAGCTGGTGGACTCGACGTAGTCGATGCCGTCCGCCGCGGCGATGACGCGCTCCAGCGGCGTGGTGATGAAGCCACGGACGAGCTCCGCGTTGGCGCCGACGTAGACCGTGGTGACGGTGATGTCGGCGTTCTCGCTGCGCGGGTACTGCCGCACGTTGAGGGTGCGCAGGGCCTGCAGGCCCGCGATGATGATGACGAGGTTGACGACCAGCGCCACGACCGGACGCCGGATGAAAAGGTCGGTGAAGTTCATGGGTTCGCCTCTCCGCGTCCCTACGGGTTCACCGGCTGGGGCGCGGCCTCGACGGGAGGCGCCAGCGCGTTGTTCACGACGACGGCCGCGCCGTTCTTCAGCTTGAAGACGCCGCTGCTGACCACGGTCTGCCCGGGCTTGAGGCCGGACGTCACCGCGACGTAGTCACCCCGGCGCTCACCCAGCCGCACGAACTGCTGGCGCGCCAGCAGGGCCGTCTTTCCCGCGGCGTCCTTGCCCTCGGCGAGGGTGAACACCGAGTCGCCATAGGGCGCGAAGAGGACGGCGGTGGCGGGGATGGCGACCACGGGCTCGCTGGCGTCGGAGAGCACCTCCACGCTGGCGAACATGCCCGGCAGGAGCCGGCCGTCCGCGTTGGGCACGGTGGCGCGCATGCGCACGTTGCGCGAGGACATCTCCACCTCCGGGTTGATGGTGGTGAGGTCCCCCTCCCAGGACTCGCCCGGGAAGACGTCGACGCGCAGGCGCACCTTCTGGCCCTGCTTCACCTGGGCCAGCGCCTGCTGGGGGAGCTGGAACTCCACGAGCGCGGGGCTGGTGGACTGGAGGGAGACGATGGGGTTGCCCGGGGAGACGAGCTGCCCCAGCTCCACCTGCCGGATGCCGACGCGGCCCTCGAAGGGCGCGCGGATGGTCTTCTTCGCGATGAGGGACTTCAGGTGCGCGACGGTGGCCGCGGCCTGGGTTGCCCGGGCCCGGACGGCATCCAGGTCCGACTGGGTGTTGGCCCCCTGGGCGTTGAGCTTCTCGGCGCGGTCCCGGTTCAGCCGCGACAGCTCCGCGTCGGCCTCGGCGCCGGCCAGCTGCGCCAGCTCGCTGGAGGTATCCAGCTGGACGAGCACCTGGCCCTTCTTCACCGAGGCGCCGCTGTCGAAGCGGATGTCGTTGACGACGCCCGGCAGCTCCGCGCTCAGGGTCACGCCGCGCAGCGCGATCACCGTGCCGACGGCGCTCCGTGTCCCCTGCCAGCCGAAGGACTCCGCCTGGGCGGAGGTGACGGACTCCGGCGGCGGCACGAAGGTTTCACCGGCCTTGATCATCGCGACGATCTGGCCCGCCTTGACCGCGACGAGTCCCGCGAAGACCGCGACCAGCAGCAGCACGCCGATGACCCACCGCTTGACGCGGCTGGCAGGGCGCGGTGAGGAGAGAGGCACTTCAGGAGCAGGAGCATGCATCGTGGGCACTCGAACCGGCTGAGAGGAGCAGCCGTGTCAGGGAATGGCCGCGCTGTAGCCGAATCGTCCCGCGTTTGCTCCCTTGAAAATCTGTTCAGGTTGTGACCACCGCGCGTGGACGACTTTGTCGAGCGAGCAGGTGACGAGGCCGTTACGGGCCTTCGAGGGGCTGCTCCCCTGGCGCCGGTGTCTGCCAGGGCTTGCGCGCGTGTCCAAGGTTCTTGCGAGGCGAGGCCGCACGGAAAGCGGGGTCTGGCCCTGCTGGCGCGAGTCCTCGAGGAGGAACCATGACGCAGACGATGGAATTGGCTCCACGCGAGCGCGAGGAAGGCGCGGCGCTCCTCCAGCGCTCCTGGCAGCTGGTGGGGGCGCTGACGCACGAACTCTCCCCCAGGGACCTGCGCACGGGGCGCTGGTTCACCAAGCTGCTGTCCACCTACCTGCGGCACTACGACGCGCACCGGCTGCACCGGGCCGCCGCCGCGAAGGGGACGGGCGCGGACACCACCGAAGCCATCATCCGGCGCGCCTGCGGGGCCGCCTTCCTCTCCGGCGCGGGGAGCGGCTCGGTGACCTCCGGAATCACCGTGGCCTCAGCGGACGCGGGTGTCCCCGGGCTGGTGGTGGGCATCCCCGCCGCGGGGCTGGCCGTCACGACGGAGATGGTCGTGAATGCCCTCATCAACCTGCGGATGGCGTGTGACCTGGCCAGCGCGTTCCAGGTGCGCTTCGACCCGGAGGACCCCTCCGACTTCTCGCGCCTCTACGCCATCACCCGCGGCCAGGCAGAACACGCCGAGGACGAGGAGGACCCGCTCGGCCTGGGGCGCGTGGAGCACCTGGCGCGGGCGAAGGCGACCGACCTGGGCGAGGACCTGGGGTCGAAGCTGTTGGGCGAGAGCGTGTCGCGCAACCTCGTACCCTTCCTGAACGTGGTGACGTCCTCCGTGGCCAACTGGCGGCGCACCCGGCGGCTGGGCCGGTCCGTGCTGGGGTACGTGCGGCTGCGCCGCGCCCTGGAGGACGCCGACGCCGCCATCCGCCGCGTGGCCCCGGAGGCCGTGAGCCTGCTGATGGAGAGCGCCTGGTTCCTCTTCGTCTCCGATGGCCGCCTCAGGCAGGAGGAGTCCGCCGTGCTCGCCCACCAGCTCGCCCGGCTCCCCCCGTCACGGCGCCAGGAGACCACGGAGCGCTTCGTGGAGGATGCCTCCGCGTGGCTCAAGCGCCTGCGCTCGGCGCCGGCCAGGGCGCGCGAGGTCCTCATGTGGTCGCTGAACCAGCTCTCCGCCGCGGACCTCACCGTGTCCGCCCCCGAGCGAGACCTGCTGCGGAGGGCCGCGGAGGCCCTGCACACCTCCATGGACAGCGGACACCTGGACGCGCTGGTGCGGCGCTACCGCACGGAGGGCGTGACCCACGCGTTCGCCGCCCCGGTACGAGCCGCCACGCGGCCCGCACGCAAGCCCGCCAGCCGCAAGACCTCGCGGGCGGCGAAGGCACGGGAGACGCCAGCGCACCTCCACCACTGAGCCCCCCGTCCCTCCAGGTCCTGCCTCCCGGGACTGAAGGACGAGCAGGGTGTTGAGAGGTGGAACGGCCGGCGCGCGGGTGTCACCTCCTCACCGTCCCCTGGCGCGCCGGGCCGCCTTGTCCGGACGGGCCGCCACGCCCACCTCTCATGCCGGGGCGTGGGGGGGCTGCGGATGATGGTGTTCCTCATGGACGGACAGGCGGCGCCCGCGAGGGTGGTCCGCCACTCGACCGCGGCGCGGCGGTTGCGTCTGGAGGTCCCCGGCCTGCGGTGGAACCACGTCCTCGGGGAGCGGCTGGAGCGCACCTTCGCCACCTGGCCCGGCATCCAGGAGGCCCGCGCGGAGCCCCGCACCGGCCGCCTGCTGGTGCGCTACGCGCCGGAGGCCCCGCTGCTGGCCCGACTGCGCGATGAACCCGACGAGCCGGTCGCCTGGCCCGTCCCGCACCACGCCCGCCCGGTGCCGGGCACGCGGAGCGCTCCCCGGGAGCCGTGGCACGCGATGACCGTGGAGGCGGTGCTGGCCCGGTTGGACGGCACGGACCAGGGACTCACCTCGGAGGAGGCGGCGCGGCGGCTCAGGCACTACGGCCCCAACCTGGTGGTGGCGGAGAAGCCGCGCTCGCGCCTGTCCATGCTGGGCTCGCAACTGGCCACCGTGCCCACGCTGCTGCTGGTGGGCTCGGCGGGGGCCTCGGTGCTGGCCGGAGACGCGGTGGAGGCGACCGCCATCCTCACGGTGGTGGGGCTCAACGCGGGCATCGGCTACCGCATCGAGCGCCGCAACCAGGAGCTGCTCGCCTCCTGGCAGAAGCTGGAGGCGGGCGCGGCGCAGGTGCTGCGCGGCGGCGTCCTCCTCACGTTGCCGGTGGCGGAGCTCGTGCCCGGAGACGTGGTGCTGCTGCGCGCGGGGGACGTGCTGCCCGCGGACGTGCGCGTGCTGGACGCGCACCGGCTCACCGCGGACGAGGCGCCCCTCACCGGCGAGAGCGAGCCGCAGGCCAAGCAGGCCGCGCCCGTGGATGCGCGGGCGCCGCTGGCGGAGCGGGCGTCGCTGCTGTTCGCGGGCACCACGGTGGCTTCGGGACATGGGCGCGCCCTGGTGGTGGCCACCGGGGCGGATACGGAGCAGGCGCGCGTGCGGGAGCTGGTGGCCCAGGAGTCCGCGCCCGCCACGCCGCTGACGCGCAAGCTGGGCCAGCTCGACCGGCGCGTGGCGGTGGCCTCCGTGGGCGCGGCGGGGCTGTCCGCCCTGGTGGGGCTGGCGCACGGCCGCTCCGGGCCCCAGGTGCTGCGCGGCGCGGTGGCGCTGGGCGTGGCGGCGCTGCCAGAGGGCCTGCCCCTGGTGGCGACCGCCGCGCTGGTGCGCGCCATGCAGCGGCTGCACGCGCGCGGCCTGGTGGTGCGGCGCGTCTCCGCCGCCGAAGCGCTCGGAGGCGTCACCGTCATCTGCACGGACAAGACGGGCACGCTCACCCGCAACGAGATGCGGCTGGAAGTGCTGGACCTGGGGGACGGGGCCCTGGAGCTGGCCTCGCTGCGCCCGAGGCCCGACGCCGTGCTGGAGGACCCACCCACGCTGGCGCTGGCACTGGCGCTGCTCAACAGCGACGTGGACGTCCACCGCAGCGGCAAGGAGCTGGAGGTGTCCGGCAGCTCGACGGAGAAGGCGCTGGTGGCCGCCGCGCACGCAGCGGGGCTGGACGGGGCCGCGCTGCGTCGCGCCTTCCCTCGCCGCGACCTCCTCGAGCGCTCCGAGGGCATCCACTACGTGGTGAGCATCCACCGGGCGCCCGGGGGCGGCACGGTGGCCTTCGTCAAGGGGGCTCCCGAGCAGGTGCTGACCCTGTGCGACCGGGACCTGAAGGGGCCGCTGGACGCGCGCATCCGGGAGCGGCTGGCGCGGCGCAACGACGCGCTGGCGGCGGACGGGCTGCGGGTGCTGGGGCTGGCATGGCGGAGGCTTCCCGGAGACGGCGGACACGCGCCCACGGACGGCTATACCTTCATCGGTTTCGTGGGGTTGAGAGACCCGCTGCGAGAGGGCGCGGCGGAGTCGGTGCGCAAGGCGCGCGGCGCGGGCATCCGCACGGTGATCCTGACGGGAGACCAGCCCCGCACGGCCGAGGCCATCGCCCGGCAGGTGGGGCTGGAGGGCGACACGCTCACGCCGGCGGCGCTGGCGCGGATGCTCGAGCTGCCGGCCGCCGAGCTCTCGCGGAGGCTCGAGCGCACGGCGGTGCTGGCGCGCGTGACGCCGGAGGACAAGCGGGATCTGGTGAAGGCGCTGCGCGCGCACGGCGAAACCGTCGCCATGGCGGGGGACGGCATCAACGACGCCCCGGCGCTCCAGGCGGCGGACGTAGGCGTGGCGGTGGGCGTGCGCTCCAGCGACATGGCGCGCGCGGTGGCCGACGTGGTGATGGCCAGCGAGGACCTGCGCAGCATCATGTCCGCGGTGGGCGAGGGCCGCATCGTCCAGGACAACCTGCGCCGCGCGCTGCGCTTCCTCTTCGCCACCAACCTCTCGGAGATGACGCTGGTGCTGGGCGCGGGCCTGCTCGGGCTCTCGGAGCCGCTCACGCCGCTGCAGCTGCTGTGGATCAACCTCCTCACGGACACGCTGCCGGGAATCGCCCTGGCCATGGAGCCGGGAGACCCGGCCGTCCTCGACCGGCCGCCCGCGCCGCCAGGGATGCCGCTGCTGACGCGCCCGGCGGTGCGGCGCGTGGTGCGGGACGGAGCGCTGATGGCGGGCGTCGGAGGGCTGGGGCTGGCGCTGGGCGGGCCGCCGCTGGCGTTCGGGACGCTCACCGCGGTGCAGCTGGGCTACTCGGCCGTGTGCCGGGCGCCAAGGCAGGCGCGGCGCCACCTCCCCTCGGACGGCGAGTGGCGCATCCCCGCCTTCATCGGCGGGGCCGCGGCGGTGCACGTGGCGGCGCTCACCCTCCCCCCGCTGCGGCGGGTGCTGGGCCTTCCGGCGCCCACGGTCCTGACGTTCGGCGGGCTGGCCGTGGGCCTCGTCCTGCCGGCCCTGATGGGCGCGCTGCCCGCGTGGAGCAAGGCCCATGACTGATGCAACTTCCCCTCCGGAGGCAACGCCGTGAAGTTCGACCTTCCATCCTTTCTCATGGGCTATGGCGCGGGAGCAGGCACGATGCTCCTGGGCAAGCACCTGCGTCCCCTCCTCATGGAGGTGGCCACCGCGGCCTACCGTTTCGTTGACCGGGTGGCCGCGCGCGCCGCCATGAAGCAGGAGGACCTCGAGGACCTGCTGGCCGAGGCGAAGGCCCGGGCCCGCGGCAACGAGCGCACGCGCCCGGTGGGCGAGGCCCAGGCCTAGGGAGCGGACATGCCGAAAGTCATCCACGTCATCCACGCCTCGCCGGGGCGCACGCGCCTGCGGCTGCCCTGGTTGCGGCACGACGCGAAGCAGGCCACGTCCCTGGCGGACGCGCTCACGCGGGTGGAGGGCGTGCGCGAGGTCCAGGTGCGGCCCTATACCGGCAGCGTGCTGTGCCTCCACGCCCCCCAGGACCTGGGCGTCGAGCGCGTGCTGGAGGAGGTGCGCCGGCGCACCGGCGTGGACGAGGTCCTGCGCCCCGGCGAGGAGCCCCCCGAGGAGGAGGCGAGGCTGCTGCGGGCCCTTGCGGAGGGCAGCGGCGTGGCGCGCGCGGCCAGCCAGTTCTTCAAGGGCGTCAACCTGGACCTGCTGCGTGCCACCGAGGGGCGCATGGACCTGGGCGTGCTGGCGGCCATGGGCTTCGCGGTGGCGGGCGCGGCGGAGGTGGCCGTGACCGGCAGGGTGTCCCGCCCGCCGTGGTTCAACCTGGCCTGGTGGGCCTTCCGCACCTTCGCCACCCTGGAGGATGTGGCCATCCGGAACACCCCCGCCCCGGTGCGCAACAACGGAGGCAACGGGGTCCCGCACGGCCCGGACGCCGCCAGGGCGCCCGGGCACGACGCATGACGTGAATCCCCGGACCCCTGGGGGACCTCTCCTGGCGACGCGAGGGTCGACTTCAGTCTGGCCAGTTGCCTTCGAGAGGATGGGGGCCGTCGGTGAAGGCGCGCACCAGGTGGGTACCACCCACGAAGGCGCCCGCCCACGAGCCGCCCTTGCCACCGAAGGACTCCTCGCGGTCGCCGCGCGAGCGCAGCGCGTTGATGCCGACCTTGAAGGCGTGGAGCCGCGAGGCGATGCGCTGTGCGAGCTCGGGGTCATCCGTCGCCACCGAGGCCACGAGCGCGCCGTTGGAGACGTTGGCCTCCCGCACCAGTTCCTCCTCGGAGTCCACCGACACCACGATGTCGACGGGACCGAAGGGCTCGCGCAGGTAGAGCTCGCTGTCGCGCGGGACGCCGAAGAGCAGGACGGGCGGCAGATACGCGCCCCGCTCCTGTCGCGGGGTGAAGGCGTCCTCCGCCAGCTCGCCCTCATGCAGTACCGCCGTGCCCCGCTCCCGCGCTTCGGCGATGAGCGAGCGGAGCTCCTCCACCTTGCTGGGAGAGATGAGGGGCCCGAAGTCCACGTGCGCGCCCAGGACCGGATTGCCCACGCGCAACGCCGAGACGGTGTCGACATACGTCCGGACGAACCTCGGGACGAGCGACTTCTCGACGACCCACCGGGTGTAGGCCGTGCAGCGTTGCTTGCCGAAGTCGAAGCCCGCTCGAATCTGTCTTGCGAGCGCGTCCCAGTCCGAGAAGTGCGTGATGGCGTAGGCGTTCACGCCCTCCATCTCCAGCGCGTAGCGCTTGTCCGTTTCGCGCAGGCGGCGGTGGACCTCCGCACCGTTGGCGCGGCCACCAATGAAGGCGACGCCTCCGATGCGAGGGTGGCCGACGAGCGCCTCGGAGAGGTCCCTGCCCCGCCCGCCGACGAGCGAGACGGGAAGGCCCGCGCGGCGCAGCAGCGCGAAGGCGAGCGTGAGGGAGACACCGCCGCCCTGGGTCGGGATCTTCGCGATGACCGAGTTGCCCGCGAGCGTCTGGACGAGCACGTTGAGCAGCAGCACCGAGAAGGGATAGTTCCAGGAGGCGATGTTCGACACGAGGCCGAGCGGCTTGCGGCCGTCGAGCATCGAGCCCATCCGCTCCAGGTACCACGCGATGCCCGCGAGGCAACGGTCCACGTCGTTGTACGCGGTGGGCAGCGTCTTGCCGATGTCCCACGCCAGGATTCGCACGAGCAGGTCCCGGTGCGCGTGAAGCAGCACCACCGCCTCCGCGACGGCTCGGGCGCGGTCCTCGAGTGGACGGGCCGCCCAGGGAGCGAACTCCGCCGCTGCCTGCTCGACGCCCGACGCCACCTGTGCGGCGCCGAGCAGCGGCAGCTCCGCGATGACGCTGCCGTCAATGGGTGAGCTGGCATTGAACCAGGCAGGCGGATGGATCCACCGACCCGCGACGGGTGAGAGCAGCCGGCCCTGGGCGTCGAAGGCCTCCGGGACGGCGCGCCGGGCGCCAGCAAGCAGGCGGCGGCTGTCCAGGTGCATCAGGGGTTCGCCAATGGCTTCGGTATTCAGCACGGGTGTCCCTCCTCGCGCAGTGGCTGCGCGCCAGCTCAGTTGAAGCCCGGCACATGACGAGCCGCGGCATGAGCGCAATATCGTCACGCGCGTTCCATCTGTCTGGAGAGGCAGGCAAGGGGTCGCGCGCCCCGAGGGGCGGGACGCGCGTCGTGAAGCGGGGCCGGAGCAACAGCAGGCAGGCGCCTGGGGCGGGCGGGAGCCGGGTGCCCCCGCCCGCCCGCGGTGCCTGGAGCTCAGCAGCCCAGTGAATACGACTGGGTGTTGCCGTTCGGCCCGGTGACGGTGATGGTGCTGGAGCCGTTGAACGACGAGGTGAACGTCCCAGAGCTCGTCTGCGTCGTCACCGACCCCGCCGAGGGGCACTGGTTGGCGCAGCGCTGGTAGCCCGACACGGTCGTCGACGAACTGAGGCCGTTGCGCGTGCCCGTCGACTGACTGTCCAGGGTGAAGCACCCGCTGCCCGCCACCCAGGTGACGGTGCTCTGGGACGATCTCGTGTCGAAGCGATCCGGCGAGAAGCTGTTGGAGGCGATGGTCACCTGGCGCTGGTTCCCGTTGGGAGGGGAGCCGGTGATCTGCATGGAGAGGTTGAAGGGCGCTCCGTTGATGGAGAGGTTGGACGAGGTGGCGTTCATGGAGAGCTGCCCCTGGTTGTCAGCGAGCACCAACTGCACGTTGCCGGAGATCTGCTGGAGCACGACCGGCGCCGCGCAGTTGTTGAAGGTGTAGTTCACCGTCGCGCCCGACGCGGTGGCGGTGGCGCACCCGGCGGGAGTGAAGTTGGAGGAGGCGTTCGCCGCGAGCTGTGCGGCCGCCGCGTTCACGTCGACGGGGGCCTGAGGCTGCCCGCTGCCAGTGGACAGGGGCAGCAACCTGCCGATGCTGTAATACCAATAGCTGTAGACCGGATCGACCCAGGCGTAGCTCCACGCCGCGTCGTACGCCCCATAGTAGGGATCGTAGTAGGCGGAGTCGTAGTAGTACGGGTCGTAGAAGACGTCGTCGTCGGCGCAGCCAGTGATTGCGAGCAGCGACAAGAACCCCAGCGCCCATTTCATCTTCTTCTTCATCTTGCCCCCATCCTGTTTGTCTTTGCCCGCGCGCTCACCGAGCGGTGGGCGTGCAGCACCGACGGACACACCGAGAGTCCTCTCGGGAGTCGGAACCGGGACGAAGGTGGAAACCGGTGGCCAGCGGAAGAACTGGCCCGGGGAGCAGCCCGATTGCGGGCTGGCGGTCATTCGCGTCACGTGCCCCAGGAAGACGCGACCGGGCCAGCGGGCGTACGTCAGCCTTCGGCGGTCCTCAGCCCGGGAGGCGGTGGCGCGTACAAGCGCAGGCGCTCCCCCGACAGCGGATGGGTGAAGGCGAGCGTCTCCGCGTGGAGCAGGTAGCCGCCGTCTCCGGGCAGCCCGGGCGAGTGCTCACGGGGCAGCCCCCCTGCGGCGAACAGCGGGTCTCCCGCGAGCGGGTGGCCGATGAACGCCAGGTGGATGCGGATCTGCTCGGGACGCCCCGTGTGGATGTGAACCTCGAAGAGCGTCTGGTCGGCACGTCGCTCCAGCACCCGGGCGCTGCTACTCGACGCCTTGCCCTGGGGGGTTGCCCCGTGCACGGAGCCCAGCAGGGGATGGGGCACCAGCCCGATGGGCGCGCGGATCTCGTAATGCTCCTGCACCGCGAGCCCCTCCGAGAGCGCGCGGTAGCGCTTCTCCACGCTGCCCTCGCGCCAGTCGCGCGAGAGACGTGCGGCCGCCTCGCGCGTGCGGGAGAAGAGCACGAGCCCCGAGGTCGCCCGCCCCAGGCGGTGCAGCGCCGAAGCCTCCGGCCAGCGCCTCCTCACGAACGAGAGCAGCGTGTTCTTGAGGAAGCCGCCCGAGGGAATCGTCGGCAACCCGCTCGGCTTGATGACCGCGAGCAGCGTCGCGTCCTCGTGCACCAGCTCGAAGCTGTCCGGCGTCTCTCCCTCCTGCCAGGGAGGGCGGTGCCAGCACAGCACCTGCCGGGCGCGCAGCACTTCGTCGCCGGTCGCCGTGACGCCATCCAGCTGGACCTCACCGCGCAGGAAGCGGGCGCGCCACTCCGCTTCGGAGGAGTGCCGGTACGTGTCCGTCAGGTAGGCAAGCGCGCTGCGCCCGGCGCCGGCTTCGATCTGCTCGCGGTACACGTAGCCGTCATTCAGGCCTGAGTTGGACGTCACCCGTCCATCCTAACCGGCCCGTCGAGGATCCTCACGGTCCGCGGAGAGCAACGGGAGAGCGCCGCGAAAGCGAGCAGGACGTGCGAGGTGACAAAGGCTTTCATCGAGCGCTCCGTGATGGGTATGGCCAGCTCATCCTCGACGCAGGCGGCTGACGCCGGATGTCAGACCGCATCTGTAGAAGGTCATCCCGACGATGACCGACAAACATTCTTTTCCTGAACAAGAAGCATTTCAGGATCCAATCAAGACACCTGGGCGTCTTCGTCAATCCCTGGGGCCCGCGCACGGAACCGCCCTGCTCTCCGCGGAGCGGCTTTCGTTCGCCTTCGCCCAGGGGACGCCCGTACTCCGCGAGGCCTCCCTCCACTTGAAGGCGGGGACGTCCGTGGGGCTGCTCGGGGCCAACGGCGCGGGCAAGACGACGCTGCTGGGGGCCCTCACCGGCACCGTGCGGGGAACGGCGGGAGGCTCGGTGCGGCTCGACGTGGGCGGGCTGCCCGCGCGCCGCGCCATCGGGTTCGCGACGCAGGCCATCGCGCTCTATCCCGTGCTCACGGTGGAGGAGAACGTCGGGCACCTGGCCCGGCTGTTGTTGGGGCGCGCAGAAGCAAAGGCCGCCATCGAGCGGACCCTGGAGGAGTTCGCGCTGGGTCCCATTGCCCGCACGCGCGTGCATCACCTGTCAGGGGGGCAGCGGCGGCTCGTGCACCTGGCGGCGAGCTTCGTCCATGCGCCGCCCATCCGGCTGCTGGATGAGCCCACCGTCGCGCTCGACTTCGAGGCCCGCCAGCTGGTGGTGCGCCGGGTGCGCGCGTGGCGCGAGGAGGGCGCCGCGGTGCTGGTCACCGCGCACTACCCCGAGGACATCGAGGAGTTGTCCACGGAGCTGGTGCTGCTGCGCGACGGGAAGACGCGCGACCTGGGAGCTCTGGGAGCGGTCCTGTCGAGTCAGGCGCGCACGCTGTCGCTGCGGGGCGCCGAGGCTTCGTGGGAGCTCACGCTCGCCACCAGCAGCCTGGAGGAGGTCCGCTCGAAGCTGGGCGAGGTCCCCTCCGACGTCCACCTGTCCGAGCTGCGCCTGTCCGGCAACCGGCTGCGCGACATCCTGCTGCGGGACCCCTCCCTGAGCGCCTTCGCCCGGGAGTCGGAAGGGCCATGAATCCAGACATCGCTTCCAGTGCCCCCTCCGCACCCAGCGGCGTGGCGGGTTTTGTCAACGTGGTGCGTTGCTACGCGCTGACGGAGTGGCGGGTGCTCGCGCGCGAGCGCACGGCCATGGTGTTCATCTTCATCCTGCCCGCGGTGCTCTCCGCCATCCTGGGCCCGGGGGTGTCGGGGCTCGACGCGGCGCCGGGCGCCATGGGCCGGGCCACCATCGGCTTCGCGGTGATGTTCAGCTACATGGTGGTGACCTACTCCGGTCACGCCTTCTACCGGGACTTCTGGTACCACACCCACGGCAGGCAGGCGTTGATCCGCCCCGCCCGGCTCGCGTTCGCCATGGGCAAGGTGTTGCCCGCGTGCGCGATGTCTTTCGTGCAGCTGCTGCTCTTCACGGGCTTCGCGGCGGTGTTCCTGGGGCTGCCATTGAATGGCGACGTCCTCCAGGTGGCCCTCACCGGCGCGGCGCTGGTGACCAGCGGTTCGGCCCTGGGCTTCCTCCTCTTCGCCATCACGCGCAGCACCGCCACGCTCTCCAACCTCTCCTACCTGGTGCTGGTGACGTTCAGCGCGGTGGGTGGCGCCATCGTCGCCACCGAAGCGCTGCCGGGTTGGTCGCGCACGCTCGGCTACGCCACGCCGCACTACTGGGCCCTGCGCGCGCTCAACGAAGCCACCTTCGGCCAGGGCCGCTGGAGCGTCGTGCTCCAGAGCACCGCCGTCATCCTCACCTTCACTGCTGTCTGCGCGACCGCCGCGAGCTTGGCGTTCGACTTCCGGGACCAAAAACATGACACGACCTGAACAAGACACGGCGGGCCGCCCTCGGGTGCCCGTCATCCAGCGGCTGCTCGGGGATCCGCGCGTGGCGCAGGCCCGGCTGGGCAAGCGCATTGGCCGCCTCCCCTACTTCACGCGGGTGGAGTCGGCCACCGGCCCCATCACCCGCATGGAGGGCCGGGACATCCTCAACTTCGGCTCCAACAACTACCTGGGGCTCGCGAACGACCCGCGCGTCATCGCCGCCGCGCAGGAGGCGTCCGGCCGCTGGGGCGCGGGCGTGACGGGCTCGCGCCTGCTCAACGGCAACCTGGCGCTCCACGAGGAGTTGGAGGACGCGCTGCGGCGCTTCTACGGCCGCACCGGCGCCATGGTGTTCTCCACCGGCTACGGCGCCAACCTGGGCCTGATGAGCTCGCTCCTGGGCCGCAATGACCGCGCCTGGGTGGACGAGGAGATGCACGCCTCCGTCCTGGACGGCGTGTGGCTGGCGCGCGCGACCATGAAGCGCTTCGGCCACAACGACCCGGAGCACCTGCTGGCCCAGGCGAAGGAGGACACCGCCTCCGGCCTCTGCGTCGTGGAGGGCGTCTACTCCATGCGCGGAGACCGGGCTCCGCTGCGCCGGTTCCTGGAGGTGTGCCGCGAGACGCGGCTGGCGCTCGTCGTGGACGAGGCGCACGGCCTGGGCACGGTGGGCACGCGGGGACTGGGCACCGTGGAGGAGGACGGCGTCGTCCAGGACGCGGACTTCATCACCATCACCTTCTCCAAGAGCCTGGGCTCGTGCGGCGGCGCCATCATCGGGGACAAGGAGCAGATTGAAGCGCTGCGCGTCCTCACGCGGCCCTTCCTCTTCACCGCCGCCAACACGCCGGCCTCCGTGGCCGCGGCGCTGGCCGCCCTGCGCATCCTCCAGGAGGACCCGGGGCTGGTGGCCCAATTGAAGGAGCGGGTGCGCTCGCTGCGCGAGGCGTTGGTGGCGCGCGGGCTGCGGCCCCTTCCGTCGGACGGTCCCATCGTCAGCGTGGAGGTGGGCGCGGACTTCGACACGCTCCAGGCGTGGAGGCTGCTGTGGAACCGGGGCATCTACGCCAACCCGGTCATCCACCCGGCCGTCCCAGCGGGCCGCGGCCTGCTGCGCCTGAGCGTGATGCGGACGCATGAGGAGCAGATGGTGCGCACCGTCGCGGACGCGTGCGCTGACGTTTTCTCGGACTTGCAGCTGTCCCATGAGGGACGCGGGAAGGTGGCATCATGAAGCGCACACATCAGCTCTCCAGTGGTCAACCGCTCACCACGCAGACGCTCCGCGCCCACGGCGTGGACGTCGAGCGCATCCTGTCGGAGCTGGTCAGCGACCCCGCCTCGTGCGGCGTGCTGCTGACGGGTTCGCTCGCGGCAGGCAACGGCACGCCCAGCTCGGACGTGGACCTGATGGTGCTGGTGCCGCACCGCACGTCGCTCATCTCGACGAAGGACGGCGTGCGCTTCAAGAACAGCCGCTTCAGTGAAGCGCTCCAGTACTGCGACGGCATCGAGGTCAACATCGAGCTCGCGGAGCGCGGCCGCGTGGCGGAGATCATGACCTGGATGACGGCCATCGCGCCGGCGCTCTACAAGCCGTCCGAGCTGAAGTTCATCCCCATCATCGACGGCCCGGAGCTGCGTTTCCTGCACCGGCTGCGCGCGGGGCTTCCGCTGCTGAACCCGAGCCTGGTGGCGAGCTGGCGGGACGAGTTCCTGGTGGAGCTGCTGCCCACCTACCTCACCGTGCGGCACTTCATGGAGGTCCACGAGTACCTGGAGGACGCCATCAGCCACCGCGCCGTCAGCGAGGAGTCCAGCCGGCACGTGGCACGCATCGCGGTGGAGGAAGCGCTGGTCTCCATCCTCGCGGCCCTGGGCGTGACGAGCGCGGCGCGCAAGTGGCTGCTCATCGAGTCGCGCAAGGCGATGGCCACCGCGGGCGAGGTGGACCGGAGCCTGCTGGCGGAAGGGCTCTCCATCCACGCGGACTGCGCGACGGGCCCGCTGGGTGAGTGCCTCACGCGCATCGAAGCGCTCCACCAGCGCATGGCCAGGCGCATGGCAGCGGAGCCGGAGCTGGCGCGCGCGGTGGAGTTCCTCCAGGGCAGCATCACGTACGTCCTCGAGCACCAGGGATGAGCGCCTCCGGCAACACGGCGACCCCACTCGCACGGGTGCGGCTGGGGGACGCGCTGGGACAGCTCTACGGGGCGGAGCGCGCGGAGGCGCTCGTCCGGGAGCTGTCCCAGACGGCGGAGGGCGTCCGCGCGCGCCTGAAGCCCGGGCGCGCGGCGGTGGACGCGCGGCCCGCGGTCATCGCCGTGTACCCGGACCACGTGCTCGACGGGGAGTTGGCTCCGCTCGCGGCGCTGCGGCGCTTCCTCCTGGAAGAAGTCGGCGGCGTGGGGCCGGCCCTGCTGCATGTGCTGCCGCCCTATGTGTCGGACGGGGATGACGGCTTCGCGGTGGTGGACCACCAGGCCGTGCATCCGCGCCTGGGGGGATGGGAGGACCTGGAGCGGCTGTCGGAGGTGGGCGGCGGGCTGATGCTCGACCTGGTGATGAACCACGTGTCCACGTCGCACCCGGCGTTCCGGGACGTGCTGCGCGGCGAGGGGCGGCCCGGGGACTTCCACCTCTTCTCCGAGCCGCAGGCCATCGAGTGGGGCACGCGGGTGCGGACCTCCTCCATCCTCCAGCGCTTCGACACGGGGAGCCGCGCGGTCTGGGCGTGGTGCACGTATGGGCGCGCGCAGGTGGACCTGAACCACGGCTCGCCGGACGTCTTCCTGTCCATGGCGGGGACGCTGCTGCGGTTGGTGGAGGCGGGCGCGCGGGTCGTGCGCCTGGATGCCATTCCCCACGTGTGGAAGCGCGTTCCCGGAGGACCGCACCAGCCGGAGGCGAAGCTGCTGGTGCGCGCGCTGCGAGCCGTGACTGATTTCGCGGACCCGTCGGTGCGCCTGCTCGCGGAGACGGACCACCGCGCAGGGGAGCGGTGCTACCTGGGCGAGGAGCTGGCGCAGCACGACAACCACCTCGCGGTGCCGCTGCTCGTCTTCGCGGCGGCGCTCGCGGGTGAGGCCGGTCCGCTGGTGGACTGGGTGAACGCATCCGCGTCGGATGCCCACGGCCGTGACGGCTACGCCTTCCTCCAGACGCATGACGGCGTGCACCTGCGTCCCATGGATCCGCCGCTGGATGCCCCGACGCTGCGGCGGGTGCTGGAGCGGATGGAGCGTGCTGGCGTCCGGGTGTCCCACGCGGACGTGGGGAGAGAGCCCCGGCCGTACGAGTTCAACAGCTCCCTGCATCGCATCTTCTCCACGGAGGCGGGGCTCGACGTCGAGCGCTACCTGGCCGCGCACGCGCTGCTCTTCGCGCTCCCGGCCACGCCGTGCCTCTATTTCCCCACGCTGTTCGGGCTGCCGGACGCGGTGGGCGTCGAGCCCTCCAACCCCCGCGCCGCGAACCGGCACCGCTACACGGAGGGCGCCCTGCGAGCGTTGGTCCGGCAGCCGGTGCACGCGAGCATCCGGAAGTCCCTGCTGAACCTCATCCGCCTGCGCGACCGGACGCTCGCGCTGCGGGAGGACCCTGGCTGCGAGGCGCGGCTGCCAGCACCTGGAGTCCTGCACCTGGCGCGAGGCCATGGCCGTCAGCCCCTGCACGTCCTGGTGAACTTCGGCGTGGGCCCCGTGTCCGTGTCCGTGCCGCTGCGGGAGTGGAAGGACCTGCTCGGCGGGCGTCAGGGGCAGGGAGACGTCCTGCTCGCGCCAGCAGAAGCGCTGTGGCTCGTGGAGCCCGGGAGTGGAGACCGCACATGAGAAACGCAGCCAGTGTGTCCGGACTCGTGGAGGCCTTCGGCTCGCGTCCAGGGAGCGAGGAGCTTGTCTTCACGTTCTTCGACCCGTACGCCATCGGGCTCGGGCTCGCGGAAGAGGCGCTCGCGTTCCTGGAGGGCGAGGGCTTCCGCGTCGTGGACCGGCGCTTCGTCCAATACACGCAGAGCAGCATCGAGGCGGTGTACAGCCCCAACCGGCCCATCGCGCTCGACAAGACGTGGGCCGTCCCCAGCGAGGTGTACCTGCTGGAGTCCTCCTGCGCGCTCATCCTCCGCACCCCGGGCCGGTCGGCCTGCGCGGCGTTCAAGTCGCTCAAGGGGTCGGCGGATCCGCGCAAGCGCTCACCGCTCCACCTGCGCAGCCGGCTGCAGGCCCCGACGCGCGCGCTGAGCCTCATGCATTCCTCGGACGACACGCGCGCCATGATTGAAGAGGCAGCCACGGCCTTCGACCCGCGAGAGCTGCGCATGCTCCTGGAGTCGGAAGGACGTCCCACCCGGCGCGCGGGCTCCGCCATCCAGCAACTACCGGGGGCCGTCGTGGGGCGGGCGTGGCGGCCTTCGCCCATGGAGTTCCTGGTCCACCTCCGCCTGCGCCTCGCGGAGGAGGTGGAGCTCGTCGCCCCCTGGCCGGAGGAACTGGTTGCACCGTGGCGTGAGGCGGCGGGCGAACTGGAGGCACTCCGCTCCGAACCTTCCGCATCCCGCGAGGTGTACCTGCGCGTCGTGGCCCGCGAGACGGCGCTGGTGGACGACGCGGTCCAGGCGGGGCTTTCGCATCCGCGCCGGCCCGGGATGTTCGACTACCGCGTGGAGCCTTCGCTCGCTGCCACGGTGCTGGAGTTGCTCCACCACCCGGCGCTGTACCGCGAGACAGACCTCACGCGGCTCATCGGTCCGTTGGGGGCGCTGGTCCGCAACGCCTACGAGCGCGTGCTCCTGCGCAGCGCGCTCCAGGAGTTCGAATGAACCCGTCACCCCGTGAGCGGCACGCGTTCGAGCACCCGGCTCTTGAGGATGAGGTCGTCGTGCGTGCGCAGGATGGAGAGCTCGGTCACGTCGAGCTCCACGATGGTGGTCTCCCGGAAGCCGCGCAGCACGCCGAAGAGCTCGTCCGCCTCGTGCACGTCCAGCTCGGAGTTGAAGCGCAGGTGGTCCATCAACTGGAGGCAGCCGATGTAGAAGCCCGGGTGGAGCGAGTGGCCCAGGCGAGTCTGGACCTCGGTGAGGTGGTCCACGGGGTTCGGGCCGTCCGTCAGCTCCGGGTAGACGGGGAAGTAGATGCGGCCGTTCTTCTTGCCCCAGAACCAGCCGCCCTTCACCTGGATGCGGAAGCGGGGGAAGCCCTCCAGCCGCTGCTTCACGAACGGCACGATGTCCGCGATGGGCATGCGTTCGTGCAGCCCGTTGCAGATGGTGAAGTGGTGTCTGTATTTGCGCCGCTCGACGGTCTCCCAGGAGATCTTCCGCGCCGCGGCGGTCATGGCCACGGCGTTCATGAAGCGGTTGAACTGGGGGCTCTGGGCGAAGGCGCCGAAGTCCACGAAGCCCACCAGCGAGACGCGGGGCGCGCGGTAGGTGCCCAGCCAGTCGTAGCCGGCCTTGAGGTCGAACGGCACGACCTCCGGGTGGTCGGGCCGCACCAGCGGCAGCTGCATCAAGCGGTACTCGTAGGAGAGGACATGGTCCTCGGACGGGCGGGGCTGAAGCTCATTGCCCGGGCGGCGGTACGCCAGCCGTTCATCCGTGGCGAAGGTTCTCATGCATCGAATCCACCACACGTGGGCAGAGGCCACAATGCGCTGCCGCGCACGCGCCATGCACCACGTCCGCTCGTGCGAGGTCTCCCGTGACAGCCCTGGACCGCGAAGCCGCGATGCTTCGTCCCACCCCTCTGGTTGGAATTGCGCCTGACTGCCGAATCCGTGGCGTAGGCCTCGTGCACGCCTCCATGTGGATCTGGGCCGAGCGCGTCCTGGACACGCTCGCCCAGACATACAGCAGTGTGCCGCTGACGCTCGTGTTCAAGGGAACGGTGCTGCCACGTCCGCGCGCGCTCCGCGTGCGGCTCCAGGCGGCCTCCGCCGTCATCGCGACCTGGCGGGGCGAGTGCCGCTTCATCGTCGGAAGGACCCAGGCGGTGCGGGAAGCGCTGGAGGGAGCGGACCTGGACGCGGCAGCGGACCGGCTGATCCGGGCTGGAGCTGTGGCGCGCATCGAGCTGGAAGCGACCGAGGCTTCGAGCGAGCCCCTGGCCCCCGTGGGCCGACTCGTCCTGGGGGACAAGGCGCGCACGCTCGACATCCTGTCGGAGCTGCACGGGCCGTGGCGCATCTCCCCACCGCACATCGTGAGGGGTGAGGACTGGGCCCGGGACCGGGACGCCGTGCTCCAGCGGGTGCGGGAGCGCTTCGGAAGCGAGCGCGTCGTGGTGCGCTCCTCCTGCTCCGCGGAGGATGCGTGGACGGAGTCGAACGCGGGACGCTTCCTCTCGGTGCTCGACGTGGACGCGGGCGATGCCGTGGCCGTGGGCAGCGCCATCTCGGACGTGTTCGGTTCGTACGGTTCGGGGGCGGAGGAGGAGAAGGTCTTCCTCCAGTCCTACGTCCACCCGGTGAGCGAGAGCGGCGTGCTGATGGCGCGGCACCCGGAGACGCTGGCCTCGTACTGGGTGGTGGCGTCGGACGTCTCCAGCGGTCGCACGGATCAGATTACTTCCGGCGCCCTGGAGAAGCCCTCCTCCGCGTACGTGGAGCACGGCGTGCCCCGGGGCCTGTTGCCGGACTCGCTCCGTCGCGTCGTCACCGTGGGGCGTGAGCTGGTGAAGCTCATGGGCGTGGATGCGCTGGACATCGAGTTCGCGCTGGCGGGCGGCGACTTCCACCTCTTCCAGGTGCGCCCCATCGCCAAGGGCTCGTCGCAGCCGGGGGGGAACGAGGTCCGCCGGGCGCTGCTGCTGGCGGATGCCTGCACGGCGCACCAGGCGCTGCTACGGCCCCAGGCCCCCGTCGTCGGAGAGGGACCCGTCTACAGCACGATGACGGACTGGAACCCGGCGGAGATGATTGGCCGGCGTCCGCTCCCGCTCGCGAGGACGCTCTACGGCAGGCTCATCACGGACCGGACCTGGGCGGAGCAGCGCGCGGCCTACGGCTACCGCGACCTGCGCGGCATCCCCCTGCTGCGTGACTTCGCGGGCCACGCCTACGTGGACGTCCGAGCCTCCCTCAACTCCTTCATCCCGGCCGTCACCCCGGCGCGCGTGGCGGAGGTCCTGGTCTCCCGGCAGCTGGCCCGGCTGGCCCACGCCCCCGAGCTGCATGACAAGGTGGAGTTCGAGATCGCGGACACGTGCGCGAGCCTCGGCCTGCGCGAGCGGCTTCGGAGGCTCTACGCGTCCTCGTTGGATGCAGGGGAGCTGGACGCCCTGGCCACCGCGCTGCGGGACATCACGCTCCATGGCCTTGCCGACCTGCCCGCGCAGGTGGAGCAGGTGGAGCGGCTGCGGTCCCATCCGTTCGCGCCGGGCTTCGAGGGCGGGCTCGGCCCCATCCTCGCGCGCCTGCGAGAGCTGGGCACCCTGCCCTTCGCGCACCTGGCAAGGACGGCGTTCGTGGTGACCGCGCTGCTCAAGAGCTTCGTGCGCGAAGGCGTGATGGATTCGAGCGAGCAGCGCGAAGTGCTCCAGCGCATCCGGACGGTGGCGGGACAGCTGCAAGCGGACGCGCTCCGCGTGCGGCGGGGCGAGCTGGGCCTGGAGGCGCTCGTCGCGGAGTTCGGGCACCTGCGCCCGGGGACCTATGACATCCGGATGCCCCGCTATGACGCGGACCCGGAGCGCTACTTCGGCCCGCTCATCTCCGGAGCGGAGGAACCGTTCAGGCACGAGGCCCCCCTGTCCCGGAGCCTCCACGAGCGGCTGAGCGCGGGCCTGCGAAGCGCCGGCCTGTCGATGACCAGCGAGGTGTTCCTCGCGCACCTGGGCGCGGGCATCGCGGGGCGCGAATACGGCAAGCACGTGTTCACGAAGACGCTGAGTGGCGTCCTCGAACACCTCGCTGCGTGGGGAGAGCCGCTGGGGTTGAGCCGGGATGACCTGGCGCACCTGTCGCTGGAGCAGGTGGAGAGCTCGTTGTCGCTTCCGCCGCGTGAAGCCCGGTCGTGGTGCCGCGACGCCGTGGAGGAGGCCCGCGAGCACGCCGCCGCCGTCAACCTCATCGAGCTGCCGGACATCCTGGTGCGCACGTCGCACCTGCTCTTCCACGTGAGCAGCGGAGAGCAGCCCCTGTTCGTCACCAAGGCGTGCGTGCGCGCGCCGGTGCTGGTCGCGGACGGGCTGCCGGACCCGGAGCGCGTGCGAGGCAACATCGTGCTGCTGGAGCGCGCCGACCCCGGCTACGACGGGCTGCTCGCGCTGGGCGTCGCCGGCATCGTCACGGCGTACGGGGGCGCGAACTCTCACATGGCGGTGCGCTGCACCGAGCTGCAGCTGCCCGCCGCCATCGGAGTGGGCCGGGAGCAGTTCCGGCGGCTGTCGGGCGGAAGGGTGATGACGCTGGATTGCGGGGGGCGCAGGCTCGTCCATGAGTGAGCGCCGAGTGGCCCTGATCACCCAGCGCAGCGACCGCGTCCCCGGGCGTCCGGAGGTGCGGGATGCTCTCGAGGACTCCTGGGCCTCGGGCCTGTGGGAGGCCGGCTGGGTGCCGTTCCCCGCGGTGAACGTGGCCGCCGCGGCCGTGGCGCAGTTCGAAGCCCTTCGTCCAGGGCTCGTCATCCTGAGCGGAGGCAACGACGCTCCGGGCACGGGACCGGATGCGGTCCCCGCGCGTGATGAGATGGAGGCGGTGCTGCTGTCGCTCGCCGCCCGGACGCGGACGCCGGTGCTGGGCGTGTGCCGGGGCGCGCAGATGCTCGCGCTCTTCGCGGGGATGCGGCTCGTGCCTGTCGAAGGCCACGTGCGCGTGCGCCACGTGCTGACGGGTCCCCTCGCCCATGCGTGGCGGGGCCCGGCGCAGGTGGCGAGCTTCCACCAATGGGGCGTGGCGGAGGACTCAATGCCTGACGGATGGGACGTCCTCGCGCGCTCGGAGGACGGCGCGGTGGAGGCCTTCGCGAACAGGGAGCGGCGCTCGCTGGGCGTCCTCTGGCACCCCGAGCGTGAGCCCCGTCACCTTCCCTCGGTCCTTGAAGTCATGGAGGCATACGAACCATGAAAGCCATCATCCTTGCCGCGGGCCTGGGCACCCGCATGGGGCCGCTCGCGGCGAACCGCCCGAAGTGTCTGGTGGAGCTGGCGGGAGCCCCGCTGCTCGACCATCAGCTGGCGGTCTACGAGCACTTCGGCGTGGACGTCACGGTGATGGCCGGCGCGTATCCAGAGCTGACGCAAGCGGGCCGCAACGTGCGCGTCGTGGTGAACCCGGCGTACACGACGGGCAACATGGTCTCCACGTTGCGCTTCAGCCTGCCGGTGGTGTCGAGGACGGAGCCGGTCCTCGTCTCCTATGGGGACATCGTCTTCAAGCATGAGGTGTTGGCGCGGATGCTCGCCGCGTCCCGGGACGTGGAGGTCGCCATCGACACGCAGTGGCGTCGGCTCTGGGAGCTGAGGATGGAGGACCCCACGACGGACTGCGAGTCCCTGCGCCTGGAAGGCGAGCGCATCGTGGACATCGGCGCGAGGGTGCGTTCGGTGGAGCAGGTGCAGGGGCAGTACATCGGGCTGCTGCGCTTCGGCCCCGGCGTCCTGCACGCACTGATGGAGCGCTTCGAGCAGCGAGTGGCGAAGGACCCGCGTTACTGGAACATCTCCATGACAGCCTTCCTCCAGGACCTCATCACCGACGGCGTGGCGATCCACGCCGTGCCCATCGCGTCCGGCTGGCTGGAGGCGGACAACGCGGAGGACCTGCGCCGCTACACCGAGGCCCACGCCTCGGGGGCGCTGGCGGGCTTCTGGTCCCCCACAGCGGTCAGATGAGGCGAACCCGAGGGTCCCCGGCGTCCTGGAGCAGCGAGAACCCAGCGCGGTAGCGCTCCTGGATGTCGGGGACGGAGGTCAGCGCACGGACGGCCGCGTCCCAGTCCGGCCAGGTGAGCTGCTCCGAGCGGACGGCGTCGCTGAAGGGCGTGTCGTCCGTGAGGTGGAAGTGCACCTGCCCCACGTCCTGCCGAGGGCCCGCATTGACGAGCACCGACGCGGGGGCCCGCTGCCGTGCAGCGGCGATGAGCGCGAAGAGGCCCGCGCGAAGCCCAGCGTGACGAGGGTGCGCCAGGGCGAAGACGTCCGGCACGCCCCGCAAGGGGACGGCGATGTGGTGGAAGGTGCCGTAGACGGGACGCGGGTGACGGTAGAGGGCTGCAAGCTCCGAGCGGTCCACGGAGGTGAGGGGCAGGAGCCGGTCCGCGTGCGCGAAGCCAAAGCGCACCAGGGAGCCGGAGGCAGGGGTCCGCGCCATCCGGAACGCCAGCTGTTTCAGGGTTGCCATGAACGTCCTTCAATCGGGTGCCAGTCGAAGGAAGCTTGCCCTCGCGGTCTGACAGCCTGCTCCGGTGGTTCTACCCCGGGCGGGATGCTCGAGGTCCCTTGGGGCACCTCGTTCACCGGAACGCCGCACGTAAGACTGAGCCAGGGCGCGCTGCGAATTCACTGAAAACGTCAAGCCCGAAGCATCGACGGGCCTCACGCGTCCATCAAGCTTGGGCTGTTCACCGTAGCAATGGCTCCATTTTCCTCGATATTCCTGGTACGAGGGCTTTCGTCTGCGACTGGCACGACCCCCTCCCATGTTCGCCGCGCGGACGGTTGTCGCCCTCCTCCCGAAGAGCCGACATGCACTTGGAAAAAAACGTCCGCCCCCACCAATGGCTTCTCCTGGCGCTCGCCAGCCTCATCCACCTGCTGCCTCCGCTCCTGTACCTGGCCTTCAACCTCCTGCCCAAGCGCATGCTCGCTGCTGGAGGGGACTTTGGCGCGTATTACTACGCGCTGAAGGTGGCGCTCGATGGCGGCAATCCCTATGACGTCGAGCAGCTGCGGCAACTCAGCTCCCTGCAGCTTCCTCCCTTCGTCTACCCACCGCCTTTCCTGCTGACGATGTCGTGGAGCATGGCGCTCCCGATGAAGACCGGCTACTTCGCCATGTTCGTTCTCAACGAGCTGCTGCTGGTGGGCATCCTGCTGCTGATGCGACGACACCTGGGGCTGGACTGGAAGCTGGCCACGCTGCTGGTGGCCACCTACTTCCCGCTCTGGGACAACCTCCTCTGGGGACAGATCAACCTGGTGGTCCTGCTGCCAACGCTCGGCGCCATGGTGCTGGCGGAGCGGCGTCCCCGTGCCGCTGGAGCCCTTGTCGGCGTGGCCGCGGTCATCAAGGTGATTCCGGGATTGCTTCTGCTTTATTGGTTCGTCCGGCGCCAGTGGCGCCCGGTGGTGGCGGCGATTGCGATTGTTGTCGGCCTCTCCGTGATGGTGCTACCGCTGGTGGGGCTGGACATTCAGCTTGCCTATTACACGCAGATCCTGCTGGGTCACGCGCAGGGGAACCTGAAGGAGCTGGGGCTCCGGGTGCCCATTGCCTCGGAGTACAATCACTCCCTGGTCGGCGTGCTCAGCCACGCATGGCCAGGAGCCGACATCTACCATCCCGCGAGAGCCGTCCAGTTCGGAGCGTTGAGCTTCATCGCGGCGCTGCTAGTCAGGTGGGCCCTGTGGGTCCGCAATGCCTGTCCACCTTCAGCGGCCCTGGCCGTGCTGCTAGGGATTGCGTCCATCGCCTCCACCTATGCCTGGGAGCATCACCTCCTCCTGATGATGCCCGCCGTTGTCATCGCGGCCCGTGACGGCGGCCCCCGGTGGCACTTCGGAGTGCTCTATGCGTGCATGGTCTTCCCGCTGGGCCTGCTCCTGGCCCTGGCGGGCATGTTGGGAGTCGCCGCGTACGTGCCGGTCCTCGCGCCGTGGATTTCCCTCTGCAAGCTGCTGGGCATCCTGGGCCTGTGCGCGCTGTGCCTCCGCGCACAGGCGCTGGCGGAGGTCCCCCGGCCCGCCATGCTTGGCGGCTCAGTGGATGCGTGAGCCACTCTCCGCTTCCGCATATCGATAGCGTTGACCCTCGCGACGGACGCGTTCGTATCGATTCTGCTCCCAGGTCGGGATGCCTACGAAAAGCAGGCCCGTGATGGCCACGAAGGCAGGAGGCGAATCCCTCTCATCCGGCGCAACACCATACACTCCCTGGCATGGCCCTCGAGTTCCCTGCCCTCCGTGCAGTCATTCTCGGTTGTGCCCTGCTGTCGTCCTCCTGCTCCGACACCTATACGCCCCTGGTGGACCCAACGGACTGGGTCGACCGGGGCGAGTACGCCCCCTGCGCGTTCACCCCGCCCCCGGGGACCGTCGCCGACTGCGATGAGCCTTCTCTCTTCGACCTGTCGAAGTGCGACACGGCCTCGCTCGCCACCCTGGAGCCGCATGGCATCTACCAGGTGGACATGCGCCACGCCTCGGGCCTCGCGGACGTCGCCGGCATCCGGCTCCCCGGGGATGGCGGCACCGCGACCATGAACTATCTCCCGACGATGCGGAGTGCTCCGGTCACGCGGCAGCAGCTCCAGGGGGCCTTCCGCATCTCCGCGCAGTACACCGTCCGGAACCTGGTCTTCGCGGGCTGCGGCGTCACCGGGCCCGGACTGGTGACGGGGTGCTTCGCCCGCTGCACCGATGGCTGGCGTGAGCGGCTCCGGGCCCAGGTCGAAGAGGCCATGGAGCGAGGAGAGCCGTCGCTCGCCAGCGTTTGCGCGCGCCTGGGAATGAGCCCGCGCGGACTCCAGCGCCGGCTCAAGGCCGAGGGGCGGACGTTCCGCGAAGTGACCGAGGACGCCCGCCTGGAGAAAGCCCGCCGCCTGCTTGCCGACGACTCGCTCAACGTCGCGGGTATCGCGCAGCGAGTGGGCTATTCGGATGCACGGGCCCTGCGACGCGCCTTCCAGCGCTGGACGGGGATGAGCCCGGGACAACGGAGAGAGTCCCTCGGCGGTGAGGGCCCCCTCCTCCTTCAGGGCACGTCCATGGCCGTCGGGTCGGACTTCCAGCGCTGGAGCTGTTCCTTGGAGGGAAAGCCCTGCACGCGGTAGCGCTCCGGATACACGCCCAGCTCGGGCATCAGCAGCGTTCCGGCGTCGCGCACCACCAGGTCCCAGCGGACCGTGGCCACCGGGGGCGCGTCCGGGCCCAGCGCCGCGTCGATGAAGACGATGACGTCCGCTCGCGGGAGCAGGGCCTCGCCTTCGTTCGACCAGACAGTCTGACCGAAGTGGCGGCCCCGGGCGTCCTTGGCCGGCACGAGGCTGGCGACGAAGGCCTCGCTGTGCTCCTGCTCCAATTGCTTCCGCAGCCGCTCGGTCTGCTCCTGGTAGCCGCGCACCCGGCTGGCGAACGCGAGGTTCTCCAGGATGCTCCGCGACGGGCTCTTCGGTTCGGGGAGGAAGGGCTTCCATCCGTCGGCGGTGAGGCGCAGCGCGTGGCCATCCACGGGGCGCGGCGCCTGGACGCCCTCCAGGGCCGCCTCCGCCACCGTGAGCAGGCCCGTGGCGTCGTCGGCGCCGGTGATGAGCACCGTGTCCCGGTTGGGGACGACCACCACCGGATCGCCCTTCACCTCGCAGCCGCGCACGACGTCGTCCAGCAGCAGCCGTGAGGCGCCGTAGCTGTCGTTCGTGAAGAGGCCGCAGGCGCCCAGGGTCAGGTTCCGGAGCGGCGCGGCCTCCAGCCGCCGCAGGTTGGCCATCGCATCGGCGCGGGCCTGCTCGTAGGAGATGCCCCAGCGCGCCAGCTCCTCCGTGGGCACGTAGCGCATGGCGTCCGGCGTGTCCTGGACGAGTGCCTCCGCCAGCACCTCGCCCACCGGCCGCCACGACACCGGAGAGGACTCACCGCCCTGCTGGGAGAACGCCTCGAAGGTGTCGCGGGCGCGAACCACGAGCATCAACAGGGGACGCGCCTGTTCGTAGGTGCCAGGGGCCTCCGGGAGCACGCCCGCCCGGCCCAACCGCGCGAGCACCTGGCCGCGCCGCTCGGGCGGGGTGTCCTGGTACTCGCGGTAGAAGTTCGCGAGGTAGAGGGACATCCCCAGACCGCCGTCCGGGGCGAAGCGCTGGATGAGGAATTGCTCCGGGTCGTACTTCAGCTCGCCCGTGGGGTCCGCGGCGCGGAGGGCCGCCAGCGCCAGTTGGGCGTATTCATCCCGGTCGCTCTGCTCCGAGGACAGCGTTCCAGGGACCTCATGCGAGCCGTTGGCGAAGACCAGCGCGGCGACGAGCACCAGGGCCGACACACCGAAGCCGGCCACCTTCCACTGCGTGTTGCGTGACATGGGCCCGGCAGCAGACACCCGCCGGGCCGCATCGCGCAACCCGCGCGGGGTGTGGCTCCGCGCCCCATCGCGCCAGCTCAGGGCTCGTTGAAGATGAGCAGTCCCCTGGCGGTGTCCACGACATACACGTGGCCGTCTCCGGGAACGCGGATGCCAATGGCACCCTCGAGCAGGTCATCGCCCCTGTTGATGTCGGACTCGCGGAACGTGTTGAAGTGAGCGATTTCGCGCGGCCGAGGGGGCACGGAGACGTCCAGCACGCGCAGTCCCTCCTGGTAATGGGCGACGTAGAGCCGCGTGCCCCGGAGGATCATGTTGTGGATGGAGGTCTGCGGACGCAGCTTGTAGCGCCCCATGAGCTGGATGTTCGTGGGGTCCGTGACGTCCAGCACGCGCAGGTGGGCGCCCTGGTACTCGCCTCCCTCGAAAGCGACGGTCTTCCCCGCGAAGGTGCCCACCGCGCTCGCGTGACTGGTCGCGTAGCTGTTGTCGGACTCGAACGTGTAGTGGCCCAGCTCCAGGGGGCTCATCGGGTCCTTCACGTCGAAGACGACGTAGCCCGCGCTGAAGTGGTTGACGTAGAGCCGGTCCTGGTAGGCGAAGGAGTCATGCGCCGAGGGAAAAGCGGACTCCGTGTCGGCGGCGGTGAAGCGACTGAGCAGCACGGGCTGGAGCGGCGTGGAGATGTCGAAGAGGAGCGTCTCGCCAGTGGGGGCAGGACCCGGCGACACGGCGTACAGCCGGTTGCCGTCCACGAACATCGTGTGGACATCCATGGGGCCGCGACCCGGCACGCTGCGCACGAAGGCCGGGGCCGCGGGGTCGCTGATATCGAAGACGATGACCCCCGAGCTCTTGCTGGCGATGTAGAGCGCGTCGTCCTTGGCCCAGGCCGCGTTCCAGTACGAGTCTCCCGGGAGGGTGATGCGCTTCGTGATGACGGGATGGCTGGGGTCCCGGACGTCGACCACCGCGAGCCCTCCCGGGGCCTGGGTGAGCGGGTCATCAATGGAGACGACGTAGGCGTGGCCCCGGTGGACATACACATCCACCGGGCGCACCGTCCGCACATGGGTCTCGGAGAGGAGCCGCAGCCCTCCCGAGGATTCGGACTCGCCCCGCGCCCAGGTCATCCGCGCGGCTTCAAAAGTGCCGGAGGTGGCGACCTTGCCATCGGTGCAGCGGGCGAAGCACCCCGTCACCAGTCCGGGCCCGGTGACGCCGCAGCCCGCGAAGACCAGGTTCCGGACGGTGTCCCGGAAGGTGTACTGCGCGGAGATGCGGAAGGCCCCCTGGAGCTGCTGCCGCGTGACCGGAGCACTCCGCATCGTCGGGAGGTAGTTCATGGTCGCGGTGCCGCCATCCCCGGGGACCCGGATGCCGGCGAAGTCCGCGAGGCCCGAGGCGTGACGCATGTCCACCTGGTAGATGCCATGCGGCTCCAGGGTGGCGAGCGAGGCCGTGTCGCACTTCGACAGGTCGAAGAGAGAAGGCTCATCGCAGTCGGCGACGGTCCCCGGGGGCGGGGTGAACGCGCAGGGGGCGTACTCGCCCCGGTCGACCCAGTCCGTTGGGTCCACCAGGGGCGTATAGGTCCCGTCCCAGGGCTCCTCGGGAGGCGGAGGGGTCGGCGGGGGCGTGGAGGTGTCGGAGCAGGAGGACGACAGCAGGGCACAACCGAGAATGACTGCACGGAAGGCAGGGGACTCGAGGGCCATGCCAGGGAGTGTATAGCGTTGCGCCGGATGAGAGGGATTCGCATCCTGCCTTCGTGACCCGAGCGTTCAGTGGACAATCACTCACGACGCGGCCCAAGAGGTCAGTACCTCCAATAGCGACCGAAGCCAGGCGTGGCTCCTGCTGAAGCTCGAGACTCCGTCGGGGCCGGTGGCAAAGCGGCTGATCGTGAAGTTCACGGAAACGATCACCTGGGAGTTCCTCTCCACGGCGCGCGTGACGGACCGGCCGGTGTACGTGCACTGCCTTCTGGACGAGCGCGTCGGGGAAGACGTGCGTCAGTTCGGCTTCGTCCTCGAAGAGGCGCCAGGCACGCCTGTCGCAAGGGGCTGACAAGCCCTGCTCAGTCCGTCATCAGCACCATCAGCACTCGCGTCAGGGCCTGAGCTTCGGCGTGATTCGGGTTCAGCCTCAAGGCCTCGTCGACCATCGCCTGGGATTCCCCCAGACGGCCCTCCTCCTTCAGGTGCGCGGAGTAGGCGTAGAAGGCCTCCGCGGAGTTCGGCTCCTTCGCGATGCGGTCCAGGAGCGGCTTCTCCTCGGCGTCAGGCGGCAGGAAGGCCGAATCGGGAGGGCACGGGTCGCCGTACTGACCCTTGATGCTCTTGGAGTACGCACCCGGGGCGAAGGTCTTCACCGCCTTCATGAGCTTCTTGATGTCCGTGTCGCCGCCCTTGGGACACAGCCCAGAGCACCTGGGGCTTCAGCTTGTCGAGCGCGGCCTGGGCCTCGGCTTCGGTCTTCCCGCCGCCGACGATGACGATGTCATAGGTCCGCGCCCTGGGTGCTCCGGCCAGGGCCGTGAAGGGGAGACAGACGCCGAGGAGGAACAGGAGTCGTAAGGTCATCCCACGACTCCAGTTCAAACGCTCAGGCCTTCTCCGTCTCAACGAGGCAGGAGGGGTGCGAGCGATTCTGGAGCGCCTGGGCCTGCCCACGGCAGGTGCAAGGCTGGCCCCGGCGTGCGGGCCCCTCCAAGCCGCATCAGGGGGCTCAAGCCGCTTCTCCACCCGCCTGGCGCACTGCTTGGGCCGGATTCAGGCAAGGGTCATGGAGATACGCAGGTCACAAAATACGAACCGGCCCCCTCGCTCCAGCTCTCGGCGCCAGCGGCGCGCACGACGACGTGCCCGGTGCGATAGGGGGTCGAGGTCCAGATCCACTCAAGAGGCCATCCCGCGTTCGCGAGGAAGCGACTGCCTTTGGCGACGTGCAAGGCTCCCAGTTCCGATGAAGTCGGCAGCCGCCACCCCGTGTGGCCGGCGGTCGTCCTGCTGGAGCAGTACGTCTCCGCGTCCGGGTACGCTCGCGGGGGCGCGTCGGGCCGCATCCAGGTCCGTCCTGCATGGGTGAGGGTGGCTGGGTATTCACCCGTCCCACGAACACACGCCAGGAGTTGCTTGTCGAAATCAAAGGCATAGCTGACGCCGCCGGTCGACATGCGCACCACTTCGTGACCAGTGGAATAGGGGGTCATGGTCCAGATCCATTCGAGCGACCAACCTTCAGCCGCGAGAAGACTGGTCCCCTTGTCGACCCACAAATCGGCCAGCTCTTCCACGGTGGGCATTCTCCATCCGGATTGACCCGCGATGACCGTATTCGTGCAGTACGTATTTCCATCCATCCAGGTCACGGTGGCCGTCCCCGGCCTCACCCAGGTCAACCCTCCGCTCGTGAGCATCCCGGTTGGGTCGATGGCCGTCGGCAGCCCGAAGACAGAGAAGGACTTCGAGGCCGAGAGGCCGTGGGCATTCGTGACGACGACGGTGATGGTGGGGGGGACACCCGTTGCCGTGGAGGCAGGCGCCGTCCACACGACATGGCTGGTGTTGGCGGTGTTCTGCGCCGTGGCCAGTGAGCCTGTGTTGGCGGTCCAGGCAAAAGTCAGGGAGCTGGCCTGCGGGTCCAGCGCGGTGACGTCAAAGGCCACCGTCTGCTCTGGCGAGGTGGAGGTGGCGGACTGGTAGAAGTGGGTGAAAATCGGAGCGAAACGCACGGGAGAGGTGTCGGTGACACAGAGGTTGAGGGCGCCCGTGGTCTGCCCACCCCGGCCGTCTTGAGCCGTGACGGTGAGGCGGCAGTTGTTGCATGCGTCGGCCGGTCTGGAGGAGGGAACAAACGAGGCGGTGCTGGACGTCGCGTTCGTCCAGGTGCCGGGACAGGAAGAGGTCCACTGGTAGGAAAGGGCATCCGCATCCGCATCGGAGGCAAGTGCGGAGACGTCGGTGGACTGCCCCACGTCGAGACGGTTGAGGGAAGCGGAGACCTTCGTGACGACAGGCCCGCGGTTGAAGGAGATGTCGAGGGCGGCGTCGCCAGCAGCGAGGTCCGGGGCGACATTGACGGCGAGGGAGACGGAGACGGCGGAGCCCTGGGAGTCCGTCAGGGTGAGGGTGAGGGTCTGCACTCCGATGGAGGCAGGAGCCGTCCACGAGGAAGCCGCGGCGGTGGGGGCGGAAAAAGTGCCTCCAGAGGCGGTCCAGGCCAGGGTAACGGTGTCTCCGGGGTCGGGATCATGAACCGTGGCGGCCAGCGAGAGGGAGGCGCCTGTCTGAAGTGAATTGGTAGAGGCGACCAGCGCGTCAATGACAGGCGCTTCGTTGCCATAGGGAGCAGGGGCCGGAGTCTCCTGGAGGCTGAGGGCCACGGCGGTGGTCTGGTTGGCGGTGATGGAGACACCGGACGTCTGGCCCTGGAAGCGCAAGGTGCCGGAGGTGTCGAAGGCCTCCGCGAGGAAGGCGCGGTTGGACCCGGCGGGGATGCCGCCGATGAGGCCACCCCAGGAGCCGCTGGACTTGACCAGCTCGATGACGTGGGAAGACATGTCGGAGGAGGAGATGGTCACCTTGACGCGGGTGACATCACTCGAGGAGAGGGCTTGCTGGACGGAGGCGGCGAGTTGGACGGAGCCGACGGGCTGAGCGCTACAAGCCATGAGGGCGAGCAGCAGCAATCCGGAGAGGGCGGGGAGAGGACGGTGGAGGGGCATGGTTTGTAGGGGATGAGCCGACGCGCGGAGAAATGATGCGGAAGCGCGTCTAGCATCTCTTCCAAGCGCCACAGCGATACCCGGTCCCGGGCTGAGCCGGAACCGGGCACCGGATGAGTCCGTCATGCGCCCCGGGTCAGGGCAGACAGACGTTCATCACCAGGGTGGCGGTCTGGGCGTCATCATCCGCGAGCGCCGGGTCCAGCAGTCCGTCCCCGTTCCAGTCCGCGCTCAGCGCGTCCAGGACGGCCCTTCCCCAGGCCGTCCTGGGCCCGGCCGCATAGGCTCCGGCGGGCTGCTGGAGCACGATGGCGGCCTCGTGGTTGCTGAACGAGAAGAGGTCCACCTGGCCGTCGCCGTTGAAGTCGGCAGTGAGGACGCGGATGCCCCCCGGCTCCCAGCGGGGTCAGCGGCGGCAGAAGGAGCGCTGTAGCGCGAGGGGTCACAGTCGGGGCCGCATCGTGGCGTTCGCTGCTACCGCCGCGCGCCCCGTCGCAGGGGCCCCCGGGCGGAGCGTGCATGGCACCCGCGCTGCACTGCTGGCGTGCGCCACACCCACCCGAGGAGCCCCATGCGACCCTTCCCGAAGTTCCGCTCGCCGCTGCTGGCCGTACTCGCTGGAACCCTGACCCTGGGGACCGCGAGCCTCGCGGGCGAGCCCGAGCCCGTGCTGACGAAGGCCGGCACGCCCATCCATCCCGCGAACGTGGAGGGCCTCCGGCGCGCGGAGGCGGACGCGGCCGTGGCCGCCTACATCCCGCCGCCCCCGCCCCCCTCGTGCCCGGGCGTCATCGACAACGGCACGGTGCGCCTGGGCGTGGCGAGCGCGGGACACCTGACCGTGACGTGCACCACGAGCACCCTGTCCAGCGGCACGTCCGGCACCACGGATGTGGGGCTGCGCTACCTGCCCACGAACGCGGAGGCAGCAGCCCCCGGGACGCCCTGCGAGGGCTGGGGCGTCGCGAGCGCGGACCTGGGGATCACCGGCCACACCTCCGCGGGCTGCGGCGTCGCCAACGTCACCGTGGAGAGCTTCACCGCGACGACGACGACGGCGACGTCGGTGGTGCGAGTGGGCACCACGTTCCGCGTCACCCACCGCTACGTTCCGTCGCCCGCGACGCCGTTCCTGTACCAGGTGGACGTGCTCATCGAGAACACCGGAACCGTGCCGGTGGCGGACCTGCGCTACACGCGCGGCATCGACTACGACGTGCTGCCCAACACCTTCTCGGAGTTCGTCAGCTTCGCGGGCGCCACGGCCCCCTCCGTGCTGGGCGTGGCCAGCAACGGCTTCGCCTCGCTCGACCCGCTGGCCGTCCACACGACACTCCCCACCGGGACGCCCTCGTTCACGGACCTGGGGCCCGGCGACGTGGGCTCGCACTTCGACTTCCAACTGGGCGCGCTGGCCCCGGGGCGCGTGCGCTCCTTCCGTCTGTACTATGGCGCCGCCGGCAACCAGCCCGCGGCCCTGGGCGCGCTGGCCGCGGTGGGCGCGGGCACCTACTCGCTGGGGCAGGGCAATTGGAACGGCACCGGCAACCCGCTGGCCGCCACCGGGGCGCCCGCGGGCACCTTTGGCGCGCTCACCGGGCAGCCCACGACGTTCATGTTCGGCTACCTGCCGCCACAGCCCGTCACCAGCTGCACGGTGGAGTGCCGCAGCTTCAACCCGAATGAGGTCTACACGGTGGATCTGCTGGGGACGCAGGACATCTGCCTGGCCAACGGCTCCAGCTACATCGTCCCGGTGGGCGTCCTCTACCGCTACGGCCAGCGCATCCAGTTCAACTGCGGCAACTACGGCGCTTCCTTCGGCACCCTCTGCAACGTCGTCCCCGGCCCCGACTCCTGCAACGCGGCCGTGTACGACGCCATCTGCAGCAGTCCTGTCTACGCGCAGTCCTGTCTGCCGTAACCCAGGGACCGGCCCGGCGGAGCACCTCCGCCGGGCGTTGCGTCAGGGTCCGGTCTCAGGCCCTTCGAGCGGCACCGCCGGTCCAATCCACAGAATCTCGTCGTAGGCCCGCACCGGCTCTCGGCGCGACCTGTACGAATGGCGGGGCCATACGTGCGCACGTCTCCACCGCGGTCGAGGCGCTCGCTCGCGATGGCCAGATGCCGCCCATCCGGGCTGAGCGCGAAGCTGCGCTGAGTGCCCATGTAGCGCGGGGTCTCCACGAGCCTCGCCTCCACCACCTCATGGGCGGGCGGCCAGGGCCAGCGTGTACCCCAAGGGGCTCAAGCCACTTCTCCACCTGCCTGGCTCACTGCTTGGGCGGCCCCCGTCCGTGGTCCTCCTCGGCACCGCCGCCAGCCGCGCACAGCGCTCGCGGCCCCTGCGCCACTTCATCGAGGCAGCGAAGAAGCTGGCTGGCAGGAGGCGCTGACGCGCGCCTCCCGCAGAGGGCTCACGGGAGGCGCGCGCCCACCGGCCGAGACAGCAGGGTGTCCACGGCGGCGCGGGGGTGCAGCGGATCATCGTCGAGCACCACCTCCGGCCGCAGCAGCACCGGCTCCCGCGCCCCCGCGGGACGGTCCAGCACGAACCGGGGATAGGACAACATCAGCCCTGTGTGGGGCAGGACCACGCTCTGCGTGCCACCGGACTGGCGGACCCGTACCGCGTCCCCCACTCCCGCCACGGCGCCGAAGTGGTAGTCCTGGACCACGTTGCTGAAGAGCACCGCTGACGAGTAGGTGAGCGGACCGACCAGCAGCCAGACCTCTCCCGCGAAGCGAAGCGGCTCATCCACGCGAGGTTCCTCGAGGCTGGTGATTTCGCCGGAGACCACCTGACCGGTGGTCTCCCCTTGCTTGCGAGAGGACTCCTGCACCCGCTTGAGGTAGGTCGAACCCGCGCGATAGGGCCGGTCCGCCACGTAACGGAGGATGCCCTCCTTCCACATGTCGTCATCCCCTCCGCCATTGGCGCGCAGGTCGATGACGAGCCGTCGCGTCCCGGCAGCGCGCATCCTGCCGAAGGCGTCCTGGGTGAAGGCGAAGTAGCGCGCCTTGTCCGGCCAGGAGAACGAGCCCAGCGTGAGCAGGGCATCCCCACCCTCGAGAAGCTCGAAGCGGTAGAGCCGCTTGAAGTCCTCCTCGGCCTGGAGCATCGCGGGAAGCTCGCGGCTCGCCGGCACGCGGACGACTTCAGTCCCGTCCAGCTCCAGTTCGAAGCGCGCAGGCGTGCCGTGGAGCTTCCCGTAGTAGAGCCACCACCGCTGCGAGAGCAATGCCGCGCGGAAGCGGGGCGTGTCTCCGTGCATGCGGGACATCAGCCCCCGCACGACATCACGCGCGTCCTGTCCGTTGATGCGAGTGAGGACCCGGCCGGACTGCGCCGTGGCGCCCCCGCCGAGCGCCGAGAGAATCCTCGGCGCACCGTCCGGCCCGAGGAACACCTCGAACGGGAAGAAGCCGCCCCCGGAAGCCAGGTGCGCGCGGCTCGCCTCCCGCCAGCCCTGGGGTCCAATCAGCACATGTCCGTCCGCGAAGGCCGGGTTCAGCCGGGCCAGCGCCGCCCATGCCTCGTCATGCGTCAGGGGATGGTCGAGCGTGCGTTCGACCTCCATCCGGATGCGCTCGAGTTCGCTCCGGTCGATGGAGTGCGCCAGGTCCGGATGGGTGCGCTCGAGGGTCTCCATCGCGAAGCGCAGGTCCGCGCGTAGCGCCTCGGGCGAGAGCGTCTCCGGCGCGGCGGAAGGAGTGGGGAGCGAGGCACAGGAAGCGAGGACGGCGGCGGTGAGTGCGAGCGAGCCACGGCGCACGGTGTGAAACAGGGGCGAAGCGAACATGAAGACTCCGAGGCCGCCCGGCATGGCTTGCAGCGGCCACCCCATTGTTGAAATACTGCGCCGAATTTCAACACATAGTTCGGAGCCCACCGCGCATGCCCAGGACGTTCGATCGCCGCGCCATCCAGGATCCGTCACAGATCCGGCTGCTCTCCTCTCCGGTGCGGCAGGAGCTGGTGGACACCCTGTCCGCGCTCGGCGGAGAGGCGAGCGTCGCCGACCTGGCGGAGCAGCTCGGGCGCCCGGCGGACGGGCTCTACTACCACCTGCGGGCGCTCTGCCGCGGCGGGCTGGTCCGCGAGGTAGCGCCCGCCGAAGGAGACGAGAAGCGCTACCGCCTCGCCGGCACCGGCGATGCGCCTCTCCGGCTGGCCTACCGTGCGGGAAGGTCCGGCAATCTCGGGGCCGTGGGAGGTTTTGCCCGGGGCCTCCTGCGCGTCGCGACGCGCGACTTCGAGCAGGCGCTGAAGTTGGAGGACGTGGCCCTCGACGGTCCGCGACGCGAGCTCTGGACCGCACGCAACAAGGGCTGGCTGAACGCCAGGGACGTCGAGGAGGTCAACAGACTCATCGAGCGCCTCTGCGAGCTCACCAGCCAGCCGCGGGCACCCGGCCGCGAGCATTTGATGAGCCTCTCCTTCGTGCTCGCGCCCATCCGCGCTCGCGCGAAGCGGCGGGCTCCGTCCGGAAGCCGCTGAGGCCCAGCCTTTTGGTACGAAGGTCCCATTCCTGGAACCGGAGGCTCGCGGTGACGTTTTTACCTGATTCGCCCACGTGTTCGATTCGCGCCGTGGATGAGCCGAGGCGGCAGGCGCGTTCGATGCTGCTCAAGCTCTTGAAGAATTCGGGCGTGTAGAGGGAGAGCCCCCGGACGTTGGCGTGTTGCACGACATGCTGGGGCAGCCCCGGGACGGTGTCGGGCAGGGTCAGCTTCACGTTGACCCCCGCTGTTCCAGGATTCTCAAGGGAGTACCTGGCCTGGAGCGGTGACACCACCTGCAATGACAGGGCTTCGTTGACGCCCCATGCCGACACGTCCGTGGTTGGAATGATGAGCGGGGTGCGAGGCGCCGGAGGCTTCTGCGCCGCGGGTCCCTTCAGAATGGCGTCCGGACGTCGCTTCTTGGGCTTCTCCGTCGCCTTCCTGGCCGCCTCGCCGCCCTTCGTGGCAGGAGTCGTCTTCGTGCCCGCGACCTGGTTCACCAGGATGCCCAGCAGGACGTAGCCGGTGTTGCTGTAGCTCCAGCGCAGGCCGGCGGGGAGCGTGTCAGCCCGCGCCCGGCTGCCGCGTCATGCTACGGTCAGGGGTGCCGCTCGCGGGACTGTGATGCGATTTCCGAACCGAGCCTTTGTAGCTTGACTAGCTGATCGTGTCCGCCTTCCCCGAGCGGCGCTCCCTCCGCATGAAGGGTGAACCTCCGATGGACATCGCGGGCGCACGTGCCGAGCAGGTCGCCCGTGAGGACCTGGTCATGTTCGTCAACGCGTGCTTCTCGTGCACCGGGCAGCGCGAGTTCTACAACGACGGGCGCGGGCAGGCGGTGTCCATCGAGTTCCTGCACGCCTACATCCTCGGCAACTACCGCCGCCTCTACACGCGCACACTGGCCGCGGGCATCAACCACTTCAACCAGGCGCAGATCATCCTCAACCTGCTGGCGAGCGGAAAGCAGACCCCGTCCGCGGACCGGCACGAGGAGGGCGCGCTCATCGCGGCGGCACTGCGGGCCCTGCCGCCCCAGCGGGCCTACCGGGTGCTGGACGTGCTGCGCGAGCGGCGCATCAACAACCGCCGCTCCCGCGCCATCGTGCGCGAGTTCCTGAACGGGCGCGCGGACCTGCACTTCGACGCGGTGAAGTACCGCTCCAAGCTGCGCGCCGCCGTGGCGCACGGCCACCTCAAGCTGCCCGGAGAACTCAACCCCTTCCTCTTCCACGGCTGGCGCAAGCGCGTGTTCCAGGCCCCCCTGCTGGAGACGTTCCGCAGGGCCCACTACGACGCCTCCGCCCTCTTCGAGCTGCCCTACACCGTCGCCGAGGGGCTCGCCGCGAAGCACCAGCTCCCCCGGGACGTCTTCCTGAAGAAGATCGAGCCGCGCCTCACCGCCGCCGAGCGGCTGCGCTTGCAGGGCTCGGCCACGCGCGCCCAGGGGGCCATCGCCCTGGACCTGGGGCGCACGCCGCTCACCCGGCTGGCACTCTACGTGCTCTCCCTCCCCCTGGAGGTGCGGCAGGAGCGTCTGACGGAGCTGCACACGGCGCTCGAGCGGGCGGCGGTGAACAGCTTGCGCCGGGCCTCGGTGCCCCTGGGCCGGGTGGCGGCCGTGCTGGACAACAGCTACTCCGCCTCGGGCTCGAGCGAGAAGCGCCGCCGGCCCCTCGGGGTGGCGCTCGCGGCGCACTACCTGCTGGCCGCCACGGCGCGCGAGTACCGCGCCTTCTGGATGCACCCTCCCGAGCATCCCCTGCTCTCGCGCGCCCGGGGACAGACGGACCTCGCCTCCCCGCTGCTGAACGCGCTGGACTGGATGCCCGAGCTGGTGGTCGTCGTGTCGGATGGCTACGACAACGATCCGCCCAACGCCGTGGCCGAGGTCACCCGCCTGTTTCGCACGAAGCTGGACCCCGCCCGCCGCACCACCATCATCCACGCCAACCCCGTGTTCGCCTCGGAGCTCTACGCCCCCCGTGGCATCGGGACGCACGTGCCCACCGTGGGCGTGCGGGACGC